>CAMKQN010000052.1:0-14841 GCA_946414935.1 uncultured Bacteroidales bacterium
CGGTGGCGGTGGTTGCACCATCAAAGGTTCCGTGCCATCGAATGTGACAAGTGTCAAGATTGCCGGGATTGACGGTAAAGTCCTGGAACAGTGTGCCGTGGAGAACGGTAAATTCAGTTACAACTGCGCCAGGAGTGTTGAAACTCCTCTTGCTATAACCGCCGGCAAGAATTCGGAGCCTGTGATTATTATTCCCGATGCCAAAAGCATTGATCTCAAAATCACTGAGAAGGGTGCATCCGTAAAGGGCAGCAAGCTGGCTCAACAGTCGCTCGATTTGCAGAAATGGGCTGTTAAATTGTACACCACGACAGCAAGCGAGATGGAGAAGTCTTTCCAGGCTGGAGACTCTCAGGGCGCAGCGGAGATCATGAACAAACGGGACGAGGAAATAGCGGCTCACTGCCGGCCCATTTTCAATGCGCACAAATCCGACTATCTTGGTGTGCAGGCCCTCGTAATGATGATCAACAAGGTGGATTCCAAGGAATTCGTAAAAATGTACGAAAGCCTTCCGGAGCTTGCCAGACAGGATTTCCGCCTTTCCGCTCATTACAACAATGTGAAGAAATAGAGAATTTGCGAATTCGAAATTATTCACTATATTTGCAGTCCCGATTGAGGACAGGGGCGTAGCTCAGCTGGTTTAGAGCGCTTCAGTCACATTGAAGAGGTCGTCGGTTCGAATCCGACCGTCCCTACCAAATAAAGCAGGCTTTTGGCCTGCTTTATTTGTATATTACTGCGTTTGCATTAATCGAAAATCCTTGCGACCAGCGTCTCGAACTCTTTGAAAGCGCTCGTATCTTCCAGCTCCCTGAGGGCATTCAGAAGCCCTTTATAGTGCCAGGCGTGCGAAGCTTTGTCCTTGACGTGAAACAGATTCCATAGTGAATCCCCCTGGATGGCATAGTCCCTGGAAATGGCCCGCATATTGGACAATTTGTCACCTATAGCCACTATCTTGGCGTCGTGGGAAGAATTTGCCAGCCTGTCAATTGCCGCTTGCTTGCGCATGTGCCAGCTTTCCTCTTCGCTTAGTCCGTCGGGGAATACATCACTTTCCGCTGCAACCAGATCGGCTATCCTGTCTCCAAACTCTTTCCTGATGTCTTCCTCCGTGACGGAAGTGTCCTCTACGGTATCGTGCAGCGCAGCTGCAGCCAGCAGCTCCTGGTCCGGAGTGATTGTAGAAACGATCTCTACAGCTTCCATGGGGTGAACGATATAGGGGAAACCCTTGCCTCGGCGCTCGGTGCCGGAGTGGGCTTTTACGGCAAATATTATTGCCTTGTCGAGTAATTCGGTATTGAGCGGTTTGTTTGCCATAATTTATTGATTCATAAAAGGTAAGTCTTTAGCCTGTTCCAATAGCATCTCGGCCATTATCTCATTGCCTCCTGCGGACGGACCGTTCAATAAGTCTAAAAGATACTTAAGACCGGGCTTGCCGCCGCCGTTTTTCAATATATAAGCAATACACAGGTCCTGGGGGCCCAGGGATGCGGAAATAATATCCAAGTCAGTGAGACCAATCTGGTAGCAGGCAATCTGGTATGCGGCTTCGCTGTAGTTTTTGATGATAGCGGCCACGTCGCCCAGCATCTTGCACCCGATTGCTTTGAATACCGGAAGATAATTCATGAGCGACACCTCCTGGATTTCTGCCTGGTTCACCGCAGCTATACGGCGGTTCAGTTTGTCGAATGGCTTGAGTTCCAGATAACTGCGGAAGGTATCACCGTTCAGTTCCACATCTTCAAGCCTGCCCGAAGCCACTAGGCCCTGCACCTGGCGCCTGTAGTTGTTTATCTCCGTGCGTATATGGCTGAACTGTTCGTCTGCAAGCTCCAGCATTCCGGCCAGACGGCTTAGGTTTCGAAGGTACTCTTTGGGCACTTCAACGCCGCTCTTGTAGCCAGTATCGTGGTTCATGTTGGCCCAGGCGTGCTGCAGCACAGTACGCATCTGAACTTCGAAACGTATCTTGTTCAGCTCCGGATGCTCCGCGCTTTTGTATGAGCTTTCCGGGATACTGCAGATGTAGTGGAGGGACAAATAGCCGAAACTGTCGATTTCGTGCGCCTTGCGCTTATCCACTGAATTTTCCCAATCGATCGTGAACAGACGCTCAAGTACTGACGCCACCTTGTCCACATCGTCAATATAGAATGTAATTACCCTCAGCCCAAGGATATCGGTGAGGTCGAAGAGATCACGGTATTTGCTGCCCTTGAGCTCCAGCTTTCCAGCAAGTGACGCCTCCGTTTTGACCCTGCATTCCAATGCGGCTACAATGATGCCCGCTTCATCGAAAAACTGCCGGATACGGCCGGGGATAATACGGGCCATCTCGTTGAAAATCGGCAGCAAAGAGTGATACTGTTCCAAAATCTGTTGCCCGTGCGCATTGAGTGGAGGAATGCTCGTGTTGGTTGACATAGCTATATAAAAGTTTAACTGGTTCGTTTACCTGGATGCCAAAGAAAAGCTTCCGGCAGGGAAGTCTGATTACATTCCAATTGCCAATCCCACCGTGAAGCTGTTGGCCCCGCTCCAGTCGTCAGGGAAGAGGGATGTAATGCCGTAGTTTGCAAAGACGCCTATAATCCCATAGGAAAAACCTGCTTCAACAGTGGCTCGGAAACGCTTGAACAGGTCGTTGGCATTTTCACGGTAGGCCGGTTTCTTGTACTTTGTATATCCGTTAATCAGGTAGTCTGCGCTGGCTCCGATATAAACCCTGCCGCGTCCCGCCTTGTAAGCAAGCTTGAAAGGTACGCCTACATATGTGGCGTGAATCTTGGATTTGCTGCCGTCATACTTGCTGTTTTCCGCTATAATGGGGAAAGGCTGGTAGATGCCACCGGCGTCTTTCCTGAAGGTGATGTCCGTATTGTTCAGCGCATAATCCATAAATGTGAAGCGAATGCCGAAAGACGTTTCAATATGTCTTCTTCGTGAAGAAAAACGCAGGTTGGCGAGTTCGAGACTGTAATAGAAATTCTTGTATAAAATGGATTCCAGGACCTTGGAATTATCATTGAACATTGTTGAAAGCCCGAAATACATGGGGAAAAGTACTCTCAGGTTAGATTCTACCCTGTCCGTACTGAACAGGTTGAATCCGCCGCTGTAATCACGTTGGCCGTAATCCTGGTAACCCCGATTGTATCTGTCGTATCCTGAATAATACTGAGCGGATGCCACTGCACAGGACGCAGTAAACACAAGCAGTATGACTATTATCTTTTTCATGAGCACAAATATAGGAATAATCTCTTGACTATCAACCGGGTTTTATGGCCTTTTGAAGTAGCCTACAGTATCCGGGAACAAAGCTTTTCGGCTTCGGCAAGAGTTTCGGCCTTACCCACATCCACGATTGTAAGCTCTTCTGGTACAATGCCATATATTGGATATCGGGCACAGGCCTCAAGGTAAAAATCAATGATGGGAAAGCGCTCCGGACAGCCGTATTCCCTGAAGACCTGGAATATGGCGGGGGATATGTTATGAATGCCGGCGAAAGCATAGCGGCGGCAGTGCCCTGGTTGCAGCGACGGAAAAGGACTGCGGACTTCTCCCGTGGCTAAATTGGTCCAGCCTACAAGCCGCATCGAGTCGTCGAACAACAGATAGCGCTGGGTTTTTCTTTCGCTTACAAGCAAGGCCGCGAGGGCATCTCCGGGCATCTGATTCCGGAACCAGCCCAGGTCCAGGTCGGAAATAATGTCCACGTTATGTACCAGGAACGGAGCCGCGTCAGATCCGCATAGCAGGGGCTGGGCATGTTTTATGCCGCCTCCTGTCTCCCTCAGCATGTCACTTTCATCGGATATGTAGATACGGAGCCCGAAGTCGTTGGATTTCAGGTACTCGCGAATCTGGTCCGGGAAGTGGTGCACGTTTATCGCAACCTCGTCGTAACCGGCGGCGCACAACTTCGAGAGCACGTGGCCAAGCAGGGGCTTGCCGCAAACCGGCACGAGCGCCTTGGGCATGGTGTCCGTAATCGGCTTCAGCCGGGTGCCGAGGCCGGCGGCGAATACCATTGCTTTCATAGGCTATAAGGTCTTTTCTATGTCCAGTTCCCTGTGGGTGAGCTTTACGACAACATCGTATTTGCCGGAAAGGTGGCTGGCAAGATGCTCGGCGCAGAAAACCGAGCGGTGCTGCCCGCCGGTGCATCCGAAGCAGACTTGAAGATGGGTGAACTTTCGCTCGATGAAGCGCTCGACATGGGCGTCCACCAGTTTGTAAACGCTTTCCAGAAACACATTCACCTCTCCGTCGTCCTCCAGGAACTTGATTACTTCGGGGTCGTTGCCGTTGAACTGGCGGTAGTGCTCATACTTGCCGGGATTGTTGATGGAACGGCAGTCGAAGACGTAGCCGCCACCGTTGCCGGTGTTGTCCACAGGTATTCCTTTTTTGTACGCGAAACTGTAGATGCGTATTTCCAGCCTGCGGTCCACCGCAATTTCATAGAATTGCGGCATATTGGTGAGCTTGGTCAGGATGCCGTTCAAATAGGGGTAGCGGTCGAACGGTATTTTAAGCAAACTCCGAAGATTGTCAAGTGCGTAAGGTACGCTGGCCAGGAAATGCGGCTTCTTTTCGAAATAGCCGCGGTAACCGTAGGCTCCGAGCACCTGCAGCGTACGGAACAGCACGAACAGGCGCAGCCTGTCGTGGAAGTGCTCTTCATCTACTTCCGTATAACTCCTGAGGGCCCGCAGGTAACTGCGGATGAGCTCCTGCTTCAACTCTTCCGGGAAACGGGAACGGGCTTGCCATATAAACGAAGCAACGTCGTAGTATATGGGCCCTCGGCGGCCGCCCTGATAGTCAATGAAGTAGGGCTCGTCATCCTTTATGATAACGTTGCGGGCTTGGAAATCCCGGTACAGGAATGTTTCAGTCTGCTCCTGCAGCAGGTCGGCTTTGAGCTTTTCGAAGTCGTCCTGAAGAAGTATTTCGTTGAATTCCAGACCGGTAGCCTTGAGAAAACAATACTTGAAATAGTTCAGGTCGAAATCTACCATGCGGGCATCGAACTCCTTTTGCGGGTAGCAGATATCCCAGTCCAGCCCTTCGGCGCCTTTGAACTGGAGCTTCGGCAGTTTCTCTATGGTACGGCACAACAGGCTCGCCTCGTACGAGCTGTAGCGGCCGCTTTCGCGCCCCTGTGAAAGCAGGTCGAAGAGCATCTTCTCGCCCAGGTCTTCCTGGATGTAGGACATGCCGTCAGGGGCTACGGCCAAGACGGTAGGGACTTTGATGCCTTTCTCCCTGAAATGGCGGGACAGGGTGATGAAGGCACGGTTTTCATCGAAGTCAGTACCGAGTACGCCAATTATTGATATGTCTCCTCCTCTGAGCCGGAAGTACCGTCTGTGGCTTCCGGAAGTGGGAAGTTCAGTCTTTTCAGAGAGCTTTTGACCTGAATATGTCTCAAAAAGCTCCTGCAGGATATTATCGTTCATGTCTAAGCGGAAATAAAATCAGATGCCGAGCAGCTTTTTGCGGGAAAGGAAGCAATCTCCTATGGCTATGGCTTTCCTGCCTAAAGTGGAAAGACGGATTTTGGTGTCGGCGATTACCCTGTCCATGGAAAGCTTGTTGACGGCGGTTCGTATCGGCAGGATAAGATGGTCTTTCCCGACTATGAGCCGGCCGCCGATAATCACGAGCCCGGGATTAAAAATATTGATTATGCCGGAGATGCTTCGGCCCAGAGTCTCTCCGATTTCGCCTATGCACTCGATTGCCAATACGTCTCCGTTCTGCACTGCGCTCAGTATCTCGGAAAGCTCCAGGTCTCCGTTTTCCTTGTACAATTTGGACAGGGATGAGCGCCGGCCGGCTTTGAGTTTTTCAATAATCATGCGGTGAAGGGCAAAACCCGAAGCCCCGGTTTCCAGACATCCGATTTTGCCGCAGCGGCAAATGATATCGTTATCCAGAAAAGGGAAGTGGCCGATTTCTCCTGAAAAGCCGGATTTCCCGTAATAAAGCCGCCCGTCAAGTATCATTCCCATGCCCAGGCCCCAGCTGAGGTTGATTGCAATCATATCCTTGTTGGCGTTCTTGCCCAGACTCATATATTCTCCGTAAGTAAGGGCACGGGAGTCGTTCTCTATGTTTACGGGCACATTCAACTCTCTCTGGAACAGGTCTTTAAGCGGCAGGTCATCACTTACGAAGTAGGATAGGGAATAACCTTTTTCGGGGTTCACGCGGCCGGCCAGGCTCACGCCGGCGGCCAGTACTTTGATCCAGGGAATGCCCACGGCAATCACATGGTCCTTTACCATACGGCACATCTGCCTGAAGGAATTGCTGTTGGATTCAAGTACGAACTCGATGTCTTCTATGTAATGGATCAGGCTGCCCTTGAAATCCGTAATGGCAATGTGAAAATGGTGCCGGGCTATGTCTATGCCGACGATGTAGCCGGCATTCGGGTTCAAACCGTATATGCTGGGCCGGCGCCCGCCCGAAGTGCCCATCTTTCCTTCGTCCAGGATGAAGCCGTCGTCAATCAGCTCTCCAAGCAGTTTGGTGATGGTCGGGACGCTGATACCCAAAGTCTTGCTGAAGAAGGAAATACTGGATTCATCATGAGAAATGCACAATCGCAAGATTGCCCGTTTTATCTGGGCATTCTTGCTGGAACCGTCGCTGAGAAAATTGATAGTCATGGTGAATGTGGCTGTATATGCAAAAATACCAATAAATTCTTATATTTGTGCAGATTTTGTAAAAAAATTTAAAATGAAATTGTCGATTAAGGCAAAATTGACTTTAAGTCTTTGTGCGATAGCTGCTATTTTGCTGATATCTGCAACTATATCCGTGCTTGAATACTCCAAGATGAGCACTTATGTCTCAGACCTCATCGCGGATGACGTGAAGAGTTTGAACACTGCGCACAAGCTTTCGGAAATAAGCAACAAGTATAACCTGGACATTCTTGCAGTAATAGGGGATGATTCTTATGCGGAACTTCCGGCTTTCGACCAGGAATATTTCCTGTCCCACTGCGATACTTTGCGGGCCTCTATAGAATCCAATGTGATTCAACCGCTTACAGATTCCGTGGTGTATTCCTGCGCCGCTTATGTGCTTACCTCTCTCGAGCTGGAGAATGTCCTGGATTCCTATTTCATAGATTCACGGAGCTGGTATTTCAACCGTCTTCAGCCTGGTTTCGCCCAGCTTAGTTCAGATATAGATGCCCTTCAGCTTGCCATCTACAAGGACCTCGAAAAGAATTCGCGGACTTTCGAGCGCGGTTTCTACATGAGCATTATCCCTGGAATCGTAGCGGTAGCCGTGGGCCTGCTGCTTGTGGTGATGCTTCTGTTGTTCATGCTGGCATATTACGTGAATCCGCTTTACAAAATGCTGGATTCAATGGAGGGGTATCGTTCTTACGGCAAGAAGTACACTTACGAGTTTGACGGAGATGACCAGCTGGTCAAGCTGAATGATGGCATTTCGGATTTGGCAAACGAGAACCTGCAGCTGCGCAAGCGTCTAAAAGATTTGAAATCAAGGGTATCTGATGAATTGGAAAGCAATAAGCCGTAGCGTCGGACTGGCGCTCTTGGTGAGCTCCCTGTTCATGCTCCTTTCAGTGCTGGTCTCGGTGCTGAACGGTAATGACAGCGCGTGTGCTGCCCTCATCATCAGCTTCACCATTACCTTCCTGGTCGGCGTCTTTCCTTTCATTTTCGTACGCCGTACCCATGCCATTACGCTCAAGGAAGGCTATGTTACCATTACCCTTTCCTGGTTGCTGTCGTTTATCTTCGGAATGCTGCCCTATGCCCTTTGGGGAGGGCCTTTTACCCTGGAAAACGCCTGGTTCGAAAGCGTGTCGGGATTCACTACTACCGGCGCAACCATTCTTGACAATGTAGAAGCCCTTCCGCACAGTCTCCTGTTCTGGCGGGCCAGCACCCATTTCATCGGAGGCTTGGGAGTAGTGGTTTTCCTGCTGCTCATCATTCCGGACTCCAGCCCGGTAAAACTGAGGTTGGTGAATATGGAGATAAGTTCCTTGTCCAGAGGCTCTTATGCCATGCGCGCCAATCGTACGGTGAACATTTTCGCGTACGTGTACCTGGGCATTTTCTTCATAGCTCTGATACTTTACCTCCTGGCTGGAATGTCGCTGTTTGACGCTTTGTGCCATGCTATGAGCGTCTGCGCGACCGGCGGTTTCAGCACCCGCAACGCTTCCATAGGTGCTTTCGGCTCCCGCTGGGTGGAAGCGGCCACTATGCTTTGCATGTACTTGTCATCGCTTCATTTCGGCCTGCTTTTCCTCACCGTGGTGAACAGGTCCCTGAAGCCGCTGAACAATGCGGTGGTGAAGTATTATACCGGCTCATTGCTCTTCTTCTCCGTGATTCTCGGAATCCTGCTCAAGACCCGCGGATACTGCGCCTCCTGGGGCGACTCTTTATGGAACGGTTTGTTTGAAGTGATGTGCATTTCCACCACTACCGGCTTCGCCATTATAGACAACTCCACGTGGCCTCCGGTAATGGGGGTGCTGATAATCATTGTGGCAAGCGTCTGCGCATGTGCCGGATCCACCTCGGGAGGTCTGAAGATAGACCGTATAGTGTTGTTGTTCAAGACAGTAGGCCGCCAGATCAACCGTATCCTCCATCCTTCTTCCGTAAATGAGATAAAATTCGGGGGCAAGGTGCTCAAAGATGATGACGTTTCGCCGCAGCTCCTGTATATTGCTATGTATATGCTTCTGCTGGTGGTATCGGGGGTAATTTGCCTTGCGGCCGGAGTGGGCTGGCAGAACTCGCTTGCAGCTTCGGTCACAAGTATTAGCAATGTGGGGCCGGCCTTGGGCGATATGGGATCCATGGGCAGTTTCAATATGGCGCCTACCGCAGCTAAGTTCATGTTTTCTATGGACATGTTCCTTGGCCGCGTGGAAATCTATCCGGTTCTTGCCGTGGTCGCCATGATATTCGACAGGCGCAACCGCTGATGGATTCAAAGCGTCTCTATGAGGGTTTCCTCAAAGCGATGGGCAAGGTTGAGCCCACTGTCTGCCAGGATGCGCTGTTTCGTGACCTGGCTGATTTCCTGAGTACCGACGAAGGCGACATCTTTGTGCTCAACGGTTATGCCGGCACCGGTAAGACTACAGCTATTTCCGCAGTAATCAATTACTTGCGTCTTGTGGGCATACGCACAGTCCTGCTTGCTCCAACCGGACGTGCCGCCAAGGTGCTTTCCGCCGCTTCCGGCCGCCCCGCTTTCACCGTGCACAAGCATATTTACCGTCAGCAGTCGGTAGGCGATGACGGAATGGGACGTTTCTCTCTTAGCCAGAACAAGGCCAAGCATACATTGTTCGTGGTTGACGAAGCCTCGCTCATAGGCGCCGAGGACAGCCGTCAGCAACAGCAGGGTTCCATTTTCGGCTCCGGCCGTCTGCTGGAAGACCTGGTCAGTTTCGTGCGTGCCGGGGACGATTGCCGGCTGATACTTCTGGGAGACGCCGCACAGTTGCCCCCGGTGGGCTTGGATTCTTCGCCTGCCCTCAGCAAGGAAGCGATGGGTGTCTTCGGCGGGGTGCGCTTTGCCGAGCTTTCCACGGTGGTGCGCCAGGCGCAGGAATCGCTCATCCTGACCGATGCGACAATTGTTCGCCGCTTGATAGAAAAGGCCTCTGCCGATGAAGTTTTCGAGAGTCTGGACTTGAAGGCCGGAACTGGGCGCGAAGTCCAGCGTATAGGCGGTGGAGAGCTGCTGGAGGCCATTTCGGACGCGTACGACCGCTACGGATACGATGATACGGTGGTGCTTTGCCGGTCCAACCGCCGCGCCATCAGGTACAATCTGGGGATACGTGCGCAGGTGCTTTTCAAAGAGGAGCAACTGTCCCGGGGCGACAAGTTCATGATTGTGAAGAACTGCTACCAGTTCGTGGATGATGTGGACGAAATGGACTATATTGCCAACGGCGATATAGCTGAATTGCAGAAGATATGGCATTTCGAAGACCGATACGGCTTGCATTTCGCCGACGCCCTGCTACGTTTCCCGGATTATGATGATGCGGAACTGCAGGCAAAGGTGTGCCTGGATACTCTCAGTTCGGAGTCGGCATCCCTGACGTACGAGCAACAGAACGCCCTGTATGCGGGGGTGAGTGCCGATTATGCTGACCGAGGCTCCAAGAAACGTATCTGGGAAGCCGTGCGCGAGGATCCTTTCTTTAACGCCTTGCAGCTGAAATATGCGGACGCCGTTACCTGCCACAAAGCTCAGGGAGGACAATGGCGTTGCGTGTTCATCGACAATCCTTTTTGGGAAGGCATCCTGAGCGTTGAAGACCTGAAGTGGCTATATACCGCCATTACCCGTGCCGTGGAAAAAGTGTATCTGGTGAATTTCAAAGACAATCTTTTCGCATGAACGGAGGTTTTGCGGGGATGCTCCAGGCAATGCAGGCGGAAGGCTTGCGGAAACTCTCGGCCAAAGTGCCTTCCTGGGCCGGCAGGGAGCTGGAGATTCCAGCTTCGCTCAACTTGCAGCAATGTTCGGGAGAGATAGCGGCAAGGTACAAGGCATCGCTCATTCCGGAAGGTGCCAGGGTAGCCGACCTTACCGGAGGTCTCGGAGTGGACAGCTGGGCTTTTTCCCTGAAAGCGTCCGCTGTCTGGTACAATGAGAGGGACAAAGTGCTGTGCGGGGCGGTAGAAAGGAATTTCGGCCTTCTGAGCATTTCCAATGTGCTTTTCAACTGCTATGATGTAGGCGCGGAACTTTCCGGGTGGCAGGAAGCGCTTTCCGCATTTGGCCCTGACGTCATCTATCTTGACCCAGCCCGCCGTGGCACGGCCAGGCGCAAACTGATTCTGCTGGAGGAATGTAGTCCCGACGTGGTGTCGCTGATGCCTCTGCTGACCGGACTTGCTCCCACGGTGATGGTGAAAGTGTCACCCATGGCAGATATTACTATGCTGAGGCGGCGCTTGGAAGCTTATTTGTCTCATATTCATGTGATTGGCACAGGCGGCGAGTGCAAGGAGCTGCTTTGCATATGCAGCAGTGGGGCCTCGTTTTCCGGTGTTGTCCTGGCGGAAAATGGGAAGGTCTTTGACCCTTCCTGCCTGGCGGAGGCGGAAACCGGCCAAAGGGACCTGCTCTTCGTGCCTTCTGCCGCGATGGTCAAGTCAGGGCTCGGGCCGGGAATGGGGATGATGCCTTACGACGAAAGTCTGGCGCATTTCGGAAAGTATTATCAGGTGATTGAAGTATTGCCCTTTGCTTCATCTGTGCTGAAGGCCTTAAGCCGCCGGTATCCACAGGCTGAAGTGACGGCTAAAGGTGTAGGACTCAGTTCAGAGCAGCTCCGGACAAAGATAAAGACGAAGCCCGGAGGCCCCGTCCATATCTTCGCATGCGTTCTGGGTGGCGAACGCCGGCTGATAATCAGCCGTTCTCATCACACGGCCGGGTAAGTTCCGCATACAGTTACGGCAGCAAGTGTTTGCTCCAGAATAACTGGTCGTTGGCTGCGTCATGAATGTGCTGGTATCCGCGGTATCCATGCATGCCGTCAGGGTAGATCATCAGCTCGAACTGAATTTCGGCTTTCTGAAGCGCGTCGATAAGCTGCAGGGTGTTCTGGAAGTGGACGTTGTCGTCACCTGTACCGTGGGTAAGCTTAAGTGCAGGCATGCCGTTGTGCAGTCCCTTTTTCTCCTTGAGGGCACAGGTGTTCACCCAGGTCATCACGCTGGCCTCCTTGTAGCCGTCGGGGTTAGCCTGGGGCGTGTCCATGTAGCGTTCCGTGTAGTGGGAATCGTAGAGAGTCCAGTCGTACACGCCGCCGCCTGCGATTCCGCAGCAGAAGTATTCAGGATAGCGCAGTACCAGCATGGCGGTAGTCGTGCCTCCGAAGGAAAAGCCTTCCACGCCTATGCGGGAACCGTCCACGTAGGGCAGGGTCTGCAGCCACTTGGCCCAGCAGATATAGTCCTGAAGCTCTATTACCGTCATGCGCCTGAACGCCTGATCCATTCCGGCCCTGCCGTTTTCTCCGGAAGAACGGGGATCGACTACAATATAGATGATGCCGTTTTCCCAGCACCAACGGTTCTGGGAATCCCTGTCCATCCAAGTGTCCCGGACGTAAGGGGTACCTGGCCCGCCATATAACTGCATTACTACAGGATATTTCTTTGCAGGGTCGAAATCCTTGGGGGCGGAGATGAGACCGTAGAGCTCGAAACCGTCGTTCTGAATTCTCACAAGTTCGGGGCGCGGACCTTCAGCATCACTCTCGCTCAGTTTGGTGAAGCTCTTGACTTTCTGGGCGTTGCCTTCAATCATCTGCCACTTGCAACGGACATTGGAAGCCATGGCCTTGAAACTCTTTCCATCATCCGAAATCTCAGCTCGCATAGTGTTGTACTCCGGGTCGGTAAGAGTAAATATCCTGCCTTTCTTGTCAATTCGGTACAGTGTGGAATGTATCCTTGAATCGCGTTTTGCCAGAAACCACAGGTCCCCCTTTTTCTGGTCGTACTTGAGTAGCCGGATGTCCCAGTTGCGGCCGTCAGTAAGGCGTCTCAGGCTGCCGTCGTAGCCGAGGAAGTAGATCTGCTCCCAACCGGTCTCGAAGTTGCGTGCCATCAGCAAGCCTTTGTCGGTGAACAGCATACCCTCTATCCACGTGACCCAGGTAGGGTAGTTTTCGCTATATACCGGCCGCTTGCTGCCGTCAGCGGCACTCACAGCGAACACTTCCAGCAGGCTCTGCCTGCGCGGCATGCGGCTCACAAACAACTCGTCGGACCCGGGACCCCAGAACGGAGTGCCGAAATACTGATCCGGGTCGTCGCTGAAATCGGCCCACACGGTATCTCCGCTGTCAGCCTCTATGATGCCTATACGCACGGGAGGGTTGCACTCGCCTGCCTTGGGATAGCGGGTGAGAGAAAGAGAACCGTCCTGGCCGAAGGGGGAGTAGATGGGGAACATCGGGACCGCGCTGTTGTCGAAGCGGTAAAATGCGAGTTTGCGTGAGTCCGGACTCCACCAGAAAGCTCTGTACCTGGATGGACGGCCGAAGATTTCCTCGTAATACACCCATGAGGCGTATCCGTTGAGTATCAGTTCGTTGCCATCATCAGTAAGGCGGTATTCGGCTCCACTGGCAATATCTCTGACCCATAAGTCATTGTTGCGGGTGAACGCAACTTTGCTGGAATCCGGAGAAGGCGTTACATTGAGGTCTTGTGCGTATGCGCTGGCGCATGCAAGCAAGAGAAGAAGGGTAATTAAGCGTTTCATCACCACAAAAATAATGAATATCACGCAAAAAATGTTTACATTTGAAGGTTAAAACAACATTTATATCAATGGCGATTATCGAATGTAAGGAAGTTTGCAAAAACTTCGGCGAAAAAGTGGCGCTGGATCATGTAAGCCTGGAGATTCCGGAAGGCAAAATTTTCGGATTGCTGGGGCCCAACGGAGCCGGTAAGACCACTCTTATCCGGATTATCAACCGGATAACCATCCCCAACTCCGGCGAGGTGCTGTTCAATGGCGCCCCCATTACTCAACAGGATGTGGCGCGCATAGGCTATATGCCTGAAGAAAGGGGTTTGTACAGGAAAATGAAGGTGGGCGACCAGGCCATGTACCTCGCCCGACTGAAAGGAATGAGCACCGTAGATGCCAGGAACTCTCTCAAGGATTGGTTTATCCGTTTCGGTATTCAGGACTGGTGGGACAAGAAGGTAGAGGAGCTTTCCAAAGGTATGGCGCAGAAGCTTCAGTTCATCACTACCGTGGTGCATAAACCTTCCCTGATGATTCTGGACGAACCTTTCAGCGGCTTCGACCCGGTGAATGCGGAGATAATCCGTCAGGAAATCCTCAGGCTGAAAGCAGGGGGCGCTACAATCATCCTTTCTACGCACAATATGGAGTCCGTAGAAGAACTATGCGACAACATCGCGCTCATAAACAAAGCCCGGCTGGTAATCACAGGAGGAGTGGAGCAGATACGCCGTGACTATGGCAACAACAATGTCGAACTGGTTTACACCGATGCCGATGGCCGCCACACCGAAGTGCTTCCCCGTGAAACCGACGGCACATCCACACTCCAGGCTTACCTGGACAAGGGAGTCACCATCAATTCCTACAAAGAACTGATGCCCCGTATGAATGACATTTTTATCAAACTCGTAACTGAAAAGCAATGAACCTGCATACTACCGGCATTATTATCAGCAGGGAATATCTCAACAAAGTCAAGAAGAAGAGCTTCCTGATCACTACGTTCCTTGTACCAGTGCTTTTCGCAGCACTCTGTATTCTACCCTCCGTAATCATGATGGGCACTAAAGAGAGTGCCAAAAAGATAGCGGTTATCGACCGTTCCGGAATAGTAGCTCCTTCGCTGGAGAATTCCGAGGCCGCTACTTTCGCCGTGCTGGACGGCCAGGATCCTGATAAAGTAAAACTGGAACTGGAGTCCCTTGGCTACGACGCCCTGCTCAGTATCTCCGAACTGGATGCCGAGGCCCGTACTGTGAGTGCCGACGTATATTCCGGCAAGCCTCTCGGGATGGACCTTAGCGAAAACCTGAATTCCAAGATCAACGCATCCGTAGAGGCATACCGCATAGAGCAGTCCGGTATAGACAATCTTAAGGACATCATGAAGGATGTAAAGGCGAACGTGAAGATGCATTCCTATACCCTCGATGAAGAAGGCCGCGAAAAGGTCTCGGAATCAGGTGTTTATATGATTGTATCCATGTTGCTGGG
>CAMKQN010000053.1:0-14655 GCA_946414935.1 uncultured Bacteroidales bacterium
TGCAAGTTGACCCCATGGCGGAGAAGTACTACGGCATCAGCCCCTACGCCTACTGTGCGGGGAATCCAGTGAATAAGATTGACCCAGACGGAAGGAAATTGTATTTTGCAAAAGGCTCAACCGATTCATTTAAAAAGAGTTTTACTGAAGCAATCACAATAATGAACGAAAAACAGACTTCATATAATCTTGCTCGTTTGGAAGAATCAGACCAGATTTTCTATATTAAAGAGGGGAAAAACAACACGTTTGATCCGAATACAAAAACAATTACTTGGAATCCTCATAAGGTGTCATATAACGAAGAAACAAATATTTTGCGTTCCCCATTAACTTCCCTTGCCCATGAAGCCGGGCATGCGAACAACTATCTAGAAGCTTTGGATAACGGAACACTTGAATCCTTCATTGAGAGCACAACAACAAACGATACTCAATATGGTACCGTTCAAGAAAAAAATGTAATTACTACTACTGAACAATATGCGGCAAGGCATCATGGTGAAATATCGGGTAATCAAGTAACTCGTTATGATCATACAGGTGAAGATTATCATACGGCATTACTAGATTTCAGCAGAATGACAATGCAAGAAATATTGAATTATGTTATTATGACCAACCAATTTCAAGTATATATTGTTTCGGAATAGCCTTTCTTAATAATAAACAAAATGAATCGTCTCTTATTTTGTTATACCATTTTTTTTTATAGTCTACTTTGCATGGTGTCGTGTGAGCACCATGATGCAAAGACAGTTGAAGACACAACTGATGTAATAGATTCTATTAGAATATATTATGAGTGGTATCCAGGTGTTTTTGTTCCAGAATTTGAGACCTTATGTAAAGAGCATATAGTTGACTATAAAATAGGCGATAAGTATGTTCATTCTTTATTCGTAAATGATTCATTAGGCATATTAACGTTATCAACGGCGATTGATAGTCTTGTATGTGTACGCAATCTTTATTATCGAGAAGGAGTTGCTGGTCCGGCAGTTTTATTGATATACAAAAAAGAGGTAATTGATACTATCAGTTTACTATATCATCCTGGAGAAGTTTTAATCAATGGTACGACTTTCGGCAATAAAAGATACAAAGATTCGTTTTTATGGAAAACTACTTACAGACTTATTTCAGAAAGGGATAGTTTATGGAAAGATTCATTCTTTGACAAATTATTTCAAGTGTATTTTTAGAAGCATATTCACTGCAGTTGTAAGCGTCCCCCATACACAACAAGTCTCATGGCGTCCGTAGTCAGGATACCGGGTCCCGGAGGCGGGACGGAGCTGTCCGAGACAAAATACTATGCCGACGGGACGAGGGCCGGAGTGGTTGACGCGAACAGCGGAGCCTGGCTTTCCAGGTACAGGGGTTCTTTGATATATTCAAGTGACATGCAAGCGGCAGTTTGAAAACATCAGGGCTTGCTAAAGGACCTTGTTTGATCCCGAACGGCAACTATTTTTTACCCTTTACAGTGATTCCTTTTACGTGGATGATAACCGGCCTTTCTATGCCGGAAATATAGACTGACAGGGCCTTGTCGAAAGGATAAGGCCCTTCGTCGTTCTTATAGGTGACTTCAATAGTACCGGAGGCTCCGGGAGCTATATCGGTACGGGTCCAGGTGGCGGAAGTACAGCCGCAGCTTGTAACGACGGCCAGGATGTTCATCGGCTTGTCGCTTATATTGGTCACTTTGAAACTGCAGTTTACAGCTCCGTCGCGGATGTTTATTCTTCCGAAGTCATGGACCGTACGGTCGAAGCTGGCGATTCCTCCAAAATCTTTCTGGGCGAATGCCGAAATACCCGAAAACAGGCAGAACAGTATGATTGCAATTCGTTTCATGGCTGCAAATATATGTAAAAAAACATTCCTGTTACTTGATTATTCAAATTCAATACCGTAAATTTGCAGCCACAAACAAACTAGTACATTTATGGCATACAAAATTTCTGCAGACACCTGCGTGGCTTGTGGCACCTGCCAGGGCGAATGCCCTACCGGTGCAATTAAGGAAGGCGATGTTTATACCATCGACCCCGATGTGTGCATCGATTGCGGTACTTGCGCCGATGCTTGTCCTATGGGAGCAATTTCACCCGGTGAATAAAATGCATAAAAATGAAAAAGGGGCCCGTCGAGACCCCTTTTTTTAGTCTTTGACATTCGCCAGTGCTTCACGTACCTGCGCTTCTATTTCGTCGCAGAGTTCCGGATTGTCTTTGAGCAGCTGCTTGACGCTGGCAAGGCCCTGGGCGAGCTTCTCGCCGCCGTAACTGAACCAGGAGCCGCTCTTGTGGATAATGTCGAACTCAATTGCAAGGTCGGCTATTTCTGCCACGTGGCTGATGCCTTCGCCATAAACTATGTCAAATTCGCATTTCTTGAAAGGCGGGGCCATCTTGTTTTTGACGACCTTTACGCGTGTGCGGTTGCCGGTAGCTTCGTCACCATCCTTGAGCTGGGTGGTGCGGCGCACGTCGATACGGACAGACGCGTAGAACTTGAGCGCGTTGCCTCCTGTTGTGGTTTCAGGGTTGCCGAACATAATGCCTATCTTCTCGCGCAACTGGTTGATGAAGATACAGCAGGTGTTGGTCTTGGAGATGTTGGCCGTGAGCTTGCGCAGGGCCTGGCTCATCAGGCGGGCCTGCAGGCCCACTTTGTTGTCGCCCATCTCGCCTTCGATCTCGGCCTTGGGGGTGAGTGCGGCGACGGAGTCTATGACAACGATGTCGATGGCGCCGGAGCGGATGAGGTTGTCTGCAATCTCCAGGGCTTGTTCGCCGTTGTCCGGCTGGCTGATAAGAAGAGTCTCCAGATTGACGCCAAGAGCCTGGGCGTAGCTGCGGTCGAATGCGTGCTCAGCATCGATCATAGCTGCAATTCCGCCCTGCTTCTGGGCTTCAGCGATAGCGTGGATGGCAAGAGTGGTCTTGCCGCTCGATTCGGGTCCGTAAATCTCGATGATGCGGCCCCGGGGATAACCACCAATGCCAAGCCACTGGTCGAGCGCGACAGAGCCGCTCGCTATCACCTGGACATCCCATTGTGGCTGATCTCCCAGCTTCATAATCGTTCCTTTCCCGAAATCTTTCTCGATCTTGTCGATCGTAGCCTGCAATGCCTTGAGTTTCGCGGCATTGGTTTCAGGGGCTTGTGTTTCAATTTCTTTAGCCATAACGTGTGGTTTTATAGTTAGGAATACAAATATAAGAGAAAATTCGTTATTTTTGTAATATGAAAACGAAGTTGCTGGGAAAAACTTCGCAGGAATTATCCGCCCTGGCAGAAGACTGTGGGCTGAGGCCTTTTGTGGGTCGTCAGCTTGCAGAATGGCTGTATGTAAAGAAGGCTGTGAGCTGGGACCGGATGGCCAATATTTCGAAAGACAGCAAGGCCAGGCTCCAGGAATCCTGCGAACTTGGCACCTCCGCACCAGTTGGCTCCGCCTGTTCCTCCGACGGCACTGTAAAGTATCTCTTTCAGGTAGGGGAGCATGAGGCGGTAGAGGCCGTGATGATTCCCGATGAAGACCGTAAGACCTTGTGCGTGAGCTCCCAGGCGGGCTGCCGTATGGGTTGCCGCTTCTGCATGACCGGCCGTCAGGGATGGCACGGGAACCTGGATGCGGCGGACATCCTCAACCAGTTCGTAAGCATCCCCGAGGCGGACCAGCTCACCAATGCGGTCTTTATGGGTATGGGAGAGCCCCTGGACAATTACGAGGCGGTTTCCAGGGCCATAAGTATCCTGACCGATGAAAAAGGTTTCGGCTGGAGCCCTAAGCGCATCACCGTGAGCACTATAGGCGTACTGCCGGTGCTTCAGAAGCTTCTTGACGAACACCGCTGCCATATAGCCGTGAGCCTTCACAATCCTTTCCCGGAGGAACGACTGGAGATGATGCCCGTGCAGAAAGCATGGCCTTTGGAAGACGTGGTTGCACTTCTGCGCCGATACGATTTTTCCGGACAGCGCAGGGTGAGCTTCGAATATACTATGTTTGCCGGATGGAACGACAGCAAACGTCATGCCGACGCCCTTGTCCGCCTGCTTGGCGGGCTGGAGTGCAGGGTGAACCTTATCCGTTTCCACAAGATACCTGATTTCCCTTACGACTGCTCCCCGTCGGTGAGAATGGAGGAATTCAGGGACAGACTTAATAATCACGGAATTGTATGCACTATCAGAGCCTCCCGAGGCGAGGACATCCTCGCAGCCTGCGGAATGCTTGCAGGTCAGCACTCGCAGCAATAGCGCTGACGCTGTTTGTACTGCCTGCTTCCGCCCAATATTATGCCAACGGTCTGGCTGCAGAAAGTATTGATCCGGACCGTGACGCTGTGGCGATTGCCGAAATGCGCAGGTATATGGATAGAATCCATAGTGAGCAGCACCGTCCTACCGTAGGACTCGTGCTGAGCGGCGGCGGCGCCAAAGGCGCAGCTCACGTCGGCGTGCTCAAGTACCTGAAAGAGCAGGAGATTCCTGTAGATGCCGTATTTGGTACCAGTATGGGAGGACTCGTGGGCGGCCTGACGGCATTGGGATACAGTCCCGAGTATCTGGATTCGCTCCTCCGTGCCCTGGACTGGGGCGTTATGCTTACAGACAGGATAGACCCTTCCTATTATTCTTTCGCACGGAAGCAATACAGGGAGACCTACCTGGTGTCCATCCCTTTCCACTATGCCAAGCAAGATTTCCAGAACCGTATAGATGAGCAGGTCCGATACAGCGACAGGCGGGGCAGCGACGAATTCGGTACCAACAACCTGATGAGTTCCCTCCCGTCCGGCTATGTGTACGGATTCAACGTGAACAATATGCTCTCCAGCTTGTCCGTAGGGTATCAGGACAATATGTCTTTCACCAAGTTGCCCTTGCCCTTCTTCTGCGTATCCGCCGACATCGTGAGCCTGAAGTCCAAGAACTGGACAAGCGGTTCCCTTAAGACCGCGATGCGCTCCACGATGAGCATCCCCGGCATGTTCAAGCCGGTGCGGACTGGCGGAATGGTGCTGGTGGACGGAGGCGTGCGCAACAATTTCCCCGTGGATCTGGCTAAGGCTACGGGGTGTGACATCATAATTGCCGTTAATCTTTCCGACAAGGATTTGAACTATTCCCAGGTCAATAACCTGCTGGATATTGTGATGCAGTTCGTCACCATGCTCGGCCGGGAGTCCATGGAACAGAATATTGGAGCAGCGGACGTATTCATCAAGCCCGACCTGGACGGATACAATATGCTGAGTTTCACTCCGGTAGCGATAGATACCATGATAAACCGGGGCTATGTTGCAGCCAAAGGCAAGGCTGAAGAGCTGGCGGAGGTGAAGAAGATGATGAAGGGCGCCAAGCCGTATCTTAACAATGTTCCGGCAATAGATTTGGGCCGCACTCCGGTTCAGATAGGGGCCGTGGAATTCCTTGGCCTTACCAATTCCGAATCCCGTATCCTCCAGCGTGAAATCAAATTCAAAGTAGGCTCCTATGTGGACCGGGCGGAGATGGAAAGGATGATGAGCGTGATAGAGGCTACCGGATGCTTCTCCACGGTAACCTACAGCATCCTGGGTACCCAGGAACCCTACCGCCTGGTGTTCGATTGTGAAAAAGGACCGCGCCACCAGTTGGGCGTAGGTGTGCGTTTCGATACTGAGGAGTGGGCGAGTTTCATTTTCAACCTCGGCTTCAACGCCCATAAGCTCAACGGCCTCAAGTTCGATATCGACGCAGAAATCGGACGCGTGCAGATGTTGTCCGGCCACGCTGCGCTGGACGTAAGCTGGCTGCCCACGATAAACCTGGACGCCTCCATCCGGAATGTGTCTTCTTCCATGATGACGGAGTTGGGCAAACCCACTATGGAGACCCGCTGGGGCGGTCACCGGGAGAGGCTGTACTTGTCCAACATCAAGTGGAGGCAGGTCGATTTCAAGGTGGGCTCGCAGTTCAGGTATTCGGCCATATCGCCGAAGAGCACTTATGGCTTCGATATGTACGATTCGCATCCCGAATTGATTAGCGGCGGTTATCTGGGCTTCTTCGGCAACGGTACTCTTTATACCATGGACAGGTCGTTCTATCCCTCGAAAGGCATAAAGCTTACTTTCGGTGGCGAGTACGATTTCATGAAGATGAAAGAACCTGGTTTCCGGCCCTTGATGACCGGCTTCCTGAATTTCAATGCGGTCATTCCTTTGGGCAGTCACTTTGCCGTTGTCCCGGATTTGCACGTTAGGACAGTGCTGAACAGCGACTTTTCTCCGGCAAGCACTACTCCGGGGACTTCCGGATACTCCATCTCCCATATGAACTATGTTGGCGGCGCCGTTGCCGACAGGTATATTGAAGGGCAGATTCCGTTCATCGGCTTCGGAAACGTATATCAGGCGAAACCTATGGTGGGAGTCCTCAACCTCGGGCTCAGGGCCAGGATAGGCAGGGATTTCTTCATCACCGCGACCGGAGGCTACTTCAATGAGGCGGCATCCTATTCCGACCTTGCCGATTTGTCTTTCCTGATCCGGCCTACCCTCCTGGGCGCCGGACTGGAATTCGCTTACGTAACCAAAGCAGGTCCCCTCAAGGTGTTGGGCACATGGTCGCCTCAGGTCGGCAATTTTGCCCAGGATACCGGCCTGTACATATCCTTTGGCTTTGATTTTTAGTATGGATTCCGAGCAGAAAGCGATACTGGACAAGCTGGAGGCCCAATGCTCCAAGAGGGAGTATTGCGTAAGCGAAATACGCCAGAAGCTTTTCAAGGCCCTGGCGGGCGATACCTCCCGGGCAGATGAAGTGCTTGGCAGCCTCCTGGCTGACAGATTCGTGGATGATGCACGGTATGCCGCCGCTTTTGCCAGGGAAAAAGCCGCGCTTACCGGCTGGGGTCCTGTAAAGATACGTTACTCTTTAAGGGCAAAGGGAATAGCTCCGTCAACCATAGACGAAGCCATGATGGAAATAGATGCCGGCAAGGCAAAGGATAAGCTTGACAAACTTCTGGAGAACAAACGGAAAAGCCTGGAGGGAGACCCCCAGATTAAGCTGAAGCTTATCAAGTTCCTGCTTTCCAGAGGTTATGAATACAGTGACATTCAAGACCTTATATGATGGCGGGACGGCAAGTCATACATCTGTATACCGATGGCGCAGCCAGCGGAAACCCCGGTCCGGGAGGATGGGGGGCCGTGCTGACCTGCGGTAGCCTCCGTAAAGAAATGAGCGGCGGCTTTTCCCTTACCACCAACAACCGTATGGAACTCCTGGCGGTGATAAAGGGCCTGGAGGCGATACGCTGGCAGGGGGCCGAAGTTGAGGTATGGAGTGATTCGCAGTATGTGGTGAATACCGTCACGCAAGGCTGGAAACGTAAGAAGAACGGAGATTTATGGGAGCGTTATGATGTGCTGGCCAAATCTTTCCGGCTGTCTTTCCATTGGATAAAAGGACATGCCGGGCATCCTGAGAATGAAAAATGCGACCGGCTTGCCGTGGAGGCATATTCCAGACCCGGCTTGCCTCCGGATACCGGTTACGAAGAAGCAAACGAGAATAAATTGATATAGTATGCAGAAAAGAAAACCCATTGTAGGCATCACCCAAGGTGATTCCAACGGCATAGGCTACGAAGTAATAATCAAGGCCATATCGGACCCCAGAGTGCTGGAGTTTTTCACCCCTGTAGTGTATGGCTCGTCCAAGCTGTTCGGCTTCTACCGCAAGAGCATTCCGGAAATAGACCAGATGGACACCAATGTCATCACTTCTGCCCAGGATGCCAAGACGAAGCGTATCAATATACTTAACTGCCTTCCTGAGAATGTGTTCGCAGAGCCGGGCCAGGCTACCCCTGAGTCCGCCAAGGCTGCAATAATGGCTCTGGACAAGGCGGTGGAGGATATTAAGGAAGGCACTGTCGATGTGCTGGTGACAGGCCCCATCAACAAGAAAGCCATGTCCGGTCAGGGATTCGGATTCCCCGGGCATACTGAATATCTCCAGAAGCAGTTCGGGGTGAAGGATGTCACTATGCTCATGACCAGCCACCGGCTCAAATTGGGCGTGGTTACAGGCCATATTCCCCTGAAGGATGTGGTATCTTCTGTGACTAAAGATAAGATAATCAGTAAATTACGTCTGATGACCAAGTCCCTTAAGGAGGATTTCTGCATTGACCAGCCGAGGATTGCGGTGCTGAGTCTCAATCCACACAGCGGCGACGGCGGCCTTTTGGGCAGCGAGGAGGGCGACATAATCATTCCCGCCATTGCCGAAGCTACCGCCGAAGGCATCCTTGCATACGGTCCTTTTTCTCCGGACGGATTCTTCGGCCTGGGACATTACGAGCGTTTTGACGCTACCCTTGCAATGTATCACGACCAGGGTCTGGCCCCGTTCAAGGCCCTCTCGTTCGAGGATGGCGTAAATTATACTGCCGGCCTGCCCATTGTACGTACTTCTCCCGATCACGGGACCGCTTTCGAACTTGCCGGACGAGACGAAGCTGATCCCCAGTCCATGCGCTCTGCCATTTTTACCGCAGTTGATATCTTCAACGCAAGGAAGGATTATGCTGAACTTCAGGAAGGTAAGATGGAAGAAAGGCGACTTGAAGGGACCGAGCGCCGTGAGCGTAACGGACGCCCCCAGATTGCCTGATGATGCGGAAAGCGCTGAGCATAATTGTACTTGCCTCCTTCTGCTTAGGCGCCAGTGCCCAGATTGTCAGGGACACTTCAGCCCTGCGCTCCTCCTTCAAGGCCGCGCAGCTGATTGCTCCTGCCGTTCTGGGAGCCTCCGGAGTCCTTGTACACTATGTCTGGCACGATAACATAGAGTTACCCTGCAGAAGTTTTTTGTCGGCCGGGGAAAACAGGAACCGCTACATTTACGTATCCGGCGATTACCTGAGATTTGCGCCGGCCACGCTGCATCTCGGCCTGGGACTTACGGGTGTGAAATCGCAGCATGCTTTGCTGGACCGTACCATTGAGTCGGCGATATCCCATTTGTTCGGCATAGGCAGCGCTTATCTGCTCAAGCATTTGCTGTACAGCCCCCGTCCGGATGGTTCCGGAAACAATTCCTTTCCCTCCGGTCATACGATGATGTCCGTAGTCGGTGCTGAATTGGTGCGTATGGACTACGGTTGGGGCTGGGGTGCCGGAGCGTATGCTCTTTCCGGCTTAATAGCTTATTCCCGCTTGTATTCCGATGTCCACTGGCTTGGAGATGTCCTGGCAGGGGCAGGTCTGGGAATCCTGTCCGCCCATGTCGGCGGCTGGCTGCTGGACCCGGTAAAAAAATGGCTCCATATTCCCGATGTCTCCTGGGACGGCTTCGGCGGCTCCGGAAAGGCACAGGTGGCATTCGTGCCGTATTATGACCCACTGAGCAGGAGCTACTCCGCTTCTATTGCCCTAAGCTTCTGATTATTCGGTGTAAAATTCAATCATCCTCTCGATGGCGCGCTGGCAGACAGGACAGAATCCGTCTGCCACGTTTGTTTTCATGCGGCAGTCTTCGCAGGCGCGCCAAACTCCTTTGCTCTTGTAGCCTCCTCCTTCGATGACGCTCACTCCGTCTTTGCCCAGCAGGTCTTGCCATTTGCTTCCGAAATCGGCCATCGTGGTAATGTTCTGTTCCCACGGCTCCCTGTCGGCGGGGTAGTAGTCGCCGTACTGGTCATCGTAATAATACTCGTCGGCGAGGCCGGCAAAACTGTGGCCGAACTCGTGGGCGACAACTTGCCTGAACAGTTTGTGGTGCGCTGCCGTCAGGGTGTAAGAGTTGTAGATGCCTCCGCCTCCATAGTTGTCCGTATTGGCGAGTATGATGATGTGTTCGTAGGGTATGCCCGCGAGGGCGTCATGCAAGTCCTTGACGTGCGGGGTGGTGAGATAGCGGTCGGAGTAGAAGGTGTCGAAGTGGGAGTGGAGAGGGGTGTCGAGCCAGATACCTTTTCCGGGTATGCTCACTCCGGACATCCGGGACTCCAGGCCGGCCGCGCGGATGTTGAAACGCTTCTTCAGTCTGTCGAAGGGCTTGTGGGAGAGTATGGAATTCATTGCCGTACGTGCGTCCTTGTAGAATGTTTCCATTTCTGCTGCGGTGTATCCTTCTGCCACTATAACCACATCTATACATTCTTCTACCGGGCCGCTTATGAGCAAATCGCGGCAAGGAGCCAGGCCGGTGACGGGACGGATAAGGATGTCCGACGGGTTTACCGGATGGGTAAGCGATGCAGCGCGGCGGCCGTGGGTGTCGAACAATTCGATACATACTTCCGCTTTGCCTTCTGGCATGGGCACCAGGAAGACATTTTCGAAGCTCTTGTCTGTGCGGGTGGCTTCTTCGGTCGTCTGCCATTCCTGGAACAGGGAACTGAAAGAACAGCAGTACAGCACATTACCGAGACTGTCGCGCATCGTTATGCACCCGTTGCCTTGGAGCGGAAGCTGGTCCAAGTGACTGCGGCGGCCGGCCCAGCCTTCAAAACTCCTTAATTCGCTCAGGGCTATACCGGAGCTCTTGTCGTTTCCGTAGAATATATAGTCCAGCCGCAGAGTCTTGCTTTGGGCTGCAAGCAGCAGGGGAATAAATAAAGAAACCAGCAGAATTATTTTCTTCATGATGGACAAAAATACGATTTTATTCCGTAATTTTGAGAGACATAATTGAAAACCCTATGCTTAAAATCAGAACTCGGGCCGAATTGGTCCGGTATTGTATTGACAATCAAGTAGAAGTATTGAATTTCCATTATTGCGGATGGGACGGCCGCCTGAAAACTCTCAATTTCGTGGTCCGTGATGAAGATCATCTGCTGAATATTCTGGAAGCCGGGGAGAGAGTTGACGGCTCAAGTCTGTTCCCCTTCGTAGAAGCTGGCCGTAGCGATCTTTACGTGGTGCCCAGGTACCGCACTGCTTTCCGGAATCCATTTACCGAAGTTCCGACCGTGGACCTCCTATGCTCCTTCTTCAACCGGGATGGAGAGCCATTCGAGAGTTCTCCGGAATATGTACTTCATAAGGCGAGCCTGGTGTTTCGTGAACAGACCGGATTGGAAATGCAGACCATGGGAGAATTGGAGTACTACATAATCGCTGAAGATGACGGGATGTATCCTATTGAAGACCAGAAGGGATACCACGAAAGTGCCCCTTTCAACAAATTCTCCGGTTTCAGGGTGGAAGCCATACGCCTGATTACCCAGGCGGGCGGCATGGTGAAATATGCCCACAGCGAAGTGGGCAATTTCCGCATGGACGGCAAGATATACGAACAGAACGAGATAGAATTCCTCCCTGTAGATATAGAAGAGGCTGCCGAGCAATTGATTGTGGCCAAATGGATTATGCGCCAGCTGGCCTATAAGTACGGAGTTACCATCACTTTTGCTCCCAAAATCAGCGCCGGCAAGGCGGGCTCCGGCATGCACGTTCATTGCAAGTTCACCCGGGACGGCAGGAGCGTAATGACGGCTGATGGAGACATCACCGACACCGTGCGCAAGGCCATAGCCGGTTTTATGGATGCAGGCACTTCGCTGCCGGCCTTCGGCAACCCTCATCCCCTTTCCTTCATGCGTCTGGTGCCCAATCAGGAGGCTCCGACTTCGCTTTGTTGGTCCCACTCGAACCGCAGCGCCCTGGTACGCGTCCCTCTTGGATGGACAAGTACGAAAGATATGTCGGCAATCTGCAATCCTGAGGAAGTAGCGCAGGAGCGGGACTTTTCGGACAAGGCGACTTTCGAGTGGCGGGCCTCGGATGCTACTTCCAATATTTATCTGCTGATGGCTGCATTGTGCTGCGCCGCCCGTCACGGCTTTGCCATGCAGGACGCCCTGGAGGTGGCGCGCCGCACTTATGTGGGACTCGGGGTGGATATCCATGCTTCCGGCAATGCAGCTTTGCTGCACTCCCTGGAGCAGCTGCCGGCGTCGTGCAAGGAGGCGGCCGCGGAACTGGATAAGGACAGGCGCATTTATACCGATAAGGGGGTGTTCTCCGATGCAATGGTGGACTACCTGATAAAAAGCCTGGATTCATATACGGAGGAAGATCTTAAACTGGAGTCCAACCTGCATCTTGCGTAAGCATTGTTTTATCGGCAGATATTGCTAAATTTGTCTGTTTGATATGCTTAGCGATAAACGAACCGGCGCAGATACTCCGCATTGGTACGTGGGATGTGTGAGAAGCTGCCAGGAAAAGAATGTTGCCGCCACTTTGCAGGCAAAGGCTGTGCAGTGCTATCTGCCGCTGCGCCGGGAAGTCAGGCAATGGAGTGACCGCAGGAAGCTGGTGGAGAGCCTGGTGGTGCCGAGGTTTATCTTTGTGCGTTGCCACAATTCGGAACGGCCGGGAATCCTGCAGGCTGAACCCAGGATATGGCGGTTCCTGTCTTTTTCCGGCAAGCCGGCCGTGGTGGGGGATGAGGAGATGGATACTTTCCGGCGCATGGTGGAAAACGGCGGCAAAGCGGTACGGTTCATCGGGGAACCTCTGGCTCCCGGAGACCGGGTCCGTGTTACCAGCGGGCCGCTGACAGGCCTGGAGTGCGAACTCTTGAGCGTTGAGGCCGGAAGGTGTCTTGCCGTCAAGCTGGGCTTGCTTGGTGCGGCGACTATGGATTTGGACGTGGAAACAGTCGAAAAGATATGAATATACTGGTGACAGGAGCTAAAGGGCAGCTTGGCTCCTGGATAGGAAATCTTGCCGCTTCTTCGAGCGACCGTTACATACTGACGGACGTGGGCGAACTGGATATCTGCTCCCTGGAGCAAATACGCGAAATGCTGAGCAAGGAGAAGGTGGACGTGATAGTGAACTGCGCCGCTTACACCGATGTGGAGAGGGCGGAAGCTAATCCCGACCTGGCAGGACGCCTGAACGCGGAGGCAGTGGGCCTGCTTGCCGGAGCAGCCAGGGAAAGCGGGGCGCTGCTGGTGCATATAAGCACTGACTACGTATTCGGCGGGGAGCTGTACAACACCCCTTGCCGGGAGGATATGAAAGGTACCCCCACCGGGGTTTATGGGCTAACCAAACTCCGCGGCGAGCAGGCCGTCCTGGACTCGGGTTGCAGGTACATTTTGATCCGTACTGCATGGCTGTATAGCGAATATGGCCGTAACTTTGTGAAAACCATCATGAAACTCAGCTCTGAACGGCCGCAGTTGAAGGTGGTTTTCGACCAGGTGGGCACTCCGACCTATGCCCGAGACCTGGCCAGGGCCATCGTGGACATAATAAGCGCCCGCAGTTTTGAAGGCCATTGCGGGATATATCATTTCACCGACGAAGGGGTATGCAGTTGGTACGATTTCGCGAAGGCCATAGCCCGCATATCCGGGCATGACGCTTGTGACATATTGCCCTGCCACTCGGATGAATTCCCTTCCAAAGTCAAGCGCCCTGCCTATTCAGTGCTGGACAAGACATTAATCAAACAGACTTTCGGCGTTACCGTCCCTTATTGGACGGACAGCCTCGCCGAATGCATAGCCAATATTCAAAATAGCAAATTCCAATAAGATGAGAAGTATAATTATTACTGGCGGAGCCGGTTTCATAGGTTCGCACGTGGTGCGTTTGTTTGTTAATAAATATCCTGACTATCAAATCATTAACCTGGATAAGCTGACTTATGCAGGGAATCTTGCCAACCTGAAGGACGTGGAAGACAAACCCAACTACAAGTTCGTGAAGATGGATATCTGCGACTTCGAGGGAGTGTATAAGCTGATGCAGGACGAGAAGGTGGACGGCATCATCCATCTGGCGGCAGAGAGCCACGTGGACCGTAGCATCAAGGATCCTTTCACCTTTGCCCAGACCAATGTTATGGGGACATTGAGCCTGCTCCAGGCTGCAAAACTGTATTGGGAGAGCCTGCCGGAGAAATACGAGGGGAAACGTTTCTATCATATTTCCACCGATGAGGTCTATGGCGCCCTGGAGATGACACATCCTGAGGGAATCAGGCCTCCGTTCTCCACCAAAGCTTCCAGCGGGGAGCATCATCTTGCGTACGGCGAACAGTTTTTCACCGAAGACTTGAAGTACCAGCCGCATAGTCCGTACAGCGCCGCCAAGGCGTCTTCAGACCATTTCGTACGCGCTTTCCACGATACCTACGGCATGCCTACCGTGGTTACCAATTGCTCCAACAATTATGGCCCCTATCAGTTCCCGGAGAAACTCATCCCCTTGTTTATCAACAATATCCGTCACCGTAAGCCGCTCCCTGTATATGGCCGGGGCGAGAATGTGCGCGACTGGCTTTACGTGGAAGACCATGCCCGTGCCATCGACCTCATTTTCCATAAAGGACAAGTAGGGGATACCTACAACATAGGCGGGTTCAACGAGTGGAAGAACATCGACATTATAAGGGTGCTCATCAATACCGTAGATCGTCTGCTGGGCCGCCCCGAGGGAGCCGACATGGACCTCATCACTTACGTCACGGACCGTGCAGGCCACGATTTGAGGTATGCTATCGACAGCTCGAAATTGCAGAAAGAACTTGGCTGGGAGCCGAGCCTTCAGTTCGAGGAGGGGATAGAAAAGACGGTCCGCTGGTATCTGGACAACCAGGCCTGGATGG
>CAMKQN010000054.1:0-14591 GCA_946414935.1 uncultured Bacteroidales bacterium
CCTTATGGGCTTGGATGCAGAGGCTTTCAGCTCTTGTACGTCTTTATCTTCCATAACTCTTCCTGAGAGCATTACGTCAATAGGCCCTCGGGCATTTGCCCGTTGTACGCAGCTGTCGTCGTTCTCAGGCAAATTCGCATCGGACGGCGGTCACCTTCTGATAGTGGACAAAACTGTGGTTGCTTCCGCCCCGGCGGCGCTTAGCGGATCATACAGCATTCCCTCAACAGTGAGTACTGTAGGAGAATATGCATACTATGGCTGCAGCGGCCTCCGGTCGATAGAGATTCCGGAAAAGGTAACCGCTATCGGTCAGTATGCCTTCAGTTATTGTACCGGCCTTAGCTCCATAGAAATGTCCGGAACTACTCCGCCAAGCGGAGGCTCATACATGTTCGGTAATACGAACAACTGTCCGATATATGTTCCATCGGTATCCGTGAATGCCTATAAAGCCACTGCTGGTTGGAGTGCTTACGCCGCTAGAATCTTTGGCATAGAAGTAAGTGGAACCGTTGTTGGTCCCGAGCCGCAAAACCCTGATTAGTTTTTAGATATATACAATTTTTTTATGAAAAAAGTAGGAACACTTATTTCCACAGCGTTATTATTTAGCACGCTGGTTTCATGTGTCTCGGAAATTACCGTTGGAGACCAGATTATTGACGGAGAGATCCAGACTTTACGTGTAATTGGCCCAGCGCCTATTCAGTTTGAAGCTATATCAGGAGTACAGACCAAGGGGACATCCGTTCAGGACGGGAGCGCCCTGGTGTTCAACTGGGCGATAAATGACACTTTGGGAATATTCCCGAACACCGGTAACCAAGTAGAGTTCCCGATTACGGCGTCACAAGGCTCTGCTAGCGCATCTTTTGACGGTGGCGGCTGGGCATTGAGGAACAATGCCTCTTATGCCGCTTATTATCCGTTTAGTGTGTGGAACTACCATAGAGATAACGAAACCATACTTCTGGACTATTCCGGTCAGGTACAGGACGGCAACGGCAGTTTTGCCCACTTGTCAGCATATGATTATCTGGCGTCTAACAAGACCGCTCCGCAGAATAGTTCAGTGACATTCCAAATGGATCGTCTGGGGTCTATACTGTATATTGATATAGTTGTACCAGAGCCTGAGACAATAACAGCACTCAAAGTGTCCTGTGATGAAGCCATTTTTGTTGAGAAGGCAGAACTGGACATCTCTGGGGACGCGCCTGTTGTGACTCCGATATCGATGACAGAGGCGTTGACGCTGTCGTTCATAAACACTACAACGACGACGAACAACGAGACCGTCCGTGCCTATATGGCCGTACAGCCGGTGGATTTCAGCGAAAAGACAGTGTATGCTACGCTATATACGGAGTGTGGCAGTTACACGGCTCCTGTGACATCCCGGGTGGTAAACAAGGGGCGCGCAGCATTCCTGCGATTCTCGGATGATTTCACGCCAGTGAATATTGAATTCGCCGATGCAGAAGTCAAACGCATTTGCGTCGCAAACTGGGACACCAACTGCGACGGGGAATTAAGTTACAAAGAAGCTGCAGCGGTGACGGATTTGGGAAATGCTTTCAGGGCATCTTTTGAGTCTCCAAACGCCCTTATTACATCATTTGATGAACTGCAGTATTTCACTGGATTGACTGAAATCTGTGATTATGCTTTTTACTATTGCACCAAACTGCAGAGCGTCGTTCTTCCGCGTGGAATAACAAGAATTGGTTATCATGCGTTTTACAGATGTATATTTACTCATATTGATTTCCCTGAGAGTCTTAATGAAATATCCCGAGAAGCCTTTTCGTCTTTGGAAACTTGTCATATCACCGTTAACGTCCAAGATGTGTCTGCAACAACCGGACTTTATGGTTGCCCTCTTACAGCAATAACGGTGGATGAGGCCAACCAATTCTATTGTTCAAAGGATGGTGTACTTTTTAATAAGTCAATGACAGAATTGGTCTGCTACCCTTGTATGAAAAAAGGTACAATGTATTCAATACCTTTCGGAGTAGAATCTATTGGCTCCTGTGCTTTTTATTCAACAAAACTAGTTCATATAGAATTCCCCGAATCGTTACAAACTATTAAATCGGATGCATTCAGATATGCGTGGAGACTTGCTGAGATTAACTTGCCGACAAGCCTAATAAAACTGGAAGGTGGAGCATTTGAGTACTGTGATTGTTTAACAAGTATCACTATCCCTGAAAACTTAAAGCCAACTAATAGTGCTTTTTGCAATGGGGAGAATCTTCAAGAGTTTATTGTTGATCCTTCTAATGCATATTACAAAGCAATAGACGGAGTATTATTCGATATTACAGGAACAACACTAATTAACTATCCCACGGGAAGAGATGGAGACTATATTATTCCGCAAGGTGTTTCTACCATCGGAAATAGTGCCTTTGCTTATACTCACCATTTAAATGGAATTACGATACCGGAGGGTGTAACTCGTATTGATGGCTATGCATTCTTCGAAAGTAGTTTGGAATCAATAGTTTTTCCGTCCTCCCTAAAATGGGTTGGCCCCAAATGGATATCTTCAACAAATAGCGTGACTTTTTTATCAGCTACGCCTCTCTCTGATGGTTGCCCGTTTATTCCCGGTAATTGTACCATTTATGTCCCTAATGAGGCTGTTGAAACATATAAATCAGCATGGAGCGCGTATGCCGACAGAATCTTCGGAATAGATGTGAACGGTACAGCTGTTGGCCCTGGGACTGAGTATCCGGGCTAATAATTAAACGGATAGGACTTGACAATATTCCTGAAATAGTGAGAAACAAATCGGCAATTTGTTATCAAAGGATGAGGATTTTTTCATTATCTATCATAGACTTCTTCTATGAAGTATCGGACCGTGTGCTTTACCGTTATGACCTGGTTGATCGTGAAAGCGGAGAGTTGATGACGTACCGTCTGCGGTTCCTGTTCCTTGAGTTGCCGAACTGCAGCAGGGCATTGACGCCGGAAGCGACTCCGCTGGATGACTTCTGCTATTACCTCAGGAACAAGCTGGATATGTCTTTAGTTTCTGAAGGGGAACCGTCCGAATTGTCTTGACATTGCGATGAAGATGAAATAGTGTTTCCCTTAGGATGAAAACGGTGAAGCTACCGGCCTTTCAAAAGTTGCCGTAGCGTCACTCTGAATAATGGACCTATTTGGACCTTTATTTCTTTGACTTTTATTGCTTTCAGGTTTGAATTTCGTTATTTTTGTAGTATGAAGCTGAAGGGCTTAATACTAGTCTTGCTTGCGGCGGTGGCGCTGCGTTCCTGCGCTCCGGATCCGTCTCCGGAGGCGTTCCTTGTGCCGGAAATCAGCGGCATCACCGTGGATGAGGGAACGCCGGGCGCAGTGGAGTTCCGTTGCAATGTAAGTTCTATGTCACAGGTGGCGGAGTACGGACTCTATTTCACTACCGCCGGCACTGCCACGAAAGCTTCGTCCGACATCCGCTCCTGGACTCGGGTGCAGGGCGTTAGATCGGGCGACGAAGATGCCTTCTCAGTGCGCATTGACGACTTGCTCGGCGGTGCGACCTATTCCTGCCGACTCTTTATCGGCAACGGACGGGTGGAACGGCTGTCGGAACCACTGTCTTATTCGGCTCCGGATAACGGGTCTGGTCTTCCTCCAATGAGGCTGCTGGTGGAACCGGGCTCCGGCGGTAAGGTGTGCTTGCCGATATGCGGCGCGCTCAAATGCGTGGTGGATTGGGGGGACGGCATCAGGGAAGCATACATAGGAGATTACGGCGCAGGGGTGCTTGCAACCGATTATGTATCACATATCTATGAGCTTCCGGATGCGAGCAGCGGACCCACGTCTAACTATGAGCCGGCTTATCTTGAAGAGCCGCCGCTGTTCGAAGTGAAGATAAGCGGCAAGGTGCCAGCCCTTTCAACGGGAGGCTTGTCTGCCTGCGACTGTATCCGGGAGGTGCTTGACTGGGGCGAAACGGGTTTGGAGGATATGAGCTCCGCATTCAAAGGCTGCAGGTCGCTTGAGGAGCTTGCCGCTCCCGGTCCGGATACTTTTGCAGGCGTGCGCAGTTTTCAGGGAGCGTTCAACGGCACTTCTCTCATATCCTTGCCTTCCAACCTGTTCGAGAGCGCCGGCGGCATCAGTGAGCTGAACGAAACGTTCAAAGGCTGCACTTACTTGGAATCGCTCCCCGAGGGCCTCTTGTCTCCGCTAGCCGGACTGGAACGTATGGTCTCCACCTTCGCTGGCTGCAAGTCGCTGACATCCATCCCTGCTTCTTTCTTCGATTCCAACCTGTCCCTGAGATCTATGGAAGGAGTGTTCATGAACTGTACCTCCCTGACAGGGGAGTCTCCGTATACGGAAATTAACGGCTCCCGTATCCACTTGTATGAGAGGAATTTACATCCGGATATATTCGCTCCTCTGGAACGTACGTATCTATGCTTTTTCGGATGCCTTGGCCTTTCGGATTACGATACAATACCGCATAATTGGAAAAAACCTTAGAATGGAACAAAAAGAAATCCCCGAACTTTATACCTTGCTTCAAAAGGTACAAATAAAATTTGGACGTCCGCTGGAGCACACCAACGACTTCAGGGTGTTGTCGGCGTTATTGGAGTATGAATGTAAGGAAGTCGTGTCCGTATCTACCCTGAAGCGCTTATGGGGCTACGTGTCCCAGCAGACTACACCGAGGAGCGCCACGCTTGACGTGCTGTCCCGCTTCTTGGGATTCATTGATTTTCAGGATTTCAGGCTTTCTTGCTTCGGTGCTGCAAGCGACAGTTCCGAGTATGTGAATGCTTCCTGCGTCACTGCACGTGATGTGCCTGACGGAGGTATGCTGACCATAGGCTGGGCTCCCAACCGGCTGTTGCACCTTAAGAAAGTGGGGGAGCATGAGTGGGAAGTGACCACGAGCTACAATTCGAAGCTGCTGGCCGGCGACCGCTTCGAGTCTGCGTGCTTTTTCAAGGGACTTCCGCTGTTCTTGCCTTCGGTGCTGAGGGAAGGTGTGACCTTGCCATCCTACATTGCCGGCAAGAAGGACGGACTGAACGTGCTGAGCATTGATTCTTAGGCGCTTCTGCCGCTCAGAGCTTCTCTTCAAACAAATCGGATGCCTGCTGGAAGATGCGGTCTGGCGCATCGCTATTTTCGGCTGAAGGCTTGGGCCGTACTGTTTTTTCCGTCTTCTGCTCCCTATCTTGCTTTTGCTCCGGGGTTGGCATGAAAACGCGAACGGTATCCGGCCTTATAGATTCCGGGACAGGCGCTTCATCCCTGCCGCGCAGGACAGAGAACAAGACAGCCGCCGCCACAATCAGCACCGCCGCCGCGAAAAGCAGTACGCGTGGCCATCTGTATTCCGCCAGAATGGCTTCCTTGACGGATGCGGCATACCGAAATCGTTTGTCCGGATTCCTGCGGGTGCAGCGCCGCACAACGTATCCTTTTCTGCCGGCTATCTCGCCTAGCACCACCCCGAGAGACCAGATGTCACTGCTGATATCGGCGGTCCCTCCTGCAGCAACCTCCGGAGACATGTAGCGGCGGGTCCCGGCTGGAGTTTTCAATAATGCGGAACTGCTGCTGTCGGCGAGTCCGAAATCTATGATCTTGATGTTGCCGCCATCGTGGGTGACCATTATGTTTCCGGGTTTCAGGTCGCGGTGGACAATCTGGCGGCTATGTATGTAGCAGAGCGCATCGCACAGTTCAGAGGCTAGCTGGATGTACTTTTTCCTGCCAGGACGCGTCCGCTGTAAGTATTCATCCAGGCGGTCTCCGTCCACCCACTCCATTTCTATACAATTGCCAAGCCCGTCGATGCAAGTGTACTGATAGGTCTCGCGTATATTCGGGTGCCGGAGGGGATAGCCGAGTTCGAACTCTTTCTTGAGCATGGCTTCCTGCAGGGGGATGCCTCTCCACTTGGGCTTCAGACACTTATATACGCGGAATTGTCCGGCCCTTTCACCCCTGTACAAAGCGAAGAAGCCCTCTTCAGGACAATGGAGAAGGGTAAAGGTGGAAAGGTCTGTACCACCGAACGGGGTTACGGGGCCGACGAAGCCGGAGATGTCGTTGTCCATCATTCAAAGTTAAGTATTTTTTGCTATTTTTGCACTGATGAGGCATTTTACGCGCTTGTTTTTGCTGCTTTTCCTGCTCTTTCCGGTGCACGGCCCGCTTCGTTCCCAGGATTATCCTTCCTGGGACGCTTTGCTGGACCGGTATGAGCGCATCTGTCGGATGTGCCTGGAACTCAAGGACTCAGATGCTTCCTCGGGCAGTTTCGAACAAGTGCTTGCGGAACTTGAATCTTTAAAAGAGGAATTCAAAGGCGCTCGTGACCGCATGCCGGCAGTTGCCCGCCGCCGATATGAGCTCATCCGCAGCATGTATGCGCACGGCACGGTTTCCGATACCCGTCCGCAGCCATCTCCTCCCGAGTGTGAACCGTTGTCGCTGACGCCGCCGGCCAGGATGCTGGCGAAGTCTCCCGGAGGCCCTGTTCGCGTAGCCGGAAAGACGCCGGACATTTATTACCGATACACAGTGTCAGCATCTGCTCTCGTGGCTCCTGAGTTTACGCCAGGGATAAAGTTGCAGTGGCTTGACGGGAAAATAGGGGCCTATGCAGGAATCTACAGTAACTTTTCAGTTCATAAGGCGTCTTACCAGGCCCTTTCCAACGGCACTGCGGATGGCTTTCCTGTCTGGACCTCAGGCGTTTCCGCCCTTGACAGGCTGTTCGTTACGGCGGGACCGGCCTTCAGGCTTACCGGCCGCTTGTCCATGTATTGCGGCATAGGTTACGGGCACCGCCGCATCTTCTGGGAAGATTCGGAGGGCCTGTGGATGGATGTCGTGGATGCCGGCCGCCGCGGGTTGTGCACAGAATTGGGCGCCAACTATCATATCGGTCATTTTTCGCTCGGCGCCGGATGGCTCGGGCTGCCGTTTTCGTACAATGCCCTTTCGTTTTCGGTGGGCTATGCTTTTGGCCGCCGCTATTTGAAGCAGTGACACGGCGGCGCTTACGGTTCAGCTTTTCCCGATTTGCGGGGATTCAGCGCCTCGAAATCCTTAAGTGAGGCTAAAGCCTTGGGATAGAGGATAATAAGGGAAACCACGGTGACCCATGCCATCAGGCCAACTCCTATGTCCCCCAGCTGCCACACCACGTCGGCTTCCCGTACCGCCCCGAAAACTACGGCGCAAAGCATCAGCAGCTGGAGGGCGCGGATCGCAATGGTTTCCCCGCGTCCCTTCTTTCCCCGGAACAGGTAGATGAGGCTGGACTCGGCGTAGAAATAGTATGCCATGATGGTGCTGAAGACGAAGAATATCATGGCTACGGACACGAACTGGCTGCCGAAACCGGAGAACACCGAATCCACGGCGCTCTGGGTGTACCCCACGTAGTTGTTGGTAAGCTCCGGCGCGCTGGCCAGCAGCATCTCTCCGGTCTTGGCGTCCAGGATGTTGTAGCTTCCGGAACAAAGTATCATCAAGGCTGTTGCGGTACATACCAGCAGGGTGTCCACATAAACGGAGAACGCCTGTGCGAGGCCTTGCTGCGCCGGATGCGGCACGTCGGCGGCTGCGGAAACTATGGCTCCCGTGCCCTGTCCGGCTTCGTTGGAGAAGATGCCGCGCTTCACCCCCATAGCAATCGTACTGCCTATGATACCGCCGCATACCGGGTTGATGCCGAACGCGTTGGTCACTATGGCGCCGAGAACCCGGGGTACCTCGCCGATGTGGAAACCTATCACTACCAGCGACAGAAGGATGTAGCCGAGGGCCATGAACGGGGTGATGACAGAGGCAACTCTGGCGATTCTCTGAACTCCGCCCAGAATTACCAGCCCCAGTAGCACGGCGATTCCGATTCCGGAAATCAACGGCTTGATTTCTAATGAGTTGGCAACGGCGGTAGAGAAGCCGTTGGCTTGTACTGTAGTAAGGAAGAAGCCGCAGCTGACAGTTGTAATAACGGCGAAAGCTATTCCCAGCCAGCGCTGTTTGAGGCCGTACTCTATGAAGCTGAAGGGACCGCCCCTGTAACCCGAACGGTGCTGGAACTTGTACATCTGGGACAAGGTTGACTCCACGAAAGCGGTGGATGCGCCGAAAAACGCCACCACCCACATCCAGAATACGGCTCCCGGACCTCCGAAGGCTATAGCGGTAGCCACACCCACTATGTTGCCGGTACCGACACGTCCGGACAGGGCGATGCAAAACGCCTGGAACGACGAAATCCCTTTTCCTTCGGTATTTTTATGGAAAAGTGACTTCACCATCAGCGGAAGCCGCCGTATTTGTACGAAGCGCGTGCGCGCCGAGAAATACAGTCCTGCCACTATCAGCAGCACTACCAGTCCGGGATTCCAGACTATTTCGTTAACCTTGGAAACAATCTTTTCGAGCATAACGTCGGTAAATATAAACAAAAAGAAGTATCTTTGTGCTATGCGTGACCGGAAACTTTTGAATATAGAATTGGGGCGGGTGAGTCCGGAGGCTTACCGTGATTTGCCCGAATCCGGAATCGTAGTGGTCCTGGATAATATCCGCAGCGCGCATAACGTGGGCAGCGCATTCCGTACGGCTGACGCATTCAAAGCGGACCGTATTTATCTCTGCGGCATCTGTGCCACTCCTCCTTCGGCAGAAATACATAAATCGGCTTTGGGCGCAGAGGAGAGCGTACCCTGGGAGCACAGGGACGATACCCTTGCCCTTGTCCGGGAGCTGCATGACGCGGGCTGGAAGGTGTTGAGCGTAGAACAGACGGAACAGGCCCGGGAACTTCAGGATTTCGTGCCGGCCGCAGGGGAGAGGTATGCGCTTGTTTTCGGCAACGAAGTGGACGGGGTGCAGCAGGAAGTGGTGGATGCGTCCCAGGGTGCCCTCGTCATTCCTCAGTACGGTACCAAGCATTCTCTCAACGTGTCTGTCAGCATTGGAGTTGTACTATGGCATTTTTGCAGAAAATGAACTTAAGAAAATTAATCCTTCCGGTGGCGCTGGCCTTGCCGGTCGTGGCTTGGGGAGCCGGCCCCAAAGTAAAGGTTGACGGCTATCTGAATCTGTCTTCGGCATACATCTGGAGAGGCGAACAGGTATGCAACGTACACGTTAATCCCGGCGTTGCCGTGACTTTTGCGGGCTTACGGCTGGAAAATTATAACTATTTGTCGCTCGACGGGGGATACAAAGAGATTGACTGGGACCTCTCCTACACTTTGGGCGACTTTTCCCTGCATGTGGCCGACTACTATTCCTGCAGCCCTGCCAGCGGCGCAGCCGAAGATTTTTTCTCCTGGAAAAAAGGAGCGACCGGGCACGTCGATGAGCTCGCACTGGTGTATTCCAGCTCTGTTATTCCCCTGGATGTCAAATGGTTTACCTTTTTCTGGGGGAGCTGGCTTCCGGAGCCCGACGGACGTCCAGGCAATAACTCCTTCTCTTCATTCCTGGAATTGGGGACACATGTACAGACCGGAGAAAGGGGCACGGCTTCGGCTACTTTGGGCGTCAGCGTGTTCAAAGGTATGTACACGCAGTATAAAGAATCTTTTATGCCGGTGCACGCTGCCCTTGCATATACTTATGTAATTCCTTTAGGCGGGTCGCTTTCAGTCCCTCTGCAGGCTACCGTGGTGGTCAATCCTTATACCCGAGCCTGTTATGCAGGCGCCTCGGCCGGCCTGGCATTCTGATGCTAAATTTTTGATTATGAAAAAGATATTGTCTTTTACCGCAGTTCTTCTGCTGGCCTTGGCGCTGGATGCGCAGACCGTGCGGCATACTATGATGCACAATGGGATGGAACGGGAATACTGGCTCTATGTGCCTGAAACGCTGGCCGATACCCGTCCTCTAGTGTTTATGGCACATGGCTACGGCGGCAAGGCCGAAGGTTATTTCCCGGCTATGGTTGACTGCGCCCGCAGGCACGGGTTCGTCCTCTGCTACCCTCAAGGGTTGCCGGATCCCGGAAAGGGCAAGACCGGCTGGAATGTGGGCTATCCGTCGCAGAGCGGTTGGGAGCAGGATGACGTAGCGTTTATTCTGGCCCTGCAGGACAAACTGGTGCAAGAATACGGGCTTGATCCCCGCAACTGCTGCTTCAGCGGAATGTCCAACGGAGGAGAAATGTGCTATCTGCTTGCGTACAAGCACCCCGAGCGTTTTGCCGCCATAGTTTCCCTTGCCGGTCTCACCATGGAATGGATCTACCGCACAGTCAAGCCCCAGGGACCTGTGCCGTTCATGGAGATTCACGGAACGGCCGACAAGACTTCCCATTGGGAGGGAGATCCGGACAACAAGGACGGCTGGGGGGAGTATATCGCGGTGCCGCTGGCCGTCGGTCGCATGATAAGCATAAACTGCTGTACCCATGAGATTTGCGACACTTTACCACGGTATAAGGAGGGTAGTAACATGGTGATCCGCCACCGCTATGTAGAAGGCACCTGCGGCAATGAGGTTCGTCTCTATGAGATTATTGGTGGGAAACACACCCGCGGAGACAAGGATATGGATACTCCTGAGGAACTTTGGAATTTCTTCAGCAAGTATTTGAGGGTGTTCTGATTTTTCGTATATTTGAAGACTTAACAAATAATGTATGAAACAAGATATTCAGTTATTTGAGCTTATCAAGAAGGAGTCTGAGCGCCAACACTCAGGCCTTGAGTTGATTGCATCTGAGAACTATGTGTCGGACGACGTGCTGAAAGCAATGGGGTCTATATGCACCAACAAGTACGCAGAAGGCTACCCTGGGAAGCGCTACTATGGCGGATGTGAAGTCGTGGACCAGATTGAGCAGCTTGCGATTGACCGCCTGAAGGCCATTTACGGGGCGGTCTGGGCAAATGTGCAGCCTCACTCCGGAGCGCAGGCAAATATGGCAGTCACTATGGCTGTCCTGAAGCCGGGCGACACAATGATGGGCTTGGACCTGAGCATGGGCGGCCACCTCACGCATGGTTCTCCCGTCAACGCCTCGGGAATACTGTACAATATAGTGGCCTACGGCCTGGATCCTGAGACCGGCCGTGTGGACTACGACAAGATGGAAGAACTGGCCCTGGCACACAAGCCGAAACTCATCGTAGGAGGGGCTTCAGCATATTCCCGCGAATGGGACTACAAGCGTATGCGCGCCATTGCGGATAAAGTCGGGGCCGTGCTTTGGATAGATATGGCCCACACTGCCGGTCTAATCGCCGCAGGCCTTCTGGAGAACCCCGTAAAGTATGCCCACATAGTTACTTCCACTACCCACAAGACGCTTCGCGGCCCTCGCGGAGGCATCATTCTCATGGGAGAGGACTTCGATGACCCTCAAGGCCGTACAACTCCCAAGGGCGTGGTGAAGAAGATGAGTCAGGTGCTGGATTCATATGTTTTCCCGGGTGTGCAGGGAGGTCCTCTGGAGCACGTAATCGCTGCCAAGGCGGTCGCATTTTTCGAGGCCCAGCAGCCTGAGTACAAGACCTACCAGAAGCAGGTGGTGGCGAATGCAGCCGCCATGTGTGCGGAATTCCTCCGCCTCGGTTACAAAGTGGCAAGCGGCGGCACCGACAATCACCTCATGCTTATAGATCTCCGCGGCAAGTTCCCCGAACTCACCGGACGCGTGGCGGAGAAGGAACTGGTGAAAGCCGATATCACCGTCAACAAGAACATGGTGCCTTTCGATACCCGCAGCCCGTTTCAGACCAGCGGCATACGTATCGGTACGCCTGCCATTACCTCCCGCGGCTTCGTGGAGAAGGATATGGTGTATATCGCCGATCTGGTGGACAATGTGCTGAGTTCCAGCGCCAAATGTATGGATGCTCTCACTGCCAAGGAGGAACTGACTCCCGATCAGCGCCAGGCGCTCGCCGCACACGAGGCCGTTCTGCTCGAAGTGCGCAAGAAAGTGAACCAGATGACTGCCGGGGTGCCTCTGAACAAATATTGATTTGTTCAGAGGCACGTAGTGCTACCATCCCCCGCTGCTGGCGCAGCTGCCCCCAGGGGCATGGTTTTGACATTTTGTCAGTGGTACATATTTTGAGATTTATCAAGGCGTCTCCGGGATTCGGAGGCGCCTTAATTTGAAAGTAATTAAACACATTATTATGATTAAACCATTGGCAGACAGAGTGGTCATCGAGCCCAAGGAGGCAGAGACCAAGACAGCGTCGGGCATTTTTATCCCCGATACCGCTAAAGAGAAACCCCAGCAGGGAACAGTAGTGGCCGCCGGCCCCGGCAAAAAAGACGAGGCAATGGAGGTAAAAGTGGGTGATGTGGTGCTCTACGGCAAATATGCTGGCACAGAAGTCACCGTGGAGGATAAAAAGTATCTCATCGTCAAACAATCTGACATTTTAGCAATTCTGTAATTGTCCCGGCTCTGCACTGCAGGGCGGAGAGAAGAATCTAAACACACAAAATCATGGCAAAAGAGATAAAATTCAATACTGACGTACGCTCAAAGATGAAGAGCGGCGCAGACCAGTTGGCCGACGCTGTAAAGGTAACCCTCGGCCCCAAAGGACGTAACGTAGTTATCGACAAGAAGTTCGGTGCACCCCAGGTGACCAAGGACGGCGTGACCGTCGCAAAGGAAGTAGAGCTTGAAGACCGTTTCGAGAACATGGGTGCGCAGATGGTTAAGGAAGTGGCTTCCAAGACCAATGAGCAGGCGGGTGACGGCACTACCACTGCAACAGTTCTGGCTCAGGCTATTATTAATGTAGGTCTCAAGAACGTTACCGCCGGCGCCAATCCTATGGATCTCAAACGCGGTATCGACAAGGCTGTTGCTTCCGTCGTCGATTCACTCAAAAAGCAGAGCAAGCAGGTCGGCAGCGACTACTCCAAGGTGGAGCAGGTCGGCACCGTCAGCGCCAATAATGATTCTTATATAGGTAAACTCATCGCCGACGCTATGTCCAAAGTCGGCCAGGACGGCGTAATCACCGTCGAGGAGGCGAAGGGCACCGATACCGAGGTCAAGGTTGTGGAAGGTATGCAGTTCGACCGCGGCTACATTTCCCCGTACTTTATGACTAATGGTGACAAGATGGAGGCGGAACTCAGCAACCCGGCCATTCTGGTGACCGATAAGAAGATCAGCACCATGAAGGACCTCCTCCCCATACTTGAGCCTATCGCACGAGAGGGCAGGGAACTGCTCATTATAGCTGAAGACGTTGACGGAGAGGCACTTACCACTCTCGTAGTGAACAAACTCCGCGGAACTCTCAAGATCGCCGCAGTGAAGGCTCCCGGTTTCGGAGACCGCCGCAAGGAGATGCTGCAGGATATTGCTACCCTTACGGGCGCAATAGTAGTGAGCGAGGAGCGCGGTTTCACCCTTGAGAACACCACCCCCGATATGCTGGGCAAGGCGGAGAAGGTAACCATCACCAAGGAAAACACCACCATCGTAGGCGGCGCAGGTGACAAGGCAGCCATTCGCGACCGGGTCGAGCAGATCCGCAAGCAGATTGAAGTCAGCACCTCCGAGTACGACAAGGAGAAGCTCAAGGAACGCCTTGGAAAACTTGGCGGCGGCGTCGCTGTCCTGTACGTCGGAGCAACCACCGAGGTCGAGATGAAAGAGAAGAAAGACCGCGTGGAGGATGCACTCAATGCTACCCGTGCAGCCGTTGAAGAGGGTTATCTGCCTGGCGGCGGCGTGTCGTACATCCGTGCCGTAGAGGCCCTGGCCGGACTGAAGGGAGAGAACGAAGACGAAGCTACCGGTATCCGCATCGTAGCTAAAGCTATCGAGGAGCCGCTTCGCCAGATTGCCGAGAATGCCGGAGTGGACGGCAGCGTAATTGTCCAGAAGATTAAGGAGGGCAAGGCTGATTTCGGTTACAATGCCCGCACCGGAGAATATGTGAACATGTTCGAGGCAGGGGTGATTGATCCTACCAAGGTAGCTCGTGTTGCCCTTGAGAATGCAGCGTCCGTAGCCGGAATGTTCCTGACCACAGAATGTGGTATAGTTGACATCCCTGAGCCTGCAGCAGCGGCTCCTGCCATGCCTGCCGGCGGAATGATGTAGTATTCAAACATTTATCAGATAGGGGAGGGGTCTGCGCTTTGCACGCAGGCCCCTCTTTGTTATGAACAGTTGCGTTTTTTTACGATTTTTTTGAAAAAATAATTTGCATATTCAAAAAATAGAACTACCTTTGCAACCCCGTTCGAGAAAGAAGGGGAGCAAAGTTCTTTAACAAACAAATTTTTTGAAATTTTTTGCAAAAAAATTTGCAGATTCAAAAAATGTTCGTACCTTTGTAATCCGCGCTTGAAAAACGCGGTTTGGCCATCAGCCGACGAGGCTGGTTTTTTTAGCGCCAAATTTTTCAAAAGGTTCTTTGAAAAGCCCGCTTGCGGAAAGTAATGAAAAGTTTTCAGTCTTTTCTGGCAGCAGGCTTCGAACTAAGGGAAAGTTCATTGAAAAGACTGATAAATTTGAAAGTACAAGCAAGTACCGAGAACAAACGAGAGCGTTAATTCTTTTAGGAATTAAG
>CAMKQN010000055.1:0-14537 GCA_946414935.1 uncultured Bacteroidales bacterium
TTCGGCGGGAAGGGACTTGGTGAACACGCTCAAGTCCGTGAAACTCATATATAATTGCTCGGCAGGAATAGCCACGCTGCCGTGTTTGCTTTCATAATGTGCCGCCATATTGCGTTTATTTTTACTAAATTTGCATTCTGCCGGCAAAGATACAAAAAATCCTATGCACAAAATATATTTCGAGAAACGCTGCATCATTATCTGCGAGCCCTCAGACCAGGCTCTTGCAGACCCCAATTCCATCGAATTTTATTTCGGGGAAAGAGTTGATATGCATACACTTGTGAGTATGTTCAAGGCGTCCGAATCACTTAGCCGCGTCTATATTTCCACCGATAATACCGAGCGTATGTACCACAGACTCTGCGAAGAGTTCCGGGAAGTCAATGCGGCCGGAGGTCTGGTGAGCAACCGTCGCGGAGATTATCTGCTTATTAACCGCAACGGGCTGTGGGATCTGCCTAAGGGACATCAGGAAAAAGGAGAGGACATAAGCGTGACAGCGCTCCGGGAAGTGCAGGAGGAAACAGGCGTCAACGAGCTGGAACTCAAAGATTTGATATGCGTAACCGACCATTGCTACCTGCGTGATGGGGTATGGCACCTTAAGCATACCTGGTGGTATAATATGCTTTATACCAATCCTTTGGACCTTACTCCCCAGCGTGAGGAAGATATCAGCAAAGCTGCCTGGGTGGCCAAATCCAGCCTTCCTCCTTATCTCAAAAATACATACCCTTCCATACTTGAAGTTTTCCGCGAGGCGAAAGTGTGAAACTTTTTTACTGCCTTGTCCGTATATAATAAGTATCTTTAGTACGGAACATAATGAAACTTTCCCAATTCAACTTCGATCTTCCCGAAGAGAAAATCGCAAAGGAACCTACCCGGTGGAGGGATGAATGTAAATTGATGGTCCTCCATAAAAAAACCGGAGAAATCGAACACCGGCAGTTCAAGGACATTCTGGAGTATTTCGGCAAGGGTGACCGCTTCGTGTTCAACGACACCAAAGTATTCCCTGCCAAACTGTTCGGAAAAAAGGAAAAAACCGGTGCCGATATCATGGTGTTCCTGCTCCGGGAACTGAACAAAGAGCAGAGGCTTTGGGATGTTATCGTGGAACCCGCAAGAAAAATCCGTATAGGCAACAAGCTCTACTTCGGTGAGGACGAGAGCATGGTTGCGGAGGTGATAGACAATACTACTTCCCGGGGCCGTACCTTGCGTTTCCTTTATGACGGTCCGTACGAGGAGTTCAAGGAGTCCCTTTTCGCTCTTGGCCAGACCCCGGTTCCGGAGTGGGTGAAGGAGTCAGTCTCTCCTGAAGATGCCTTGAATTTCCAGACTATTTACGCATCCAAAGAAGGTGCCGTATCTGCTCCCGCAGCAGGCCTCCATTTTTCCCGCGAGCTGCTTAACCGTATGATTCTCAATGATGTGGAGAAGACGTTTATAACCGTTCACATGGGAATAGGTCATTTCCGCAGCGTCGATGTAGAAGATTTGTCCAAGCACCGCGTAGATAGCGAGCATATGATTATCAGCGAGGAAGCCGCCGCAGAAATCAACGCAACCAAACGTGCGGGACATAAGATCTGTGCGGTGGGCGTAACCGTAATCCGCGCGCTTGAAACCTATGTAACCACGTCCAGGGAAATCAGGCCTAACGATACCTGGACCAACAAGTTTATCTTCCCGCCTTACGAGTTCTCCATAGCGGATGCTTTCGTATCCAATTTCCATCGTCCCGGTTCCACCATGCTGATGATGGAAGCGGCGTTCGGAGGCTATGAAAAAGTTATGAACGCCTACGAAACGGCGCTTGAGCAGGACTATCGTTTCGGCCCTTACGGAGACGCCCTGCTGATAATTTAAGTTATCCTTACTTGACCCGTACAGTCTGAGCCGGATCCACCTTTGAGATGAAAAGGGTGGGTATGAGCAGCAGGAGCATAATGCTGAGAAATGCCGCCGCATCCGTGAGGAGGACTGCGTCGGCGTTGAGGCGGACCGGAACAAAGGAGACGAAATAGTTCTCCGGGTTCAGTTTTATCAAGTGGAATTTATCTTGCAGCAGGCAGAACAGCAGCGCGGCTGCATTGCCCGCTGCAGTGCCTATGAGCACAAGCCTGGCGGAAACTCTCAGGAACACTCTGGCAATGGCTTTGTTCGTCATGCCCAGACTCTTAAGAGTACCTATCGTGGAAATGTGGCGGAAAAGCAGGATGAGCAAGCCGGAAATCATGTTGAAACCAGCCACGACAGTCATTAAGAGCAAGATTATCAAGACGTTGAAGTCAATCAGGTCCAGCCAGTCGAAAATCTGAGGGTAACGGTCCCGGCTTGTACTGGCGGGCATGCCGCTTAGCCAGCTTAATTCCTGTGCCGCGTACTGAAGTGCAGAGCCCTCGTTGAAACCGGGCTTCATAATGAATTCCAGCGCAGATGCTTCATCCTCGTTCCAGCCGCAGAGCCTTTGCATGTCGGAAAGGGGTACCTGTACGACCAATGCGTCTTCTGAACTGATAAGTCCGTCGTAAACTTCGGAAACCGTGAATCGCCTCGCTTTAGCTTTTTCATCCACGAACCAAGTCAGCATGGCATCTCCCGGCTTCAGTTTCATCCGTCTGGAAAGCTCCCTGGGTATGCGGGCCTGCAGGGAGCAGGAATCGGGGAAAGGTATCCCTTTCACCAGTATGCCGCAAATGTCATCGTCTCCCTTCACTATGCCCGGCTTCCAAATAACCGGAGTAATTGATTCTACACCAATAACTTGTTCCAATTTGTCATAGCCATCAGGGCGTATGTTCACCGGCTCTTGCCTGCTGCCCAGCTGAATATCGCCGGAGACCTCGGAGATGCCGCTCCGTATCTCATACCGGAATCCTGAGGCGATAGCGAGAGACAGTATCATCACGAAGAATGACACAGCAATGGCTACGGCTGCCAGCATCCCCTTGAAACGAAGTTTGTCTGCTATGAATCTGACTGCTGTCACGGGCATATGTGGCGGTACCTTTCGTGAAATGTAGTAACGCTCTTTACGAACCCCACTGTCTCTCCACCATAGAAAGTACCCAGCTTGATGGTGTCCAGAGCGGCGATAGAATCATGCTTCATATCCGGGATGAGGGCTGCAACGTTCTTCCACACAGAGACGTCTGAACCCTGGTGCCGGGCATAGTTGATACAGTCCCGGATTCTGGCAGCTCCGGCGTTATATGCTGCAAGACAGTAATTTGCCAGCTCTTTCCGGTTTGCGGCTATGCCTTTGAACTGCTTCTCAAGAGTCATCAGCAGGGCAACGCCGGCTTTCAGGTTCTGTTCCGGGTCGAGCCAGTCTTCACAGCCGAAGTTGCGGGCGGTATTCGGAACAAGCTGCATAAGTCCGGAGGCTCCCCGGCTGGAACGGGCTTCGATATGGAAGCGGGATTCCTGATAGATGAGGGCGGCGAGCAGTTTCCAATCCCAGCCTAAAGTGTCTGCATACACCCGGATTAAGGAATCGTAAGGGGAAATGAAGTCGGCGCTTACTCGTGTGAGCGGATTGTAGATATCCAGGTACGGCTGCCGGAAACGGGCATAATCTTCCTGGATATGAAGCTGGTGCAGCCATGTTCCGGCAAATTCCGACTCGGCCTCTTTGGCGGCGGGGAAAACCCAGATGCCGCAGCTGTCGGCCCTGTGCCAAAGCAGCAGGCTGTCGGTGGCAAGGCTGTCGTAATAAGGGAATACTACCATGTCCAGGCTGCCGTTTCTGAGTGAGTCCAAGATGCTCTCGCCCTTCGAGGAAAGCCGTATCCCGGCATACCTCCCTTCAGCCGCAGCGAATTGATTTATAAGGTCATAGTTGTATCCGCAAAGAAGCCTGGAGTCTTTCTCCTCACCGTCCAGGCTGATGACGCAATTCAGTGGACTGCCGTCGTGCAGCGGTGTACGCACGCAAGCCGCAAAGCAGAGCAGCATGAGCAGGGCAGGGAAGAATATGGCCGGCTTGTACATTATTGTTTAATGAGTGTGGTTGGACAGCTTCTGAGTGGTAAAGTAGAATGGCCAGAAAATGCCGAACTGCAGGCCGTCTGTGCCGTCAGTGGTGAAAATATAGTGGTCGGCGGTAAAGTAATCCTTGGTACGCATAGGCCATCCGCGCCCGAAGTTCTGGTATTTCAGGAAGATGCTGCAACGCTTCCATTGAACGTTCAGGAACAGGTCGAAATAAGGACCGTTGTTGTACAGGGTCTGGTTTTGGTTGCGGAAGACTCCAAGGGCGGGCACCCATGCCGGAGCGTACCAGCTGGTATTCCAGTAGCCGTTGGCGCCTATCTGCATCACCATTACGTTGAATTTCTTGCTTTCGTCCCGCTGGACCACGAATTCTGCATACCATCTTAAATTGACGGCGGCAAGCGGTACGGGCACTATGTCTTGTGCCGAGGAATACTGCAGCAATATCCTGTTGTCGAAATGCATGGGACCGGCTTTGAAATCCTTGCGTATAGATGCCGAAATGACGCTCATGGGAGTGACGTTCTGGCGGACGATGCCCAGCGTATCGTAATAGATGTTGTTGCTGAGCAGGGCATAGCCTAATTCAGCGTCAAAACGCCAGTGGGGTATATGGATGCCTCCCTTGATCTTGGTCGTAGATATCTTGGAGAAGTCGTTTTCCCAGCGGAAATGGTTGGTGTTGAGCATCCGCTGGTAGTAATCCGGGGTAAGCAAGGTGGTCTCGAAGTGGGCGTTTATGGACACCGGACTCTTCCTCGCGCGGCGGAACGGATAGAAGTTAAAGCCTGCGTTGGCTTCCACCTCGGTGTCTCCTATGCAGTAGCCAAGCGCGTTGAACTTTGCCTTGGCATCCCACGAAAGGTACTTGCTCAACTGGCCTTGGGCACCTGCGTACACGTAGAATGTATTCTCGACATGGTTGAGTGGCCTGAGGGTGGTGCTGTCGAAATAATGCCTGAGCATATCTCCTGCTCCTACATCCAGCTTGGATACTATGCCTTCGCTGCCCCATGGCTGGAGACGCAGGAATACCTTGTTGTCGAGCTTCATGGTGCGGAGGGAGTCGGCGCTGGCGGCTCCGAAATAGAAGGCGTCATTGTAGTACCTGCGTCCTTCAGGAGTAGTTATATTATCCGCGTAATTCCTTGTGTAAGTGGACCATTCGCTGCTGTGACCGATGAAGGCGGTGGTGATGTCGCGGTTGATGGTCTCTTCGGCCGCTTCGGTCTCTTCGGCATCCTCATCTTTGGATTCTTTCCCTTTTTCTTGATCTTCGGAAGAAGCGGCATCTTCCTTCTTCTTGATTAGCTTTTCGATGAAGGTAAAGGGAATACGGTACTGCTGGTTGAGGTACCAGGTATTCTTGGTAATCTTTGACGTGGCCCCTTTGAGCATGACCGGGATTTCCCTCGGCTCTACCGTTGTGTCCCTGATCCAGCTGTTGTCGGTTATGCCGCCGTTCTCCATGCGATCTACCATGTTGTAGATGTATCCGAAGTGGCCCATATACTTCTTTCCCAGATAGTTGAGCCTGGTGGAGAAGGTCTTGTTGCGGGTGGTTTCGCTCTCCAGTATGCCTCCGCCTCCGAAGCGGTCGAATGAAATAGTGAGATTCAGCTCCGGCAATATGTTCTGGGTAGTAAGTATATGCAGGTTGTCCGATTCTTTCGCATCACCTGCAAACAAGGTTCCGAAATAGGCGAGTTCGGTGTGAGGAGTCTTGGTGTTGTATTGCGGTATTGTTCTCGGGGAGAACGACCAGGCTTCCTGGGCGGTGTAGAAAGATACCCTTTCTTCGCTTTCGCGATTGAAATAATTATAGTATTGCAAGGGTGACCCGGATACTCCTAACCAGGTGGCGTTCACGTCTTTACGGAAGAACGGATAGACGTTGAAGTGATAGTTGAAACTGGTGTCGGGGATGTGCACGTCCATCCTGTGTACATCCTGGTCCACCGTCCATTCTATGATGCGTTTGTACTGCATCGTGTCGTGCAAGGCAAATGTCTCCAGAATTCTGGGCGTGAATTCCCGTATGGAGTCCCGCACTTCCTTTTGTTTTTCCTTTATGACGTCAAGCGAGTCCGCGATGTGCTTCTTCTGCTTCATCAACTGCTCTCTGTCGTACTCCCTGCGCTCCTTGGGGCTAAGGGAGTTATACCATTCGAGGAATTTTGCTTTAGCCAGGGCGGTGGAGTCGGCGATATACAGGGAGTCGAGTTTCCTCCAGTCGAGCGAATCCTGCAGGGCATGCAGCTTGTTACGCTCGGCCGAATCCAGGAACGACTTGATTACCAGTGAGTCAACGGTACCTTTAATAGAATCTGAGCTGTGCTTCAGGGAATCTCGAACCAAAACATGGGTCAGGGAGTCTAACAAAGCCACATAATACTTGAAACGGAACGGGTCTGTAAAGCGAAGGGAATCCGGGACCTTTATGGTGTCCCGGGCCGTAAGCTTGGGCAGCGTGTCCACCTCGGCGGCGGTGGTATCTTCAACGGCAGCAGCCGCCAGCAGGCTGTCAGCAATAGCTACGGACTCAAAATCGCCTATCCGCCCCAGCTTGTAGGCATCCTTTACGTAAATCACGGTGTCTGTCAGGCTAACGGGATCAGGGAGAGGATTGCTGCTCACCCCGTGATGCCCCAGTCCAAAACTCCCTGCGATGGCCGTAGAGACCAGCGCAACGGGGAACCATATCCGTGAAAGAATGTTCACTTGCTTTCGATTATCTTTTTGATATGACTGTCGTTACGTATGAATTCGCCGCCCTGTGCCACAAGTTCTTCGAGCTCTTCGCGACCAAGCTCTGAAAGCAGAAGGGACAACGCCTGCATACCCAGGGCGTTATCCGTATTGGCCAGATAGGTGTCCTTGCTCAGGCTGATAATCCTGTCCATCCGTAATTTGTACAGGGAATCGGCTATGGTCTGCTCTTCATTCTCGCCCGTCTCTATATCACCCAGAGCCGGGTCGTGTTCGTAGTAGTAGTCCATCACCTGCTCCCGGAATGCATGGATAGCATCGGTAAGCGGACTGCCGGTCACAGCTACCGGGTAGTCAAGATCCACTCCGATGGTGTCGGAGTCGGGTACGAAACTGGCCGTAAAGCGGTCGTCCAGCGCATCCCTGCCCTTGAATCTAAGGCTTACTACCAACAGCTTGGTGCGGTCCTTGTCTCCATACAATACAAACTTTCCATTCTTCACCGCTACTGAATCCATGGGACCTTCCGGCCCCGAGAGGTAAACCATGCTGCCGGGTTCCGACGCCAGGGGGTCGGAGATGTTGCCGTGAACGGTGAATCGCTCACGTCCCGGAGTACAGGCTGCCATGAAAAGGAAAACAAGCAGCAGCGAGACGGAAAAGCTATACTTCATTGCTCTCGAATAAGGACGGTACACTGTCGAAACTGCCTTCCGGAGTCTCAGGCTTTATCTTACGGAACTCCAGAAGCACCAGTACCGTAAGCAAAAAACAGGCCGCGGCAGCGACGGCGTAATGCGGTGCCGGCATCAAGTCCGCCCAGTTTTCCGCATCCTTTAAAGCGTCCAGGTGGCCGCAGATGAGCGCGAAAGTATTGTTTACGAAATGCATCAGCATGGTAAGCTTAAGGGACCCGGTGCGATAGTACACGAATCCGAACACGCATCCCAGCAAGAAGGCAGGAATGGCCTGCCAGGGATTCAGGTGGATGAATGCGAAGAATGTGGCGGAAATGACGATTGCCCAGGCTGGCTTGAGTTTAGCAGATTTCAAGAGCCCTCTCAAGATCATACCACGGCACAGCCATTCTTCGCACAAGGGTGCGAAGATGCTGACAGCCAGGAAGTTGAGCCAGACGTTGCCGGACGTGAGGCTTTCCATGGCAGCTCTCAGGGCAGGCGGCATCTCCGGCAGCAGGGAAATGAGTCCGTCTGTCCAGAAACCCATAGCCAGTGTCACCACTACGGCCAGCAGTATGCATATACCTGCGCCAAGCGGCGAGAAATGCTTGTTGTCCAGCTTGAAACCGCTATGATCCATTGAGTTTCTGGTGCTTTTCGCGCTGGCGTAAAGCATCGGGGGGATGAACATTATGGGGTAGCTTATCACCGTGCCGTATTCCAAGATGAAATCGGCACCGGCAAGAGCCCCGACCGCCAGCAGCAAGGCGTTGCCGGCCAATCCTCCTACCAGCAGCCAGGCAAGCAGGGCGAACATCCCGCTTATTCCAGGGACATAATGGTTGAATTTCCCCAGAAACTTGTAGTTGCCTCGGCGTCTCATTTAATAGAGGGGGGACGGGTAAATACCTTTTTCTACGAGTTCTGCGAACTTGGCCACTACTGCCGGCCTGTCCTCTTTGAACGTTACTCCGAACCAGCGGGACGGGGTGGACAGCACGTCGCATGCGGCAATTCCCTTATGTATCATAAGGTCAACGGCATAGGGAATGTAAAATTCCTTCTTGAGTTCTCCGATATTCTCTTCCAGGAAAAGTTCGAAGATGGAGGCGCTGTTATCCATGTAGTCCGGAGTGAAGCACCACATATTCATGGAACAAAGGTCCTTAGGACGGATTTCCACACGCTCTCCGGTGACGGAATTGTCGCCGCGGAGCACTCCGTCTTCCTCGATGCGCACGTTGTGATGTTCCACAACGGTAGTGAGGTGACCTTCCGCATCGTAGCTGCAGATTCCACGGGACACGCCGCCGGATTCGCTCAAAGTGTTGTCGATTTCGAAGCCTACGATGGCATAGACCGATTTGCCGCCTTCATGCTTGCGGCACCAGTCGGCAGCGATGCGGAAGGAGTCGCGTCCGTAGTAGTCGTCCCCGTTTATCACCACGAAAGGCTCCTTGATGACGTCTTTGGCCATCAGTACCGCGTGGGCGGTGCCCCAGGGCTTCTCACGCTCCGGATTCAGGGTGAAGCGTGCGGGAATCTTGTTCAGTTCCTGGGTTACGAACTGGAATTCAAGAGCTTCTCCGTCGAGGCATTTCACATTGCTGTATTTGGCTTTGACGGTCTCCTGAAACTGTGCTAGGAAATAATCGCGAACTATGTAAACGACCTTGCCGAAGCCTGCACGTACCGCGTCATAGATGGAATAATCGATGATGGTCTCTCCGGAAGGGCCGAGGCCGTCCATTTGCTTCAAGCCTCCGTAACGGCTGCCCATGCCGGCAGCAAGAACTAAAAGAGTAGGTTTCATATAAAAAATGTCTTAATAATCTGCAAATTTAACTATTTTTGCGATTATGGGAAAATTTAAGGATATCTGGGACAAGGAAAAAGACGGCAATAAGGCCGGGCAGCGTTCTTTTCTGCGCTTTGCGATAGTTATTACGGCTGTATTTGTGCTCTTTTTGTTCTTGAAGAAAGACAATCTGGTGCGCTGGATACAGGCCGGGTTTACCCTGAATCAGCAGGAACGGCGTATTGAGGAGTTGAAGCATGATAACGAGCGCCTTGATGACCAGATACATATTTTGACGACTTCCCGGGATTCCCTGGAGAGATTTGCCCGTGAAGGCTTCGGCTTTGCCGAACCCGGGGATGATGTGTACATAGAAGAATAATTATGCTGATTGTTATCGAAGGTCTGGACGGAGCCGGGAAATCCACTCAGGTCCGTTTGATGAAAGAGTATTTGCAGACAGTATGCAAACGTCTGGAATACATACATTTTCCCCGTTATAACGCGCCTGTTTACGGGGGCCTGGTGGGAAAGTATCTGCGCGGCGGCTTCGGCGAACTGGACAAAGTCCATCCCCAGCTTGTGGCCTTGCTCTTCGCCGAGGACAGGCATGGCGCGGTTCCTCAAATGATGGCTGCTTTAAGTGGAGGCGGTACCTTGCTGCTGGACCGCTACGTATATTCCAACATTGCTTACCAGTGCGCCAAGATGCCCGATGATGAGAGTGCCGAAGAGTTGCGGCGGTGGATATTGGATACAGAATACGGTGACTTCTGCCTGCCCCGTCCCGATCTGAATATCTTCCTGGATGTGCCTACAGGTTTTGTGGAGAAAAGCTTGACACGCGAGCGTCAGGGGGACGACAGGGAGTACCTTAAAGGTTCCCGGGATATCCATGAGGCGGATTTGGAATTTCAGAAGAGAGTGCGGTCCATGTATTTGAAGCAGGCTGCACTGGACCCTTCTTTTGTGGTGGTAGATTGTGCCGGGGCCGACGGCAGGATGTTGCCTCCGGATGAAATCTTTGCAAAATTGCGTGCTGTTTATGAGGAGCGTTAAACGGATTTTTGCCGTGCTTCTGGGCTTTGTGTTTTTCGGGGCCGGCATGCTTAAGCTGCTCGACCCGGTAGGCGCCGGTCTGGTTGCAGGGGAGTATTACAATTTTCTGCATCTTCACTTCCTCGCTCCTTCTGCCAATTTCGTTGGAGTTTTCCTGGCCTTGATAGAGACATTCACCGGCATCTCGCTGATCACCGGAGTCCTGCCCATCGTTACGGCTACTGTAAGCGGGATAATGATCCTGGCCTTTACGGTGCTTACCTTCATCATGTGGCTGGTGAATCCCTCCATGGATTGCGGATGCTTCGGGCAGGCGATTCATCTGACTCATTTCCAGTCGTTTGTGAAGAATATTGTGCTGTGCATCCTTTGGGTGATCACATTTATACCGCTGTCCTTGGTGCCTCATCCTCCAAAGATCAAGTATGTTTCTTCTTCTATAGCGGCACTCTCGGTGGCTTTGTTTACGGTTTATTCCCTGGTCAGTATCCCTGCCGTTGATTTTACATCCTTCGCTCCGGGAGCCACGCTGATGCAGGCCGAGGACAACCCCGAGCCGGATTCTCCTTTACTGTCGGTGAGTGACTCCTCGGGAGATTATTGCGATGAGATGCTGGCGCAGGGGACAAAACTGCTTTTTACTGTGTACGACGTAGAGAGCATCCCCGATTCTTTTTCTGAAAAGTTCAAGCAATGTGCGGCGGAAGCCTCAGGAGCGGGAGCCCAGCCTTTGATCATTGCTTCAGCCGGCCTCCCGGAAGACCTCGCTTGTTACTTCTCCGACCGCCGGACTTTGATGACCGTCAACCGTTCCAATGGAGGCGCAACCCTGTTGCGTGACGGTGTTGTAGTAGCCAAGTGGCCTTTCCGTTCGCTTCCGGACGGAGAAAGACTTGCTGAACTGAAGGAAAAGGATTCCACCGAGGCCATTATGTCAGAAAATACCCCGAAGCGTCTTAAACTTCAGGGCTTTCTGTTGTACGTATTTGCGGTTTTGCTGCTGCTGTAGGAGCAATGCCGTCCCCCGGTAATGCGGGGCTTCAGTTCTCTATAAGAAACGGAGTTCGTAGGGCAAGCGTGCGACTATCCTGGGCTTGCCTAGTTCCTTGGCCAGGCGGACACTGAAATCTTCCTCCTTTCCGCTCAGGGAGTTCATCATCTGCTCCATTACAGAAGGGGGAGCGGGGTAGCCCTTAACGCTCCAGTTTGCAAGATCCGGGTCACCGGCCAGATCGGCCACGTACCCTATAGCATCGTTGAGAGTGCCGAATTCGTCGGCAAGTTTGAGCCGTACGGCATCGTCGCCGGTCCAGACCCTTCCTTGTCCCATTGCGTCAACTTCGGCTTTGGGTATGTCTCGGCCTTCAGAAACGATGGTGGTGAAGCGGTCGTAGATATCTTCGATTGAACGGAGCATGTAGTTGTATTCCGCCTGGTCGAAGGGGCGGGTGAGAGACATCATGTCTCCATGCTTGTTGGAAGAAACCGTTTCCACTCCCACGTGGAGCACATCAGATGCTGTCTTGCTGAAATCGGGTATCATTCCGAAAACGCCGATGGAGCCGGTAATGGTGAGAGGGCTGGTGAAGATTTTCTCGCAGTTGTTGGATATCCAGTAGCCGCCGGACGCTGCGTATGAGCCGTAGGAGGCCACCAGGGGCTTCTCCTGCTTAAGCAGGTCAAGTTCATGCTTGATCTTCTCGGAAGCCAGGACACTGCCGCCGGGGGAGTTGACGCGCAGGACCACAGCCTTTACGTTGTTGTCTTCGCGTACATCTTCAATAATGGAGGCGAAACGGTCTCCGGCTACGTTGTTCAGGTCGCTGCCGTCGATTATGTTGCCGTTGGCATAGATGACGGCTATCTTTTTGGTACCGGCTTTCGCAGGAAGGACCTTAGTTCTTGCGTAGTCGGCGAAGTTGATCATCTTCACGTCCTTGTACTTCCCGGCTACTGCCAGCACGGCAAGCTGGTGCTCGAGCGCTTCGCGGTCAAGCAGGGCATCGGCCAGACCGCAGTCGATGAAGTCCTGGGACAGGCAGAGCTTGAGATTGTCCACTGCGTCGTTCAGCTGCTCCACGCTGATGCCGCGGCTCTCGGCGATGGTCGCTGAGATATTCTTCCACAGAGAATTGACCATCTGCTGGTTCTGTTCACGGTTTTCGGGGCTGGAGTTGCTGCGGGTGAACATTTCGCCGGCGGATTTATACTTTCCGTGACGTATAAGCTGCACGTTGACCCCAAATTTTTTCAACAGGTCTCCGAGGAAGATGAGCTGGGAGCTTATTCCGGTCATGCTGAAAGTGGCGCCGGGGTGGGGTGTCATGTATATCTTGTCTGCAACGGACGCCAGAAAGTAAGTACCGGTGGTGGGCGCTTCCATGTAGGCGATTACGGGATTTCCGGATTTCTGCCTGTATTCAGCGAGGGCCTTGCGGAATTCCTCCGTAGTAGCGATGTCGCTGCCGGAACCGTCGGTTTTCAGATAAATATACTTGATTCCGGGGTCCTCGGCCGCTATCTTGAGAGCCTGGGTGGCTTCCCAGATACCTATCACTTGTATCTGCTGTCCTCCTGCCTGCAGCATGCTGATGGGGTCTGCTTCCAGACTCTGCTCGCTTATAACTATCTTGGACATGTCGATCCTTAGTACACCTTCTGAGGGAAGGGCAGGTGAGCTTGGTGTGGCAAGACCGGAGAAGATGGCAATGATCAAGAGGTCCAGCAGCAGAATGCCGCAGATGACGGCGAGGACCATTTTTAGAAATTTCTTCATAAATGCTATGTTTTTCACTCAAATTTGTGCAAAAGTAAGTAAATTTGCGGAATTATGATACAGAAGCCATCAATTCCCAAGGGCACCCGGGATTTCGGCCAGCGCGAAATGGCTGCCCGCAATTATATTTTCGATACAATACGTTCAGTTTTCAAATCTTACGGCTACGCGCAGATTGAGACTCCGGCTCTGGAGAACCTCAGTACCTTGCTTGGCAAGTACGGCGAGGAAGGCGATAAATTGCTTTACCGCATATTGAATTCCGGTGATGCGTTTGCGAGCGTAGATTTTGGGAAGCCTCTGGCAGGGCAGGTATGCGAGAAGGGACTTAGGTATGATCTGACAGTGCCTTTCGCCCGTTTCGTGGTGCAGCATCAAAGCGAGATTTCGTTCCCCTTCAAACGTTTCCAGATCCAGCCTGTGTGGCGGGCGGACCGTCCCCAGAAGGGCCGTTACCGCGAATTCTACCAGTGTGACGTGGATGCTATCGGCTCGCGTTCGCAACTGTGCGAGCTGGAACTGGTGCAGATTGTGGAGAGGGTGTTCAGTCTGCTCGACGTCAGGGTGTGCATGCATATCAATAACCGCAAGCTACTCACAGGGCTGGCGGAGATCTGCGGTAACCCGGACAAGGTGGTGGATATCACGGTAGCCATCGATAAGCTGGACAAAATCGGCCTGGAAGCGGTTGAGGCGGAACTGTCGGGTAAAGGCTTGAGTGCCGGGGCAATCGCTGTGCTGCGTCCCGTGCTCCTGTTGTCCGGATCTTTTGAAGAGAAACTGGGAGTGATGCGCTCGCTCATGGCAGCTTCGGAAACTGGCATGAAGGGGCTCGATGAAATCGAGGAATTGTTTTCTTATATCCGCAGAGCCGGAGTCAGTATGCCTTGCGAGCTTGACCTGTCGCTTGCCCGTGGCCTCAATTATTATACGGGCGCCATTTTTGAGGTCAAGGCTCTGGACTGGCAGATCGGTTCGATTTGCGGCGGCGGCCGTTACGACAATCTCACCGGTATTTTCGGCCTTCCCGACATGTCCGGCGTAGGCGTATCTTTCGGCGCCGACCGTATCTATGACGTGCTTGACGGCCTGGAGAAATTCCCTGCCGGCCTTACGTCCGGAGCCGATTTGCTCTTTGCCAATATGGGACGCAACGAACTGGAATATGTGCTCCCTGTGGCGTCTGCGCTGAGACTTGCCGGGCTCTCCGTGGAGATATATCCGGACAACGCCAAGCTTAAAAAGCAGTTCGACTATTGTGACCGCAAAGCAATACCGTTCCTCAGTATCTGCGGTGCCGATGAAGTCGCGGCAGGGGTAATTCGGATCAAGAACCTGAATAGCGGAGAGCAGCGCGTTTTCCCCAGGGAAGATATCTCAGGGATGCTTTCTTACTGCGGCCGTTCATAAAATATTTGGTCAATTAAAAAATAATGCATACCTTTGCAATCCACATCGCGGGGTAGAGCAGTTGGTAGCTCGTCGGGCTCATAACCCGGAGGTCGCA
>CAMKQN010000056.1:0-14410 GCA_946414935.1 uncultured Bacteroidales bacterium
TGTATCGTTGAAATCGCCGCAGGCAATGATCCGGTCGATGCCTTCCGCCGCCAGCCTGCCGGCCGTCATAGATGCGATAACGCCTCCCTGGGAATGTCCCAGAAGACCGATCCCATCGACATAGGGCAGCGACCTGGCGTAGTCCCAGATGGCGCGGGCATCACCCAGTTCTCTCTCTATTGTCATGTCCTGCATACGTCCCTGGCTTTTTCCGTGGCCGTTGAAATCAAAGCGTATGGAGGCGATACCTTTATCGGCAAGCCCCTTTGCGATAGCTGGCATAGGATTCAGGTCCTTGCTGGAAAAGATGCCGTGCATGAGCAGGACCATCGGGCAACGGTCGCTTTCGGGTTTGAACCCGTCCGGGAGGCAAAGCTTGAATGCTATTCCGCCCCCTGGGCCGTTAACTTCGTACTCGCGTGGCATGGCGGTCTGGCAACTGAGCAGGAGGACGATTGAGATAAGAAGAGGCAATTTCATTTTGTATCAGTCTATTATACTGGAATCATCTGACAAAGGTAAAACTTTTTTCCATTTGTGCGTGTCCGGGTCCGTGGCTTCTTTTTGTGTACTAAAAATATCTACCTGTTTGGCTTTAATGGCCGCTTCGCTATGTCATCTTCCTTGTTTCCTTACGAAACAGGAAGCAATTTTGGATTGTTCTTATTATATTTGCTGTTCGGAGTGGCTTTCCTGCTCATATGCATCACTGCTTATAGGGCGGCGGGATTAATCACTTCTTCGTTCGGACTGCTGAAGAAAAATGCACCCGGATAGATTTGTTTAGATATATTGTTTTTTTTTTAAAATAACTTGTTATGTGTGAGCAGAATAAAGAATTTGATCCCAGGGATCTGAACAAAGACGGCAAAGTGTCTTTGGACGAGCGGCTCCGTACAGCCGCCGAAAAGGCAGAAGAGGCATTCGGCGCAGCGGCCGGCGCGGTAAAAGGCAGCGTTGAACACGTAATTGAAAAGGTCAAGGATTATAAAGCCCTTTCCCCGGAAGAGAAGAAAGCGAACGAGGAAGAGTGGAACCGCAAAGCTACGGAATTAGCAGAAAAGGCATCCGGCAAGGCTAAAGAGATTGCCGGGGAAGTCAAGGAAAAGATTTTCGGAAAGAAAGAGACCGCGGATAACTGATACATTAGCTTCCGGCATTTCCGTCCCTGTGCCGTATGCCGGTCTTTCCTGCGATAGTTTTATGCAAGCGGCTAAGAATATTGCTATAATAGGCGCCGGGAACATGGGTGGCGCCACTGCGCTAGGCCTGAGCAGGTTCTGCCCTGGCCTGAACATTCACGTAACTGCAAAGCACCTTCAGACACTGGAAAAGTTTAAAGCCGGAGGCATCAATGCCTCTTTGGACAATGAGGCGGCCGCAAGGCATGCTGAAATTGTCATCCTTGCTGTCAAGCCTTGGCTGGTCAAAGATGTACTGACGCCGTTGGTTCCCTGTCTGAAGGGTAAACTGCTGATTTCCATAGCTGCCGGCATTCCAGCTTCCGAACTCGGAGACTGCTTGTCCGGCGCATCCCTTTCCGGCTTGTACACAGTTATTCCCAATCTGGCAATAGAAGTGGGCGAGAGCATGACTTTCGCCCATGAGATATTTGGCACCACCGAGTCCCGGAATTGTGTGCAGACTCTTTTCTCTTCGGTAGGAAAGATTCAGTTTGTGAGTGAAAAGCAGCTTAATGCCGGAATGATGGTGGCTTCTTGCGGAACAGCTCTTGCCCTTCGTTACATGCGGGCGGCGATGGAAGGAGGCATACAACTCGGCCTTTATCCCAAGCAAGCGTTGGAGGCTGTTCTGCAGACCGTAAAGGGGGCTGCAATCTTGTCCGAGTCCCACGGTGCGCATCCGGAGGCCGATATAGATAAAGTTACAACCCCTGGCGGCATTACTATACGCGCGTTGAATGCAATGGAGGAAGCCGGGTTCAGCAATGCAGTGATCAAGGGCCTTACCGTACTGGAATGAAGCATTTTGGCTTGATACTGAAGCTTGTCGGGGCCATTGCCGGTGCCGGCCTCGCCATTTTTCTTTTTTTTAGCGCCCGCTCTTGCATCAAGGAACGTCAGTGGCTTGCCCTGGGACCTATACAGAATCACCCTGTGCGGATTTACGACGTCAAATTCTCCAAGGAGTTCAACGACATGAACGACATCCAGCTTGAGGTGGCGCAGGCAATCGGGGTCCCGCCTGTAGCCGACAGGACGGAGGCTGAAGACCTTAAGTCAAAATTGGTTAAGCTGGAGGATACGGATACGTATGTCATTGATTCGCTGATATATTCCATACCCTATTTAATACCTTCCGCAAAACGCCTTCTGGACGATATCGGGCTTGCCTTTCAGGATTCTCTTAGCGCCAAGGGCCTCAATCCGAATAAGCTTGTGGTTACTTCGGTACTGCGTACGGAGGATGACGTGGCGAGGCTCCGGAAGAAGAACGTGAACGCCTCCGAAAATTCCACCCATCGTTACGGGACTTCTTTCGACCTGTCATACTGGCGGTACGTGAAAATTCCGGAGCTACGCGGCCGCCCGTATGAGGATGTGCCTCCGGAGTACCTGAGAGCCGTTCTCAGCCAAGTGCTTAAAGACTTCCATGACAAGGACAATGTCTGTTTCGTCAAGTATGAAAAGAAGCAGAACTGCTTCCATATAACCGTTAGACAGCCTTAGGATGAAAGATTTGCGAAGCATTTCCCTCATTTGTACTGTTGTCCTCCTGCTTTTTTCGTGTTCACGTCCCGAAGTCAGGCAAGGGCGTATCAATCAGCCGTCGGATACTCTATACACGGAAATGGCTGCAATGGAGATTTATGGAACCGACCCGGAAAGAGCCCTGCTTATCATCGATTCTGCCGAGATAGTGGGTAATATGGATGCCTTCAGGGCTTCTCTGGCACGTGCTACGGTGTATGGATGTAATGAGTCTAGCAGAAGTCGGGGAATCGCAATCTGCAAGCAGCTGCTGGACAAGCGTGACCTGAGCCTTGAGGATCAGGCGGATGTGCTTGGCCGGCTTAACTGTTTCTGCCGTATGCGTCAAGACAATGCAGCGGAACTGGAGTACGGTCCCCGCTATATTGAGATTTGCCGCCGCCTGGGAGACGACACCAAAGCCCTTGGCGCCCAGTCCGAATTAGGCTCGACTCTCATACGACTTGGACGGGTGGAGGAAGGCCTGGAGAGCATAGACAACGCCATAAAGCAGTTGGAAGGAATGCATAAGTTCGAGGGCTTGGAGGCAGGTATCCGGGCGCAGAACAGCAAGATTCGCACTTTGGACGGACTTGGCCGCTACGATGAGATTATTCCCGCCGCCGGGCAGATATTGAGAGACCTTGAAGATTTTGAGCGCAGGCCTGAAGAATACGCTGACGGTTCTCCCTTTTTACCTACGGATCTTACCCGTCCCGCCTACATAGACTATTACAGGGCGCATGCCTATGCCTATTTGGCTTATGGCTATGCCAAGACAGGGCAGACACTGGAAGCAAAAGAGTATGTTGCGCTGTTCGACAGTACAAGATATAGCAAGTGCCTGGACGGTAAGAAGATGATAGCGTCCACTCTGGCACTGCTCGGGGATTATCGCAGGATGCTTTCCCTTTACGAAGAGTTGGAGAAGGAATGGGGCGCAGATACTTTGCACCACGATTACTCGGTAATGTGGAAAAACCGTGCTGATGCTGCGCGCAGTCAGGGTAATATGGCCGGGTGCGTTGCTTGCCTCAACAGGTACATCAATCTGCAGAATATCCTGAATGACAGAGAAAAGCAAGCCGTAGTTCAGGAAATAGCAGCCCGCTATCATGAGGATGAACAGGAGTTGGCTTTGGCAAGGGAAAAAGCGAATTCAAGGCGAAAGGGCTTTCTTGCCGCTGCTTTGGGCTTCGTTATTTTGCTGATCGGAGCTTTTTCTTTCATTGTCGTCAGACAGTTGATTTCAATCCGGGATAAGAATATTGCTCTGGCGTCGGAAATTTCGGAGAGCCTGGAGTACAAAGAGATGTATCTTAATGCGGCAGAAAAGCCGCAAACCGCCGACGTTTCGGCTATGGATGATGTGCAGTTGTATGAACACCTCCGCTATGTTATTCTGGAGCAGGGACTTTATCTGGATCCACGCTTTGACCGCCAGCAATTGGTGGACCGTTTGCATTTGTCCAAGGAACGTATAGGTGCCGCTTTCTCTCACGGAAGCCGGTATCGTTCCCTCTCCGCGTTCTTGAACGATGTGAGGTTGCAGCACGGAGCGAAGCTGCTTGCCGACTGTCCAGATATGCCTGTCATAGAAATAGCTTCTGCCAGCGGTTTTTCCAGCAGCAGCCTTTTCGCCCGCAACTTCAAGCAGAAATATGCTCTTACTCCTTCGGAATTCAGGGCAAAAAAGAAAAAACAAAACAAAACAGAGGGCAACTAAGCAGTCGCCCTCTTTGTGTCCAGAAACTTCAAGCTGGACTCAGATGAAGTTTTCCGGTAGTCTAAATTGCCTTTTCTTTAGACAAAAATGAGCATAATCGAAGAACTAAACAATAGATATTGTCCGTTTAAGACGAATATACAAGCTTTAAAGACGAATATGCAAACATGGCTTACGTAATCACGTACGCGTCCTCATTTGTTTTTGTGATATTGTTTGACCATCTTTGTACAAGTTTTTTTTCGATACTAATTCTAATTATATGTCTGAAACAAAATTCAGGGTCGAAAGCGACCTTATTGGTGAACTTAAGGTTCCCGCCGATGCTTACTACGGCGTACAGACGCAGCGGGCTCTTGACAATTACCGGATTTCTACAACCCGTATGTATCACTATCCTGAATACATAGTGTCCATTGCATATGTAAAAATGGCCGCTGCGGCAGCAAACGCCGAACTGGGAGTCCTGGACCGCAAGATAGCGGACGCCATAATAGAGGCTTGCAAGGAAATCGTAGCTGGCAAGTTCCATGACCAGTTCCCCGTAGATATGATGCAGGGCGGCGCGGGGACCTCAGTTAACATGAATGCCAACGAGGTAATTGCCAACCGCGCACTTGAACTTATGGGGCACAAGAAAGGGGAGTACCAGTATTGTTCTCCCAACGATCATGTAAACTGCGCCCAGTCCACCAATGACGCATATCCCACTGCATTCCGCTATACATTCGTGCGCATGAACCGTCAGCTCGAGGAGTCATTGAAGGCCCTAATCGCATCCTTCAGGGCAAAGGGCGAGGAGTTCAAGGATATTATCAAGATGGGCCGCACCCAGCTTCAGGATGCGGTGCCGATGACTTCCGGGCAGGAGTTCAACGCTTTCGCCAACAACCTGGAGGAAGAAATAGCCAATTTGGAGCGCAACGTGGTGCTGCTCAAGGAAATTAATATGGGCGGTACGGCTATAGGTACGGGCCTGAATGCGGTTCCCGGATTTGCCGAACTGTGCACCAAGCGTATGAGCGAGTTTACGGGCGACAGTTTTGAGAAGGCCGCCGACCTGGTGGAAGCCACTCCTGATACGGGGGCGTACGTCAGCTACTCCGCAGCTCTTAAGCGTCTTGCCGTTAAGCTCTCCAAAATATGTAACGACCTCCGTCTCATGGCTTCCGGTCCCCGTTGCGGCCTCCATGAAATCAACCTGCCTCCAATGGCTCCGGGTTCTTCGATTATGCCGGGCAAAGTGAATCCGGTCATTCCGGAAGTCACTAATCAGGTATGCTTCAAAGTTATTGGAAACGATACCTGCGTCGCCTTTGCGGCCGAGGCTGGCCAGCTTCAGCTGAATGTCATGGAACCTGTCATCGCCCAGAGTATTCTGGAGAGCATTACATGGCTTCGCAATGCAATGGACACCCTTCGTACCAAGTGCATAGACGGCATTACCGTGAATGCGGAGCATTGCTACGAGATGGTGAAGAACTCCATTGGCATCGTTACGGCCCTCAACCCGTATATCGGATATAAGGCATCTTCAAAAATTGCCAAGGAGGCCCTCCTGAATGGACGCAGCGTGTATGACCTGGTGCTTGAGTACGGCCTCATGACCAAGGAGAAACTGGACGAAGCCCTGGATCCTAAGGCAATGACCGCTTCCCACGAGTTCCTGAAATAGGCGCTTAGGTTCCGGCTGCAGTAAACGGTTGATATGCTGGAATTAGTTTCAGACCGGCTGAAAATAGAGCTGCGTCACCCTTTGGACGATTTTTACAGAGGTACCCGCTTCGACCATAGCGGTATTTTCGCCGGCGCGCAGCTGTGCGGAGTGGAAATGGCCGCTCCCTGGTTCGAGAACTACAGCCCTGTAATGCATGATGCAGTTCAAGGTCCCGCTGAGGAGTTCTCCCAAATCGGTTTTGATGCCGCAGTGCCGGGAGACGTATTCCTCAAGCCGGGAGTTGGCCTGCTGCGACGCCCCGATGATGCTCCCTACGACCGCTTCCGCTTGTATGAGATAGCGGAAGCGGGGGCGTGGGAGGTCTGGCAAGATGGCACTAAGGGTGTCGGGTTCAGCCATGAGCTTGCCGGCTGGTACAAATATGTCAAGTACCTCCTGCTCACGGGGCCTGAAGACCTTTGCATCCGTCACAGCTTGACTGCGTTGGATAATCCGCTCGCAGGCAATATGTACAACCATAATTTCTGGACTTTCGGTAATCTTTCCGTCGGGCGGCGCAGGCTGTTGGACTTTCCATTTCAGCCTCGGGGACACTGGCGTGCCGAGTATGACAGCGTGGCTCTGACAGACAGCGGAATCCGGTTCAACCGCGGGTTGCAAAAGGGGGAGACGGTGTTTATGGGAGACCTTGCGGCTTGCGGGCAGGAAAGCGTACCATATGATATGGAAATGAGTGAAGGGGACATTTCCGTAGCAATACGTTGCGATGTCCCGGCTTCACACATCGTTTTCTGGGCGAATCACCGCATAGCGTGCCTTGAACCCTATATCCGGTACGACTTAGCTCCGGGGCGGTCTTTCCATTGGGAAATCCGCTACCATTTTACAGCGAGGCGATGATTCGGTCGAATGAATCGTCCGGATGGAGGGAATGCTTCTGCAGATTGCAATGGTAAGAATACACAGTCGTCACGGACATATTCAATATCTTAGCGATTTTCTGCCGTTTTGAAATTCCAATCTTGATTAGGGCCAGTATCCTGAGTTCGGTTGACAAGCTGCCCTCCGATGGCTTGGAAAGCTGGTATTCTTCCTGCATGTGCTCGTTTACCTTTTCTACGAAATCGGGAAAAATACCGAGGAACGTGGAGTCAAGGGAGGCCAGCAGTTCATGGAACTCTCCGGCGGCGAACGAGGGTCTCCTTAGCATGGCCATGATACCTGCCGTGCCTTCCTGTTTGGCGGTGCGCCGTAGAGTGGACCTGTATTCATCTACCTTGTTGAGGTAATCCACGCACTTTTCCATATAATTTGCCAGGAAACTATCTTTGATGCGGGATACTTCCCCCAGTTCTCTGCGGGAACTGTTCAGCCTGGAAGAGTACCGGAGCAGCAGCACCAATGAAATCATCGCTCCTAGCAGCAGCAAGGCTACCGCAATGCTGGTAATGTAGTAAGCCTTGCGCTTTTGTCTCTGCTGTTCGAGCAGCACATTCATTATTTCCAGCTCCGACCGTATAACGTCTTCATACCGGGATTCGTAATGTGAAAAGAATGCATCTTTCAAGGTAACGCGCATATAGCGGTCCGCCCTTGCAATATCTCCGGTACGAAACAGTATTCGGGCTAGTTCGTACAAAGCGTTGTATGCCTTTACTCCCAGGCGCATATCACATTCCGCCGATATTGCGAAATATTTGATCGCTTGCTCCGTTTCTCCCGAGTGAAGATACTCCTTGGCCAGAAAATAGTTCAGTTTTGCCGTATCGTTGGGAGTAGTCAGCCGGCAGTTTCTGAGCCTTTCTACTGCATTTTCTGCAATGCCTTCTTCCCTGAGCAACTCGTTTCTGTAAAAAGCACACTCCACGCTCGTACTGTCTTTTTTCCACCATTTATTTACAATCTCTCTCCTCAGGTTTGCAAATTCTGGATGCGTGGGCTGCATTTTCCCAAAAATATGATAACCGGCATAGCAGTAGATGCCCAGTGCGTCAGTATGCATGGCAGAAGTATCTATCTGCCGAAAAACCCTGAACGCCGTACCAAGGGAATCCATCTTATACAAAATGTTGGCATAACAACACTGGCTTATGGTTTTTTGACGCTTGTCTGTTGCATCTTTCATCATCCAGCTGACGCTTTGGTAGCAAGATTCTATGTCGTGGTAGAAGAGAATCTTTTCCAATGCATAAGCGGCTTCCCAGCGGGATGAATCGCTATTTGCCCCAAGATAAGCCAGTCGCAAGGAGTCCTGCTTTGCATTGTGGGCAAGATTATAGTAGTCCTGCAGGTCTATGGCTTTGTCCAGCGCCTTGAAATGTCGTTCAGTGGCAGGGGAACAGCAAAGAAGCGCAAAAAAACAGGCAAATAATGCAAAACAAGATTTTTTCATGCTGTAAATATAATGAATTTTTCTTGTTTTTAAATAGTTGTATTTTTAGCTAACTTATTTATATACAAATTAAACAAGATATACAATTTACTTGTTTTTCTTGAGCCTATGTCGGGCGGGTTGCAATTTCCCCTAATTTTGTGGAGAACACTTAATTCTAACAACTGTAAGCTCTTATGAAATCAATTTCACCGCGATGTATGCTGATCGCTCTTGTACTATTGTCAGCAGGAGTCGCTGCCCGGGGGCAAAACATTATGGTCTCAGGCAAAGTGACTGATTCCTCAACCGGTGAGCCTGTACCGGGCGCTGCCGTGATGGTTAAAGGTGGGACGGGAGGCGCCGTGACCGACTTATCCGGTGTCTACTCAATCCATGTCTCTTCCGATGCCATACTTATCTGTACCTGTATAGGTTACGTTGACATCGAAACCTCCGTGTCCGGCCGTTCCAGCATAAACTTTTCTCTAAAAGTAGATGCGGAGATGCTCGAAGAGACCGTTGTGGTAGGATATGGTACCCTCAAAAAGTCCCAGTTGGTAGGGAGCGTCGAGAATGTCTCAGGCGAGGTACTTGAAGACAGGTCAAATTCCAATATTACCCGCTCCCTTCAGGGAGAAGTTGCCGGCTTGAACATAATCCAGGCCGACGGTAAGCCTACTCACGGCGGCTCTGTCTATATCCGGGGCGGTGCTACTTCTTATATTTCCCGAGGTTCTTCCGGCGGCTCCAAATCTTCTTATTCAATTGGCCAGGGAGGCGGTGCGCTTGTCCTTATTGACGGAGTAGAAGGGGAGATGGCCTCGGTCAACCCGAATGATGTTGAGAGCATATCCGTCCTCAAGGATGCGTCTTCTTCCGTTATCTATGGCGCGCGTGCTGCGTATGGAGTGATACTTATAACTACGAAGAATGCCAAAGAAGACCGTATCGCCGTAAACTATAACGGCTCCGTATCTATCAACGCACGCACGGTAAAATGGGAGGACCGCATTGTAACAGACGGACTTACATTCGTTCAGAATTTCTATGAACACTGGCTTGGGCACGACGCCACTCCTACGGCCGAAGGACAGCTGCCCACCAAGATGAATATCTACCAGATTCCGTCGGACTATCTTGACCGTTACATCCAGCACGTGGCAAACGGAGATACGAACTCCAGCGAGCTATGGAACGACCGCTACCTGTATTATTCCGATACCAACTACATAGCTCTCTTCTACAAGCCCGTAAATACCACCACCACGCACAATATCAGCGTCAATGGCACATCAGGCAAAGTAAGTTACGGTATTTCAGGAAGATACTATACGCAGGACGCAATTTACAAACTAGGGAACGAGAGCTACAACACTTTCAATCTACGTTCGAAAATAAAGGTCAGCATAAACGACTGGCTCTCCATAGACAACAATACGTCCATGTACAAGATGGACTACATTCAGCCGATTTTCTCCAAGAACGACGGCAATATCGGCAGCCAGCTCCGCCAGATAGCCATGATGGGGGTGCCGAATGTGCCTGTATATAATGAAGACGGCACCTACACGGTGGCTGCTGCCGCCGGTGGTTTTGCCGCTTTCAATGACGGCAATTCCGCCCAGGAGGACCACCGCCTCACTATGACGACGGCTTCCGGAGTTACCGTGGAGCCTTTCAAAGACGTGTTCAACATCCGTGGAGAATTCGCCTACAAGTCGACCCGCCGCGGCCTGGACCGCTATGTGGCACCAGTTTCCTACAGTGTGGCTCCCGGCGCCATGACAGACTACGTAAAGCAGCTTGATTCCTACCATCGCTACTACGATTACAACACGGAACACATAACCGCCAACATCGTGGGCACCTTTACCCCAAGGCTGGGCGAAAGCCACAAGCTGAACCTGGTCGCAGGCTGGAATCTGGAGAATGATGTGTACCATCGCCGCGGCGTGTTCCGTACCGGTTTGCTCTACAACGACAATCCCAATTTCGAGCTGATGGATGGACCGGAAGTGGCCCTTGTCCAGGATGGCAGCTCCTACGGCATAGCGGGTTTCTTCGGACGGGCCAACTATTCGCTCCTGAAGCGGTACATACTGGAATTATCCGCCCGCTATGACGGCAGTTCCAAATTCCCGTCAGCCCAGCGCTGGGGTTTCTTCCCATCAGCTTCAGTGGGCTGGAGAATATCCGAGGAGCCTTGGATGCAAGGCAGCAGAGGCTGGCTCGACAACCTCAAACTGCGTGCAAATGCAGGTTCGCTGGGCAATGGTACCGTGGCTGCGTATGCTTTCCTCACTACCCTCGGCATCAACAAGACAGGTGCTGTCTTCGACGGTGGCTTCCAAAACAAAGTGAGCGATCCGGCAGTGATTCCGGATAACCTGAGTTGGGAAAAAGTAACGACTTATGATGCCGGACTGGATGCAGATTTTCTGCACAGCAGGCTTTCGTTCTCCGGAGACTACTACATACGCAATACCACCGACCTCTATATCGCAGGCCCGGAAATCCCCGCAACTTTCGGAGACTCAACGCCAAAGGGCAATTACGGTGCCCTTCAGACGCGGGGATGGGAGCTTACCCTTTCCTGGCGTGACCAGCTTAAGCTCGCCGGCAAGGATTTCACCTACAGCATTAAGGGCAGTCTCTGGGACAGCCGCACTTGGGTCACCAAATACTACAATCAGTCCGGCGGCATGTTCAACTACTACGAAGGCAAGGAGCTCGGCGAGATCTGGGGGTTCCGGACGGACGGATTATTCCGGAGCAATGAGGAAGCGGCCGCTTGGTTCAAGGATGAGTTTCACAATTTCGTACCCGTGTCGGGACCTTATGCAGGAGATCTTAAATTCTTGAATATCAACGGAGACGATGTTATCAACACCGGCTCCTGGACCCTTACGGACCACGGTGATCTGGACCGTATCGGCAACGAAATGCCGCGTTACCAGTTCGGCCTCAACCTGGATTTCAGGTGGAACGGGATAGGACTTAGCTGTTTCTTCCAAGGCGTAGGCAAACGTGACTGGTATCCATCCCAGGGCACGGACTTTTTCTGGGGCTCATGGGGGCGGGCGTATGCATTTATGCTTAAAGACCAGCAGTTTAACCACGTCATACTGGATAAGTCCGACAGCAACTGGACAATTGCCAATGTCGCCGATAATCCTTACTGGCCCCGCCAGACTTATGGCACGGCCGACAGCGCCAAGGGAGCCCTGACTTTCCCGAACGACTATTTCCTGATGAACGCGGCTTACGTGCGGCTCAAGACTCTCACATTAGACTACAGTTTCCCGACAGCGATGCTGTCCAGGCTTAAAATGCAGCAACTTCGGATTTATTTGACCGGAGAGAACCTTTTGACATGGTCGCCCATGTTCAAGTACACCACGATGTTCGATCCCGAAGTAATAGGAAACGGCGATTCCGACTTCCACTCCGGAACCTCTACTACGATGGGGGACGGCTACAGCTATCCTCTGCTTCGTTCGTTTACTTTCGGCGTCAGTATCACTCTTTAATCCAGAAACGAAATGAAATTATCGGCAAAATATGTTATTTGCGGCCTTGCTGCTTTGATTTCGTTGTCATCCTGTGAGAAGTTTTTCGACCGGCAGCCGGAAGACAAGTTCGACGCAGACCGCTTCTTCGCCACCAGGACAGACCTGCAGTACTACACCAACGGGCTGATAGATACTGCTCTCCCTTCTTTCGACGCCGTCGCTATCGGCGACGATATGTACACCGATTTCTGCGGTACCAAAGAGTCCGAGTCTTTCCTGTGGCCGGACCGTTATACTGCTGCTACTGCTTCCGGCTGGGCGTATTCCAACTGGAGTTTCCTTCGCCAGGTGGCGTATATGCTTGATAACATGGAGAATGCGAGAAATAACGTAAGCCCTGAAATCTATAGTCACTACGAAGGAGTGGCGCGGTTTTTCCGGGCCCTCTCCACTTTTAACAAGGTGAAGAAGTTCGGCGATGTTTACTGGATTGACCATGTGGTCAGCCCTTCGGATTCTTTGATACTCTACGGGCCTCGCCAGGACAGGGAATACATCATGCACAAAGTAAGTGAAGACTTGATCTTCGCTTGCGAAAACTGTCTCGACTCGGGAGAGGGAATCAGGACCGAAGGCTGTATTTATGTGAACAAATATACCGCTATGGCACTCGCGTCCAGGATTTTCCTGTTCGAGGGGACCTACCGGAAGTATCATAATACGAACCCTTCTACCGGAAAACCATGGAACGGTCAATACGAATCGGCGGAAGACCTGCTCAAGCTGTCCATGCGTTATTCCGGCGAGCTTGTGGACAATTCTCCCTTTACCCTCCATTCCGACTACCGCGCGCTGTTCACCAGCCTGGCGCTGCCGTCAGACGAGGTTATCTGGGGCCGCACATGCAGCGAGGAGCTGGGTGTTGCCCACAAAGTAAGCTATAAATACTGCTCCACCACATCTTCCAAACTATACGGCCCCACCAAAGACTATATAATGATGTTTCTGGGCAGCGACGGCAACCCTCTTCCCTCCGGAGAAATATCTGTTACCAAGGAGTTTGAGGGACGGGACAAGCGTTTGGGTGCCTGTGTGCTTGCTCCCGGCATGAAGATGCAGAACGCCAAGGGGGAATTTGTGGATTTCGCGCCCAATTTCACTTGGACCACAACCGGTTACATCTGGGTAAAATGGGTGATGCCGGAATATTCACCTATGAACGAAGGCGGTACGGACAAGTCTCTCAACTCGGTGCCGGTATTGAGGCTGGGAGAGGTAATGCTCAATTACGCGGAGGCTGCCGAAGAACTCGGCCTGCTCACCTATGATATCTGGAACAAGACTGTCGCCCGCTTGCGCAAAGTGCACGGCGGCATATCGTCCTCGCCGTTCCCCGGTACGGGTAATTATAAGAAAGATAACTGGTTACGTGATTATTACACCAAAGACGTACTGCATCCTGTATCCCTTTCCGACGCGGCTCTTGAGATACGGCGCGAGAGGGCGGTGGAACTGATGTTCGAAGAGGGACACAGATATGACGACCTGATGCGCTGGAACCTGGGAGACATCCTGGAACGCCGCTACAACCATGTAGGCTGGCGAGGTATTTATTTCTCTCCTGAAGAGGCTAAAAGCGGCTTCGACTTCAATGGCAAGCACTACAGCGTGTCCACTGCAAGGGCTACAAACGAGACTAACTACAAGATAACCAAAGCGGCCGACAAAAACTACACCCTTTCTCAAGGCAGTTATGGTTATCTCATTTATAATTACAAACTTCAGTGGGACGAGAAGATGTACCTGTATCCAATCCCCGTAATAGCTTCCAACGTGAACCCCATGCTGGGACAGAACGAGGGCTGGCAATGGAATTAACACTAAAAACCATAAGACGATGAAATCCAGACTTTTTTCTTTGTTTACAACAATCCTTGCTGCAGGCATGCTTGTAGCGGGATGCAACAAGCCCGGTCCGGAGACGGAAACACCTTCCATAACCGTGAATCCGGAGACAATTGACGCCGGTTTCGAAGAGTCCGTCTTCGAAATATCCGTGAAATCCAATTGCAATTGGAACATCTCCAAGACCGATCCGCAAGGCGAATCCGCTGATTGGGTAAAGTGCGATGTCAGCTCCGGCAACGGAGATACCTCATTCAAAATCAAAGTATTAAAGAACGAAGGTGCAGATAGGAGGAAAGCCACCGTCACCCTTTCCCACGAGAGTACCAAGGCCTTCATAGACATTAGCCAGGCGGGAAATCCGAACCCGGATGTGGAGCCGGACCCCGAACCGGAACCTGAATTGCTTGAATTGAACTTCGATTTCACTGCAGGCGGCCTGGACGGCTGGCCTACCGCGAACGACCAGTCTTGGGCGGCCTTGAAAAACTGCGATTCCGGCTG
>CAMKQN010000057.1:0-14270 GCA_946414935.1 uncultured Bacteroidales bacterium
TCAACAATTCTAACTTTTCGTGAAACGATAAGAATTGCCATTCTCCTTCTGAACCGGATGCGGATTATTTTGCGATGGCGACGCTCCTGGTCTCACGGATTACAGTAATCTTTACCTGTCCGGGATAAGTCATCTCATCCTGTATGCGCTGTGCTATATCAGTGGAGAGGCGCGCAGCCTGCTCATCGGATACCTCGTCGGCCCCTACGATGACACGCAACTCACGGCCGGCCTGGATAGCATAGCTCTTGGTGACTCCGGGATAGGAGGCCGCCAGGTCTTCCATACCCTTGAGCCTCTTGATATAAGACTCGATAACCTCGCGGCGGGCACCGGGACGGGCACCGGAAATGGCATCTCCCACGAGCACCAGGGGCGCATAGATGGAAGTCATTTCCATTTCCTCATGGTGAGCTCCAATACAGTTGCAAATCTCGGGACGCTCCTTGTACTGTTCTGCGAGCTTGGCGCCAAGCAGCGCATGAGGCAGTTCGGGCTCTTCTTCGGAAACTTTGCCTATATCGTGAAGCAAACCGGCGCGCTTTGCAATCTTGGGATTCAAACCAAGCTCAGATGCCATTATGGCACAAATATTAGCGACTTCGCGGGAGTGCTGCAGTAAGTTCTGACCGTAGGAACTGCGGTATTTCATGCGTCCTATCATGCGCACCAGTTCAAGGTTCATACCGTGAATTCCAAGGTCGATGCAGGTACGCTTTCCGGTCTCGAGTATTTCCTCTTCCAGCTGCTTGCTGACCTTGGCAACGACTTCCTCGATACGGGCTGGATGGATACGTCCGTCTATTACCAGCTGATGCAGAGAGAGGCGGGCGACTTCGCGGCGCACCGGGTCGAACGCGCTGATCAAAATGGCATCCGGAGTATCGTCCACTACTATTTCCACACCTGTAGCTGACTCAAGGGCGCGGATATTCCGGCCTTCGCGGCCAATTATACGGCCCTTTACTTCATCGTTGTCGATAGGGAAAGTGGTCACTGCGTTCTCTATGGCGGTCTCCGTGGCAGTACGCTGTATTGTATTGATAACTATGCGCTTAGCCTCTCTGGCAGCATTCAGGCGGGCCTCGTCCATAGCATCGTTTATGTATGCCTGGGCTTCGGTACGGGCCTCAGCCTTCATATTCTCTACAAGCATGTTCTTTGCATCCTGGGCGCTCATCCCGGCTATAGTTTCCAGCTGGCGGTTGGCCTGCGCACGAAGTTGCTCCGCTTCTTCCATCTTGGATTCCAGCACCACCTTCTGGGCGTTTACCTGACCGCGCTGGGAATCCAGGTCATGCTGACGCTTGTTGAGTTCCTTCTCCTGGTCTTTCAGTTGATTCTCACGGTTTTTGATGTTGTTTTCCCGATCTCGGAGTTCATTGTTGCGCTGGCTCACTTTCTGGTCGTGCTCACTCTTAAGCTGGATAAACTTTTCTTTTGCCTGGAGAATCTTCTGCTGCTTGATGTTTTCCCCTTCGATTTCTGCTTTTTCTATGATTGCTGCGGCCCGGTTGCCTGCGGCAGCCCTGGTGACCGCTATATATATCGCCAGGGCAATAACGGCTCCGGCAATTGCTGCTAGTATGTAATATAAGAACATATATATAGTTATTAAAAATTTTACAAAAATATTATTTTTCCACGAAAACCACAATACACCGGTGTGCAAAAACACAAAAATGCGAAACAAAAGAGAAGGGGCTGACTAAAAACTATTAAAGTCAACCCCTTCATTCATAAATAAGCCGTCAGCCGAATAGTCAGAAAATTGTCTGGCTCGAATGATTTGGGCTCCGGTCCGGTTCAGGGATCCTGCTGCCTGGCAGGCCTGCCTTCCGCGGTCCGAGTTTTCCCGGTAAGTAAAAAACTTGATGTTTTCTCCTCTTGGGCCTGGCGGCTTAAAAGTCTGTTATTTCAATTTTGCCAGATACGCGTCCAGATCATCCTGAAGCTCTTTTGCTTCAGTGCCCAGCAACTGCATCTTTTTCTGGCAGGCGATACGGTTCACAGTTTCGTTCAAGGTCACAATGATGAGCTTGTCCAGTGCGGACTTGTCGGGATACTTGGCATCGTAAGAATTGTACTTGCGGTTTATTTCATCCGCCGCCAGGCGCATAGTCTCTTCCATCTCGGGAGAGGGAGCCACCATAGGGTATTCAATGCCGGCTATCTTGAGTTTTATGTTCTGTGCCATGGCTTACTTCTCCAACAGTTTGATGCACCGGTCTATTTCCCGTACCAGCTTCGTAATGCGCTCTTTGGCAAGAGCCGGATCGCCGGCTCCGCTGAATGCATACTGGAGCTTAAGGTTGTCTATCTGTCCGTCTAGCTCTGCTATGGTTTCCTTGTTCGCCGCAATTTCGGCTTTACAGGCCTCAAGCTCGGCTGCAAGGACTTCAGAACGCTGCTTCTCCGTTTCGTACAAGGAAATCAGCTTCTCAATACTTGTTTTAATATCCTCTAGCATCGTAACAAATATAGTTATTATTTTTCAATTTGCCATCTATTTTACTTCGGATATCCTACCATCCTGAAAGCTATTCCGCAATTGGCGGCAAATTCATAATCCGAGGGGCTGTCTCCGGCCATAAGCGTGCTGGAAGGAGATACGTCCGGGCAGTCGCGCAGAATATCATCGAACAATCCACGCTGCGGCTTTCGGCGAGGGTCATTTTCAGAAACGGCCGTGCAGCAATAGATTCCGTCAACCCTGCCACCTGCCTCCTTTATCTGCGATAGCATCCAGGAATGGATGCAGTCCAGAGACTGCTGCGACATCACGCCCTTCCCCACGCCCCGCTGGTTGGTCACTATGAATATATGGGCGAACTTCCCTGCCGCTGCAACCATCGCCTCTTTTGCCCCTGGCAGCCACTCGAACTCCCCTATTTGCTTTACGTAATCCCCCGGAAGCAAACGGTTGAGGACACCGTCCCTGTCGAGCAGGAGAGTATCGAAACCCTTTGCCGCCTCCACAATCTCCCGCAGAGGAGCCGGCCGCAGCAGCAGCCACGGCTCAGCTGACGCCCTCGCATAGTCCTCCGGAATACCGATATCTATAAAAAAACCGTCCTGAACAAGCCCCGCAAGCCGCCCACGTAAACATTCTGGTTCAAGCACTTCCTTTTCGAAGGAGAACTTTTCAGGGAGCCGGTCGAATATGCCGGAGCCGCTGTCCACGGCATACACCCCGCCGTTGATGAGACCGCGCTCACGATACTTTTTTTCCCGGAATGCAGCTACCCTGCCGTCCCCGCCAAGTTCCACAGCGCCATAGCGTTCGAATTCCGACATAGGCTTGAGAGCCAGGGCAACCGGCAGGCCGGAGCTGCGGCGGGCCTGCAGGAGAGCGTTCAAATCAACATCGAAGAAAGTGTCCCCGTTAAGGACAATCAGTTCGTTGCCTTCAGCCATAGATGCGGCCAGTTTTATGCCTCCGCCGGTGCCCAGAGGCATTTCTTCCACTGCAAAACGAAACTCGTAGGGATAATCCTCCGCGTGCGTGGCCACCCAGTCTTGCACTGCGTGTTTAAGGTAACCGACGCTTAATATCACCCTGGTCACAGGGAAAGCGCGCAGTTGTTCCAGCAAGTACCATAGGAAAGGTTTCCCGGCCACCGGAGCCATACACTTCGGCAGTTCTCTCACTACACTTCTCAGCCTGGTGCCCAGGCCGCCGGCAAGGATGACTACTTCCATTATCAGGGCCGATTATTCCCGAGTATTGCAGTTGCTACTTACCGAAGAAATACTTTTCCACCATCAAGCAAAGGCAGTGATATACAGGAAGATGCAATTCCTGAATCATAAAAGTCTCGGTCTGCGGCACTTTGATGCACACGTCAGCATACTTTTCCAGCCTGCTGTCCCGGGCGCCCGTGAGGCCTATCACTTTCATGCCACGGGCTTTGGCAGCAACGGCTGCAAACAGGATGTTCCGGCTGTTCCCGGAAGTGGAAATACCCCAGAAAACATCGCCTTCCCTGCCGTAGCCGTTTACTTGCTGGGCAAAACAGAGCAAGGGCTCGCAGTCGTTAAGGTACGCAGTGCTCAGGGCGATATGTCCGTCCAGGGCAATAGCCGGAAGGGCGCCTTGAAGGTGAGTACGGAGAATACCGCCGAGTTCGGGATCACAAGCAACAAGCGCCTCCGAATAGCCGGCCGGCAGGGTCTTCGTAATCCTGAATGTTTTCATCATTTCGCCCACGATGTGCTCGGCATCCGCCGCACTGCCGCCGTTACCGGCAATCAGCAGCTTTCCTCCGTCCGAATAAGATTGTACAAGTATTTCGGCCGCCTTGAGTATATCTCCGCTGCAAGGGGCGAGCGCAGGATAGCGTTCGATGAGATTGTCAAGTATAGCTTTCATTTGTGTATTGTATCCGTTTCGTATATTTTCCAGCCGTGCGCGCCTCCGTCGGTGAAGAGAAAAGGCAACACGAAGCCGTCCAGCTGTTTCAGGGTCATCTCAACCTTCTTTTTATACACAGGATCAACGAAGAACATGATGAAACCGCCTCCGCCGGCTCCGCTCACCTTGCCGGCTTTGGCTCCTGCCGCCATAGCCACGTCAAACGCATGCTGGATACTTTCGTTAGTGATACCGGCCGCCATTTTCTTCTTGTTCTCCCAGCTGCTGCCCATTATCCGGGCAAACTCCCCCATGTCGCCCTTCAGCACCGCCGCCTTCATATCCACGGCACTTTGCTTTATACGGTGCATCGCTTCTATTGCCTGTTCGTTGCCGCTGGATGTATTCTTCCGCTGTTCGTCGATAATTTTTGCACTGCTGCGGGACGCACCAGTGAAATACAGCAGCAGGCTCGACTCGAGCTCGTCACTTATCCAGCGTTTCACTTTCAATGGATTCACTATCACCCTGTCGTCTGGCAGGAATTCGATGAAATTGAAACCGCCGAACGCAGCCGCATACTGGTCTTGCTTGCCGCCGGACAGTCCGAGATCGATTCTTTCGATTTCATATGCCAGACGGGCTATCTCATAATCTCCAAGGGGCAGCGACAGCCACTCTACGAAGGCCTTCAGTATGCAGACTACCATCGTGCTGGACGTGCCAAGCCCGGAGCCTGCAGGAGCATCGTTGTAAGTTGTAATCCGGAATGCCCCCGGCTGGACACCGAAGTCACGGACTACGCGGTTATATACCCCCTTTATCAGGTCGGCCCGGCCGTCCACGGGGAGGGCAGGCGCTACAGGATAAACCAGGCTGCAGGCGGAATCGTACGATTCGATACTGATGACGCCGTCATCGCGTTCCTCTATGGTGCAATAAGCGTACAGGTTGATGGTGGCGTTCAGCACCAGTCCGCCATAGATATCGCTGTAGGGAGATACGTCGCTGCCTCCGCCGGCAAGACCCAGCCTTAGGGGCGCTTTGCTTCTAATAATCATTATCCTCGATATAGATAGTTATGCTTTCGTCTCCAGAAATACTGCCAGAACATAAAAAGTGGCATGCAGATTACCTCGGAAGGATAATAGCAGAGGAATCGCATGGCCCGCCGGAGCTTGCGGCTGGCATGCTTGATACGGGGTTCGTTCTTCTGGTGGGCATTTCTGGGATCGAAACGCCCGAAGTTCCCGGAAATCAGGATTTCTTCCAAGAGGAAGCGCCCTTCCTTTTTATCCGGCGCTACCAACAGTTCATCATCTTTGAGCAGGAAAACCTCCTGCAGAACATACATCACGGCAGCGGCAAAGCCGAGCAGTTTCAACTTCCGGAGGTCATCCAGTACCCTGGCCCGGACGTCCCTTTCCAAATTAATCAGAAGATAATAATAATCAAGCAGTTGTCTCAAACCGACACCCTCGTCGAGCACATGTCGGTAAATATGCAGCAGCATATAGACTGCCTGGAAACGAGTGGTTGGAATGGTTATTCCCAATTCCTGGTCGTAATTGCTGAATTGCTCCTCGGAAATACCATCAAACCACTTCTGAAGCCTTCTGTTAGCTATCGGGGAATTCATCCATGTAGGAGTAAAATGCACCTCTACTCCTATCTTGGGAAACACGCTGGCATCGCAGTGATGATATACCACATTGCGCACTTTGTAGCGCTGTTTCAAGTAATCGACCGTAGCTTGCCTGGTGCCCCCCACCCATATATCGATATCTCCGCTCTGTCTCAGACGGGGTTCCGGATACAATGCGGCTGCAGACAGTCCTTTCAGGAGACAACAACTGAATCCGTCATCTTTCAACTGCGAATACAACTGCCGGCAATACACAAGCATCAAATCGTTCTTCTTCTCAATTCTTTCTTTTACCAGAGCCCAGCGGGTATAGACGTTAAGCGGCATGCCTTCCATAGTGTCATGCAGATTGTCTATGACAGGGAAAGTCACGCCCAGAAGATTATGCTTGCTTACAAGCTTGCACAATTCTTCCCAGTCTTCCCTGCTCATTGATGATACTGAAAGACCGGTACGGCGCCCCACCGCCATCTGAAGCAACTCAAAAAACGTATTCATTATGACTCCTTAGGAAGGGTACTATACTTTATGTTCTTGGATATCACGAATTGAATCAGCAGATACATCAGGATATCTATGAAGAAAATCGGCGTGATGCCCATCAGCCGCGTCAAGCCTGCCGTAAGTACGACAATAAACACATCAAGTGCAACTATGATGGCAAGGGTCTTTCGGGCAGACAAGCCACAGCGCATCAAACGGTGGTGGATATGGTTGGCATCGGCCTCGAAAGGGCTCTTCCCCTTCAGCATCCTGCTGATTATCAGCCGAGGTACTTCCAATATGGGGATCAGCAACGACGAGCAGACTATAGTGAAATACTTGCCGCTTGTTATCATTCCATGCCTGCCCGGAAAATAACAGAGCGAGACCAGCAGGAAGCAAATCACCAGACCGAGGGTAAGTGCTCCGGTATCCCCCATATACAACTTGGTTTTCTTTTCTGCGGAGCCGAACAGATTGAACAGCCAGAAGGCAAAAACCGCCCCGAGCATGGTGACCGATACGGTTGAGTAAATGAACCTGCGTTCCCTCAAGGAGATGAACAACAGCAGGCCAAGGGTTATCATCACCAGGCTGGAAGACAGGCCATCTATGCCGTCTATAAGGTTAATCGCATTGATTATCAGCACCAGAAGAAACACCGTGAAGGGCATGCCAATATAAAATGGTATTCTCTCTATCCCGAAAAGGCCGAAGAAGCTGTTCAGCCACAGGCCGGAAGAGACAAGGAGCGCCGATGCCAGAAACTGGACTAAGAATTTTACTTTATATCCCATTCCGGTCAAATCATCCAGGAGCCCGACCACATACAGGAGCATTGCGCTGCCCAGCATAAAAGACAGCCTGATTATCAGCACCCCGTCCGGCTCAGGAGCATTCATCATCTTGGTACGGTAAACCACACCGACGCTGAAGGCGATGACAATCATCAGGACCGGCATGAATGACATCCCTCCCAGCCTGGGAACAGGCGTTTTATGCACCTTTCTGGCATCAGGCATATCGAAAAGCTGATTCTTGTATGAAACATTAAGTATCATACGGATAATTGACGCTCCCACCACTGCGGCCAGGATGAAGTCAATCGCTATAATCAAGTAAAGCAGTTTCATTATCTACGGCTATTCTTTTTTCTTTTCTCTTCGACATACAACTTAGGAAGAGTGGATAAAATCAATCTGCAGCGCTGTAATTGCTTTTTGGGATTCTGGAAAATCCTGTAGATGAATTCCAGATGGGCCTTTTGCATCCATTTCGGGCAGCGGGACTCGGAGAGGCCGCTGAAGAAATTGAATACGGCGCCTACTCCTATCATCACTCCGCTGTCAAGATATGGGAGCAGCCTGTTCATGAAGCGTTCTTGTTTGGGAGCTCCAAGGGCAACCCATATCACTCTTGCTCCGTCTTCGTTGACTTTGCGGGCAATTTCAGGGTAATCGAAATCCTCCACCTGACGGAACGGGAGTTCCATAAAAGTCATGCCGGCTATATCGGGGTTTACCTCGGACAGCTTGCCTCTCAACGCATCCAGGGTCTTCTGGTCAGTTCCCAGGAAAAACATCCTGTGCTTTCGCTCATATACGATATCCCGGAAGATATCGGAGCCACAGTATTGCTCGTATTTGACTCCGTATATGGATTTCAGATAAACCGGCACCCAACTGCTGTCGCAAATGGAAAACAGGCTGCCGTTCACCACTTCCCGGTATGAATCATCCCTGTTGGCCGTGCTCAATACGACCCCGTCCGACACACAGATGTAACCCTTTTTAGCTGTGGCGACAGCCTCGTGCACCTTCTGTTTATCGAACTCGTAATTTATGTTAAAGTAAGTATTCATGTCTCAAAAAATAGAAAAGCGGAAATGTTTTCTGACCTTATTCCAGTCTGGAAAAGCCCTCCGGAGTTTATTGAAGCTGGAATAGGACAGCACCTTCCTCTCCCCCGAAGTACGCCTGAGCCGCAGAGGCACGTCATCCCCTTCGGATATGACTCCGGAAGTGACCCGCATTCCGGCAGGAGCCTGCCCGGTTTCCGAAAGGCAGAAATTCGGGCCTATGCTGCAGCTTAATGAATCTTCTTCCCTACCCTCTAGCCTTAGTTTTCCGTCAACGACATTGTCATAGACTTTATTGTTGTAATTCGCCCGGCCGATAATCTTTTCTACGGAAGCTACCCTCCTCGAGTCTATGCAGTAACTGTTGGCGATTCCGGTAATTACGTTTCCGTACACCTGCAGGTTGTAGGCTCCGTCATCCAGAAAGATTCCGCGGTTGTCCTTCATGCCGGAATAATTGGAAATGATGTTGTAACGGATTACCGTTGAATCATTTAAGGTGCTTACATATATAGCGCCGGAGTCCATCAGCGTATTCTCCTCCAAACTGCTCAGATAGTAGTCGGAGTATGTAATGCTGTTCCCTTCTACCACACCTGATACCCCATTGACTTTTGCATTACGGAAACCGTAACCGACATCTATAGCCGAGTAAGCGAAGTCCAGGAAAGAATTGTCGGCTATATAATAGTTTTGTCCGGAACATGAAACGCATGGAGCATTTGTCAATGCAAGACCGCAGTTCTCGAAGCGGTTGCCGCGGACGACGGTATTAGTGGATTTGTGCGAAGAGGATACTCCGGAGTACTGGCAGCCGGCAAAGACACAGTCAGAAACAGTAAGATTGTCTGAATTCCTGCTGTAAACAGCCTTCTCGCTGTAAATATTCTCAAAGCGGCAATCATGCACTGCCGCCCTGCCCAATTTCGCCAAATAGAATTCGATGAGTCCGTTTTCCGAATTACGCTTGTTACCCTTAAAAGTTAGGCCGGAGATATCAATGGCGGCCAGGCTGCTTCCGGGGCTTACGATAAGGAAGCGGGAAGCCGAACACTCATGGACACTGCCGAGACCTTCCGACAGGACAGCCCTGTTGCCGTTTACCCGGAAAGAGACACCTTCGGCCTTGATATTGAACAAGCGGAAACGAGGCATCAGGCCACCGTAATTACTATCGTCGTTCACGTTCCAGTCACCTCCGTATCCTCCCGAAAGGTCGTGCGCAACGAAATATATGTATCCGTCTTTTATCTCCTTGATGCGATATACTGAACTGGTGTACCAATGAGTAATGCGTATGTACGCGTCACGTGCATCCGGGACATCTGCAAAATCCGCTTTAATTCTGAACAGCTTATCGGCCCGGCTCACAAGCTCCGCTTTTTCTTCTGCCGTGTAAGTCCTGCTCCATGCAGGCACCAATGTGCCTTCCGGAGACAGGAATGCAACATCATAGTTCATTGAGCCTCTGATCAGGTCTCCCGGCTTGTAATCTGGTCCCGCCGCTATAATAACAGCATCCCGCCCACTGATGCTTACGCTCGCATCGGGAAAAACAACACCGCGAAAAGCTATATGGTCTTCAGAGAAATAATAAGTGCCAGGATTGATCTGCACTTCCACTTCCCGCACTCCGGCCTCAAGTTCGCAGAGGATAGAAGCTCCTATATAATCGAACTCAGCCTGGGACGAAACGACTATTTTCGCCCCAGCCACGGCCGGAAGCAAAACGGCAGCGGCCAGCGACAGTAAATAATGTACTCTATTCGACATCTACTACCCTGTCATCCCCCGATCCGAAGCGGACAAAAAACATCTTCTTTAAATCTGGACGGTAAACCATAGTATCCCACAAATCATCGGTAACAGTACCGGGCACCCTTACGTTACAGGCATAGCCTTCGGAATCATTTCCATAAACAATCCGGTTGCAGGCTCCTATTACTATGATGGGGAAACTGAAGCAATAATCTGTAAAAACAGAATTATCTGTAATTACTGCATCGGCGTGCGCATGACCACAGATATACGCAAGAATTGTTACATCTTCCTTTGAACTATAATCAACGGATATCCCCCACTCTTGATTCGAATAACTCTTATGATTAATAAAAGCATCAGTGAGAGGCCCGAATACTTCACGAGACTCTGCAGCAAAATTGCCATTTGGGTGACAAGGACTAATATGTCCCATAAACAACACTCGCCATCCGTTCTCAACATTCAAGGCAGTATTAGCAATCCACTGCATCTGACGTGATTGAAATCCATATAAAGGCGGGCCGTCTTCAATACCGTCCCGGGAAGGAACGGCCAGGAAGACAATTCTGGTTTTAACAGCTGGATAATCTTTAAAATACCATGGAGAACGTCCCTCACGAACTACCTTACCCTCATTATAACCAAATACAGTCGCATATACTTTCATTTCGTCGACGTATTCGCCGTCAATTCCATCATGGTTCCCCAATACTACGTAGCAGTCAGGATTGAGCGTGCGAAGGCGGGAGATATTGGAGGATAGATGCTTGTTCACTCCTGACCATTCCGAATAATTCACAGTATCGGCTGCGGCAAGAATATCTCCAAGATGAACAACGGCATCTGCATGTACTAGACTGTCAACTCTTTTTATATTGGTATATGTCTGGTTGACCAAATAAACCGATTCTGTATCTTCCAGGTTTTCGTGAGAATCTGAAAGAATATTCAATACTAGACAAGGGGATGAAGACAGTTCAATAGTTTTATTAGCCGTATCTATGACCTCATCTTTGAACACATCGACAGGGATGATATCGAACGATACCCCATCCTTATTTCCATCTCCGTTATTTTCTCCAAGACCAGTCGTTTGACAGCCACAAAGTAAATATGCGGCATACAATAGGACTAAGCAAAGGTAGTTACAGCTTGATGCTCTCATCAATCGGAATACTTTTCGCTTTGCACTTCTGCTTGAAGGCCTCAAGGTGCTTTGCATGAACTTTCTTGAGCAGATAGAAGTGAATGGGCTTCGGAAGATGATTCTTCAGGAAGTCTTTGACTATCATTTTGATAATCTTGATCCTGGAAGGCTTGTAATCAGTGTAGCGACGAGGTGTGCGCCAGTCTCCGTAGGTGAACTCAAGATACTCTTCGTAGTCTTGAGGGATACGCAGCTTGAGTCCCTTAAAATCATACTCCTGCGTGTTTTTCAAGTACTTTTCGAACACAAAATCCGGTCCTCCCATATGACGCAGGTCGGGAGATATCCGCCGTAGCACGTAGAAATCTATATACTCCCCTTTCTTCATCACGGAATACAGGCCGCGCTGGTCGTAACGCACAAGCTCGAAGCCATGTTCCCTAAGCTCCCACAGTGCAGTCCGGAACAATTCTTCCTGTTCTTTAAGAAGGTAGAAATCGATATCTTCGTCCCATTCTATGAAATTTCCCTCACGGATTAGTCCAAGCAAAGTTCCGTAGATAGGTCCGGACTGGATTCCGTTCTTTTCCAATATAGGAACAATCTCTTTCAGATTATCGTATGCCAAATCCCGGTCCATTTTCTTTAGTCCTACGTACAGGTACTTCTTATGGTAACGGTACCTTCCCCGGGAAGTCTTTATTGAGGCCATGATTTATAGTTTCTTAAATAATTTCGATCTTAGTACGAATGCTATCCTGCGCCATTGAAGCCCTTCCAGGCCAAGGGACAAGTCAATGCTCCTGAAATAGTTGCGCAGCATGTTCCGGACGTCGTGCCGGCGATATGCCTCCATATATTCTATGAACGCCAAATCCTTCTTGTCCAGCGGTTTTCCATGGTCCGCAAGGAATGAAATGTACCGGTTATATGCGCCTACAACATTCTCCTTCATCTCTTCTTCAGACATCCTGCTGCTGATTCCTATCTGTGCGTAGTAGATGCTGCCCACTACCGGTATATAGTAATTGCGTTCGGAAAACAACTGCAGCTGGCAGTCCTGCACCATTTCGGCATTGTAGGAACGGCCGTCGCTGACCTTCTCGAACTTTTCCAGCACTTTACGGCTGAAACAAGCCGAACGGGTACTCAGCAGTTTACGGGTCTTGAGTTTGAGTGCATTGTGGTGGTTTACAAGATTCTGCCGATATACTACCGAACGCCCGTCGGCGTTGATCATCTTGTAATCGCCGTAGATGCAGAACAATTCGTTCTTCCAGTCGATATTGTTCCGTCTGATATAATCTATTACCCGCTCAAAAAAGCCTTCCGCACACTCGTCATCCCCCGCTATATCGAACACCAAGTCTCCCTCCGGCCTGGACCAGACGGCTTCGTTATTCTGGAAGATTCCAAGGTTATGGGCATTCCGGACCGGCTTTACGATGCCCGGATACTTGGCTGCATACTCCTGGAGCACATCCCAGGTATGGTCGGTCGAACAGTCGTCGTTGACACAAATTTCATACAGACCTTCGCCCTGTGACAGCACGGAGTCAAGGACGCGATGTATCACATCTTCCTGATTGTAAGTGATGATAGTTACGGATATCCTGGGAATCTCATTCATAGTATCTGCTCCAGCTTTTCAATATAGCCCCGCGCCATTTCAAAATCGGTCATGGACCGTGCTGTCTCCATGGCTTTGGAGCTCACCTTCATCTTCTCTTCATCGCTCATCGCATTGATTCTCTTTATCGTAAGCGCCAGCTCTGCAGAATCTCCGGCGGGGCACAGGAAACCATTTATCCCGTCAACGATAATGCCGTCGAAGCCTTCATTGCGGGAAGCGATTACTATGCAGCCTCTTGCCATTGCTTCCAGGTACACCAGACCGTAAGCTTCCCGGCGGCTTATCATTATAAGGCAATCGGCTTCATCCATATACTCGGGGACTTTATTTCTCGGTACCTGGCCGATGAATTCCACCTTGTCCGTCAAGTTATTGGCAACTGCGTATTCCGTCAATTTCTTACGCTCCGGTCCGGAGCCGATATAACGTATAGAGAAATCGCCGTCCGATGCCTTGGGAACCGCCTCCATCAGGGACAATGGGTATTTCCTCTCTATCAAGTCTCCGACATACAGGAACTTTGCAAGCGGTCCGTCAAAGGTATGGCAGTTTGAGCCGCTTATCTGGGATTCAGGTATTCCGGAAAGGCAGAGGAAAGGATTCCTGACGCTCTTGTACCTTGACTCGAAACTTTGCCTAAGCGCAGCCGACCTGAAGCCGAAAGCATCGTAACTATCTATCAATGACGCATAATCATCATACCGTTCATCCAGCTTTTTGGGAATTCCGTGCAAGACCATTACAGTTTTGGCGTTATAGCTTTTGTTCAGCAAAGGGATAACCTCAATCGCCAGCCCGTGCCCCACTATGCAGTCCGGGGTGAAACTGTTGGCCTCGAGAATTCCCCGGACTTTAGCGATGAATTCGTTCATGGACTTTTCCGGGTAGCGTCCATGAGGGATTGGATTATAAACAGGTACCCTGTACACAGGCACATCATCCATAACGTAATGCTCCGTGTCTTTAATTTTTCTGGCGTAATAATTTCCGCCCCCCATAATGTTCAGCAAAACTGGGCCGAACAATCTCACGAGCAGGTGCCAGGCAAGGCAGTGCACTGGCTGCGCATGTATTACCAGGACATTGTACCCCATCTTCACCCATTCTCTGGTGAAAAAATGGCAAACGTAGGTGCAGTTGTTCTCTTTTGTAGGCAACGGGTATAAAGGCGTCACCATCAATATGTTCTTCATATCAAAAACCGGAAACAGATGAATACCTTACAGCCATGTCCCGCCAGTTCCCCAGGCTCTCGCCCATATCCGCCCCGCAGGATTCCCTGTACATGGCCCACACAAACCAATAATAAGCTATCACCGCCGTATAGGCCAGATAGTGGAATTCCAGCCCGGGCGTCCATGTATCTTGCAGATACTCATGTATAAAAGC
>CAMKQN010000058.1:0-13866 GCA_946414935.1 uncultured Bacteroidales bacterium
GACGGGGGCCACTTTCACGCCGGATAGAGGGGGCTACTTTCACCGGATTGTCCAATACTGTTCTAGCCATGAGAAGAATACTATTATTACTCTTTGCGGCAATCTAATTGGCATCCTGCAACAGGGTGTCTGGCACCTATGTCAATGAAGGCGGCGGGCTGTATGACCAGATTGAATTTGTTGGGAATTCTTCCTGCGCCATCACCACCTTGGGGATGTAATTCCCCGCCACGTATCGCATCGACAACGGATATGTCTATATCCACACTCATGACGGTGCCGATATGCTGTTCAAGATTCAGGATTCAAATACACTTGTGGGAGAGAGTCTCTTCAACGAAAGCATGTATAGGAAAGACAATTCTGCATCCAGAACAAAAGACTCCGATCAGTAGAGTCTTTCGGGCCGATGGTTCCCAGTTTCAGCTTCAGCGTCTTGCGGATGCGGATTGCCTTGTGGAAGTAGAAAGCCTGCGGTAATCTTTTACTGACGCCCCGGACCAGAATGAGAAATCTTGGTCCAGATAGCAATAAAAAGCTTGCTTCCGGGACAACTTTTGCGTTTTCTGGTCCCGCTTTCTCAAAACTTCGGTTATTTAGGTCTTTGAAGGGACTTATTCCCTGGCTTGAATTATGAAAACTTTGGCCGCACTTGAGAGTTGCGGAAAAAGCATTTTTAAACATATCAAAGACAATCTTTGCAAAGATTTGAATATCAATTGATTACATGGGGGTCATCACCCAGAATATCCTCCCCGCACCTCACCTCCCCGTCCTCCCCGCCCCTCACCTCCCCGTCCTCCCCGCCCCTCACCTCCCCGTCGTCCCCGTCCCGCCCCTCCCCGCCATCAAATACATAGACTAACAAACTGAGACTCCTTCCAACGGGAGCCTCAGCTATTACATAAGCACATCTCAATCATAAACTTCCCTGCAGCAAAGGAATAGCCGCAGAAAACAAGCTGTACGGCCGTTAGACAAGAAAGAATGGGCTGATGACCTAAAGGAACTAAGGCGACAATGATTAAGTAATTACGCAGTTTGCGGAATACTATTTATAAGCCGATTATAATGGGGGCCGATGGTTCCCAGCTTCAGCTTCAGCGTCTTGCGGATACGGATTGCCTTGTGGAAGTAGAAAGCCTGCGGTAATCTTTTACTGATTCCCCGGACCAGAAAGAGAAATCTTGGTCCAGATAGCAATAAAAAGCTTGCTTCCGGGACCACTTGTGAGTTTTCCGGTCCCGCTTAACCCCATCCCAATCATAAACTTCCCTGCAGCAAAGGAATAGCCGCAGAAAACAAGTTGTACGGCTGTCAGACAATTATTTCTGCTCCAGCACGTGGCCGTTGTCGCGGACGACGGCGTCTTTCCAGCGTTGGTTGTAACCGTGATACTTGAGGCCTTTGGGGATGCCTTCGGAGTATGGTGAATGGATGAAGCTGCCGTCGGCCTCCTGGGCCTTTTCGTTGCCGTCGATGAACTTTACGAGCAGGGTCTGCTCCAGCTCCACCCACTTGCCGAACTGCTCCTGGGCGGTGTTCACGGAGAAGCGGGTGAGTTCCTTTACCACCTTTCGCACGGCTGCGCGCCTGCCGGGTTTGCGTCCGTTGCCGTTGTATATCTTGAGCAGGCGGGCATCCAGCTCCGGCACGGCTTCGTTCATCATCCGGTTCTCGAACGCGTCGATGCGTTCACGCACGTAAGGCTCCATGGCGTCGTACATGCGGTAGCAGGAGTTCGTGACGCGGTTGTTGATCCAGAACTGGGCGTCGGGACTGTAGTGCAGCAGGTCTCCGTTGCCTTCGCGCAGACAGTCGGGGACTGTCTTGGTGTTGGCGTAAACTGGTGTGAGATAAGAGGTTGCAGCATCGTCGCAACCAAACCACATAAGAGCCCCAATGGTGTCGGGCAGCCAGCCGCGGGCCTGGGCTACGAACCAGAAACCGGTCTGCTGGGTGGCGATGGCGCGCTCGTTAATATAGGTCTTGCCGTCAGACGTAAAGCTCATGGGCCTCCAGCGGTAGGGGCAGGCGTTGCCGCCGGCGCCAATATCCACCCGCAGGTCCATCGGCGTGCCTTCGTAGTGGTCCCGCATCACGTCCGCTACGTCCTTCACGCTGATTTTGCGGGACGGCTTCACGAACAGGGGCATCTCGCCGCTGAGGTCATAGCCCATGGCGTAGTCCTGCCAGTCCGATGCGGGGCGCGTAACAAGTTCTCCGTCAGCTTCATAAGTGAACTGGCCGTCGCACAGGATGTTGAAGGCAGACCAGGCGCGGGCGTCGCAAGCCCTGGCACCGCCGAAGTCCAGCGGATTATAGGCGTCGCGGAAGCTGAAGTCGGCATCGGGGCCATCATACCATCCCATCTGCCTGGCGTAGGAAATAACGTCCGGAGCAAACAGGCAGTTTTCCGGGTCGTCCTGGGGAAAACGGGTGATGCGGCACTGGTTGGCGTGGGCGCAGATGTATCCGTCCGGAATGCGGCGGGCAACCCATACTATACCCTTGTTGCCTCCGGAGCCCTTGCCCACGAGGTCCATCACCCAGGCCTCTTCCGGGTCGGCTATGCTGAAGGACTCGCCCTCCGACGGGTAGCCGTATTCGTTGGCGAGGGCCACAATTGTCTGTATGGCTTCACGGGCGGTACGGGCCCTTTGCAGGGTTACGTAAATTAGTGAACCATAGTCCATTATGCCGGTGGTGTCGGCCTGCTCCTCACGTCCGCCCCAGGTGGTCTCGCCTATGATGAGCTGGTGCTCGTTCATGTTGCCGAGCGTCTGGAAGCTGTGCTCCACCTGGCTGATCCGGCCCAGCGGCTTGTTGGAGTCCCAGTCGCGGATGTCGAGCCAGGAACCTTTGGCCCACTTGGCCGCCGGCCGGAAGTAGAGCTCGCCGAACAGGAGATGGGAGTCGGCCGCATAGGACACCATGCACGAACCATCTGCGCTGGCGCCTTTAGTGATGATTACGTTGGTGCAGGCATCTGCCTTTGGAGAAAGAGCTATCGCGGCTGCACAGAGGGCGATGGCGAGGAACTGTCGTTTCATACTTTTTCTTTTTTGCCGCTGCGACGGCTGCGTTCTGCAGCGAAGCCCATCACATGGCTTTCAATGGATACGTCTATGGTGCTGGAGAGTTTGCTTGCGTCCTGGGAAGCTACGGCTTCTACGAAATCGCGGGCGAGGGCAAGGTCTCCTCCGCCGTGGCCGGCACCCTTGTACTCGGGAATATCGCTGACTTTCTTGTTCCAAACCTTGGGCGTACGGGTGCGGAAATCCCACAGCGTGAAGGTCGAGCCGTCTCCTTCGATATACCCGGTGGTGCCCATGATACGGGTGCGGCGGCCGCCGTAGGGCGCAAACGCCTCCATGGAGAAGGCGGCAGTCTGGCCACCTTCGAACACCATTTCAGACACGTAGTGGTCCGGCTGGTCGTTGTCGCAATGATAGACGCAGCGGGCATAGCTGTCGTAAGGAGGTGTGAGCAGGCGCTGCATGATGAAGTCGGAATCCTTGTTGCCGTCGAGGTCGAACACGTTCAGGTGCCACTTCTTGCGGGTGTAGATATCGATGGCGGAATACGGGCAGGTGCTCTCATGCGGGCAGCCGTCGGTGCACTTGAGCGGTGCGCCTTCGGGGGCGTTTTCCGGTTTGAACAAGTGCAGGGAGCCGTCGGCTACTATACTCTTGCAGGGGGAGTCGATGATCCAGCGGAGTATATCCAGGTCGTGGCAAGACTTGGCAAGGATAATGGGCGTGGTCTGCTTGGAGCTGCGCCAGTTGCCCCGGACGTATGAGTGGGCCATGTGGGCGTACTGGATGGGCTCCATGTGCTGTATGCTCACCAGTTCGCCGATGGCGCCGCTGTGAACCAGTTCGCGCAGGGCTATGAAATACGGCGCGTAGCGCAGCACGTGGCATACCGCCACTATTCTGTGGTACTTGTGAGCCTGGGCGAGAATAGCCTTGCATTCCTTTTCGGTCTGGGCTACAGGCTTTTCCAGCAGCACGTCGTAACCCATGGAAAGGGCCTTCATGCAGGGAGCGTAATGGAGATCGTCCGGAGTGGAAATCACTACCGCATCGGCGAATTTGGGTACCTTGAACACTTCGCTCCAGTCGCCGAAACGATGCTCCGGCGCCACGTTGTGCTTGTCTGAAAGCTTGCGGCAGCGGTGTTCCAGAATATCCGATACACCCACTATTTTCATACCTTCGGGAAACTTCGCGGCATAACCGGCGTACACGTTTCCACGGCTCCCGGCACCTATGACAATGGCCGTAACGGGCTTGTCGACATTAGGCTTGAGAGACCTTATTGGAAGGGTCAAGTCGTTGAGGGACAGGTTTTTTGCATCGTCAGGACTGAGCAGGTCCTTTCCGGGGACCGCAGCAACTGCGGGAAGGCCGACGGCAGCTCCGGCAGTCAGGGCTCCAATTGACTTGAGAAAATCTCGGCGTATCATGGCATTTATAGTTTTCACAAAAATAATTAATTTTTTTTGTTGTTTTCAAAAACTGTTGTATATTTGCAGTCCCGAACGCGGAAATAGCTCAGTTGGTAGAGCGCAACCTTGCCAAGGTTGAGGTCGCGGGTCCGAATCCCGTTTTCCGCTCCAAGTTGAATAGTGGCTGCCTTTTTCAAGCAGCCATTTTTTATTAATACGCTATGATTCAAACAAAAGACCCATCCGGGAACCGTCCATACGTCATCCCAGATGCTTGCGAATGCAGTGAAGAGCTGCAGTATTGTCTCATGAATGCCTCGGGCGGAATTGATCCGGTCACCGAGGACCCATGGTCGGATTTATAATTCAGAAAGCTATGGAAAAGACCTTCAGAATAATCCCGGCAATAGCGCTTGGCTTTATCGCTGCCGCGCTTTCTACTTCCTGTATCAGCGAACGTCAGGAAGTTTCCCGTTCAGAACACAATTACGGCACCCACACGGTCCTGTTCAATATTTGTGACGTTAATACCAGGGCCACGCTGGGCCCGGCGGAGGAAGGAGTTTATCCTACGCTTTGGACCAGCAACGACGCCGCGGTCAAGCTTGCCTTGAATTATACCGAGGCGGCGGAAGCGGTTGTGGTGCCCTCGGAAGATTTCCGCACTGCGAGTTTTACCGCAGATATAGTGGATAACGGCGAGGCCCCGTACACCTTCTACGCGGTGAGCCCGGCCTCCGCGGCCAAGGCCCTCAGTCCCAGCAGGGAAGCGTGGAGCATCACCATCCCGTCGGTGCAGACTCCGCTCGCCGCATCCGTGGACGAATCCGCAATGCTCCTGGCGGCGGCCAGCGTTCCCACGGACCAGCTTCCCACCAGCGTGGATCTGCATTTCCACCACCTTACGGCGTACGGCCGCATGTCGTTCAAGAACCTCAAGCTCGGTGACGCCGTGGTGTCACGGGTAGAAATCACCGCCACCACGCCTTTCGTAGGCAACTGGTACTGGGATTGCAGCGATGAGCACGGATTAACGGACAACGGCGCTTCCTCCACCCTCACGCTCAAGACTTCCAGCGTTACGGACATTTGGTTCGCCTGCGCTCCCGTGGACATGTCGGGCCAGATGGCGGTGTTTACCGTCTATACCGACAAGGGCGCCTTCGTGAAGGAGGTGGAGTTCCCCGAAGGCCGCAAGTTCAACGCCGGCCGGGTGGCTGCTTTCGGGGTTGATATGAAAGGAATAGAACCGGTGGCCGGCGGCTCGGGCGACTATGTGCTCGTGACCAACGAGTCTGAACTCTGCGACGGAGACGAGCTGCTCATTCTCAACGCGGACGAAACCTATGCGCTCAGTACGAACCAGAAGACGAACAACAGGGGTGCAGTAGCTGCCAGCGTGAGCAACCATGTAGTGGTCACCGTGCCCGAAGAGGCTCAGGTAATCACCCTTAAATCAGGAACTTCCGCCGGAACGTGGACCTTGAATACAGGCATCGGATACCTGGCCAACGTGAACGGTAGCAAGAACAAGCTGGTGACCGTAACCACTTTGTCCAAGAACGCAACCTGGACCATTTCCGTCGCATCTTCCGGAGAAGCCTCGATAGAGGCCGGAGACGGAGAGAGAAATAAGTTGCGCTTCAATCCCAACAACGGCTCTCCGCTTTTCGCATGTTATTCCAGCGGACAGGAAGCAGTGGCTATCTTCCGCAAAGCAGCGGCTTCGGCCTCTCCGGTAGAAGAAGACCCGGTGACGGCCAACAGCCTGTTCGGAATATATCAAGGTGCCGACCAGAGGACTTACGAAGCCGGAAAAGACCAGTACGTCCGCAGTTATTCTTCCAAGGGAATCCAGACCTTTACGATTGTGGATCCTCAGGCAAAAGAGCAGCTGGAAATCAGTGGATACAAGAAGGATTACGTGAAAGGCGATGCCGTAACCGTGACCGTCAACTGGAGAAAGGGCAAAACCCGTATCATTAGCGGAAAAACCTATCAGGTGAAGGTAGTCAAGGAAGACGGGCCCGTGGTGTGGCTCGGCAATGGCAGAGGCGATGGTTTCATCATTAAAAAGTAAGGCGGCATGAAAAGGATAATAGCATCATTAGCAGTAGCATTGATTTGTTTTTCAGCGCTTTCGGTACCGGCAAAGCGTGGACTGGTCAAGTTTACCCAGCCCGACGGCACCGTGATTTTCCTCCAGAAGCACGGTGACGAATTCTGCCATTGGGTGACCGATTCCTCCGGCCAGGTGGTTGAAAAAGGCAGCGACGGATTCTGGCGTCCGGCAGGCGACAGTTCTATGCTGAGCCGCCGCCGTGCGGCCGCCATAGCCAAGCGCAGTGCCCGTAACCGCAGTTACAGGGCTGGTCAGCACGTAGCCTTGGGACAGAAGCGTTTTCTGGTGATACTTGTAGAGTTTCAGGACGTACAATTTGCCAGCGGTACTGCCAGGCAGGACTTCCACGACATGATGAACCAGTCAGGCTACAGTGCCAACGGCGCCACCGGTTCGGCAAAGGATTACTATTACGACAACTCCCACGGCCTATTCGAGCCGGTTTTCGATGTGTACGGTCCTGTAAAACTGGATAACAACGTGGCTTATTATGGCGGCAACGATTCTTCCGGTGACGACTTGCGGCCGGAGCAGGCTGTGAAGCAGGCTTGCCAGAAACTCGATGAACAGATAGACTTTTCCCACTACGACAACGACAATGACGGGGAAGTTGACCTGGTTTTTATGTACTACGCGGGCTTCGGCGAGGCTGATTATGGCGACGAAGACACCATCTGGCCGCACCAATGGGAATTGTCATACGGCGGTGCCAGCATTAATCTGGACGGAAAGAAAGTGGATAAATATGCCTGCACCAACGAGCTCGTAAAGGATGCGGCAGATAACGACTGCATGTGCGGCGTGGGTACTTCCTGCCACGAATTCGGCCATGCAATGGGCCTCCCGGATTTTTATGATGTGGATTACGACACCAACGGATATTGTATGGCTATGTTCGACTATTCCATCATGTGCGGCGGCTCGTACAACAACGGCGGCAAGACTCCCCCGTATTTCACCATAGAGGAGCGCATCTTGCTCGGATGGCTGGACGAAAGCGCGCTGCGGGAATTTACCGGTTCCGGACAGCTTACCATTACGAGCGTCGATGATAACGTGGCGTACATTACCCGTACCGACCAGGATGGTGAGTATTTCGTGTACGAATGTCGCGGACAGAACGGCTGGGATGCGCATCTTCCCGCATTCGGACTGGTTGTGACGCATGTTGACAAATCTTCCCGCACAGTGACAATCTCCGGCAAGTCCTACACGGCAAAGTCGCTTTGGGACAACTGGACAAGCACGAACAGCCTTAATGCGAGCGGTTCGCACCCCTGTTGCTATGTGGTGCCCGCGGCCGGCCAGACAGACCTCAAATTCGGCTATATGTATTTCCCCGAGTATGAGGGTTATTACTTCAATAGTTCCTACAACCCCAAGATTCCGTTCCCGGGCTCTTCCAAGGTAAGCGATTATTCTGCGGTAAGCTGGAACGGCGTCACTTCGGATGTAAGTCTTTCCGGCATATCGTATGCGAACAATCAGGTTAGTTTCTATGTGAAGGTACTTTCCGATGATATAGATTACAATGTGATAGACAACCCCGGCAACGGAGTTTATACGGCAGGAGACAACTTCGAGCTCAAGCTTATTAATTCTGAAACCAGCCCCGTTTCTTCCGTGGCGTGGTACTTCGACGATGAGCCGGTTTCCGGGCCGTCAGTACGCCTGCGTGCAGGCAACCATACTGTAGAAGCCGTGGTTACCCTTGGCTCGGGGGAGACCCAGACCGTCACGCTTGAAATAACAGTTCAGTAAGCCTGGATATTGAAATATCATCTTTTTCATTAACTTTGCTGATTGTATGAAAAAGATTCTGCCGCTTTTGGCGCTTGGCGCTATATTGATGTTAGCCTTTTCCTACGGGACGGCTGCCCAGGAGAATAAAACTCCCGAGCAGCGCGAGAAGGAATTTTATGAGGCTCTTGAGAAGCAAGTCGAGCATATGGAGGAGCAGCTGAAACTGGAAGACTGGCAGGTCTTTTATGTGGACAGCATCCTCACGCATGACTACAAAGCCATGCAAGACGAGTTTACAATAATGTCAGCAGCCAAAGTGACCAACTCGGATCTCTTCTACGACGTGCAGGACAAGTGGATGGAACAGATTTACCAATCCTTGCGTAAAGTGCTGAACGACGAGCAGTGGAAGGTATATGAGAAGAGCGGCGCTGCAAGGGACAAAAAGCTCCGGGACAAGCGGGCTGCAAAGAAAAATTCGAAACCAGCTAAATAATGAAAAGGGACGCGAAAAGATAGTGCGGCTCCAATAACGTTTCAATGCAATGAAATACAAGTATCGTTCTCCTCAAACGTCCTGGGATGAAATGGAGTCCCAAGCCATTATCTGCGACAGCTACAACTCCGGAATCGAAGATTTTGAGTACGAAGACCTTAGCTGGACTGTAAAGCCATAAGGAGAGCTCCGTATGAAGCAGTTAACCAAGGCCATAGTCCTCATGGCGCTGGCAGTGTCCTGCGCCAAGGAAATCGGCCGCGAGTCCACCTTCGACGCCTCCACCCGCAGATACAATCTCTCATTTGCCGAATCTACCAAGACGGAACTATCCGGCACCGGCAGCACCCGTCAGGTTAAGTGGAACAGCGGCGATGCAATCAAGTACTACACCGAGCCAGGCCAGGCCAGCCCGGCATCTACAACGGTGGCCTTGGAAGGAAGCAATGCCTACGTGACCATTCCCCGCGGCCGCACCGACGAGTTCATCAACGCCGTTTATGGCGCCTCCCAGCTCAACAGCGGTTCTAGCACTGAGTCCGTCATGTATGTGACCTCTCCTGTTAAGAACGAGCAGAGCTACACAAGGTTCTCTGAGGCTCACATCTGCGCCGCTTTCTCCAATGACTTAGAAAATCCGAACCTTCAGTTCCACAATGCAGCGAGCATCCTGAAATTCACGTCTGCATCATCCGTACATAAGGTGGTATTCTCCGGTAACGACGGAGAAATAATTACCGCCGGAAGCAAGGGAGATTTGAAGATAACATTCTCTGGAGGAACTCTCACCACCACTGCGGCATCCACTGGCGGATCTTCGGTCACTATCGCCACAAACGGAGCCGAATCCGATTTCTATATCGCCATCATTCCCGTCAGCTTCACCAGTGGCATCACCGTCAACTACTATGACGCCGACAACGAATTGATTGCTACAAAAAAGACAGGCGGAGTGGTGAATACGATATCCGCCAGCGGTGCACCAAAAGTCGTGAATCTTGGAAACCTACAGGATTGGCTGAATGAGGCTACACCCATAGCCATCGACCTGGGACTTTCGGTCAAATGGGCAAGTTTCAACGTTGGAGCCAGCACACCCGAAGGTTATGGAAGCTACTTCTCCTGGGGAGAGACCGAGCCGAAGACTGAATATAAATGGGCCAGTTACAAGTACGGCACGAGCAAGAACGGACCATTCTCCAAATATGTCATAGACCCCATATATGGCACCATTGACCACAAGACTATCCTCGATCCCGAGGACGACGCCGCTCATTCAACCTGGGGCGGCGACTGGCGCATGCCGAGCAAAGAAGAGGTGGAGGAACTAAAGAACTCATCAAACTGCACCTGGACTTGGACCACCAAGAACGGCGTCCCCGGCTATAGGATTACTAGCAATAAGTCCGGTTACTCTGGCAACTCCATATTCCTGCCAGCAAACGGCATGTTCACCGGCTCATCGGTCAGTGATGATGGAACCGTCGGCAACTACTGGTCTTCATCGATTTGTCCCGATGTTACTTATTTCGCACTATCCCCATTCTTTAGTTCTGACTACGTTAAGAATGGTAACTGCTATAGATATTTCGGTCTAGGAGTAAGGCCTGTTTTTGGATCAATAGTCCCTGTGGAGAGTATCTCTATTCCCGAAACGCTTTCATTGATTTTTAGGAAAACAGAGTCTGCCGTTTTGATCGCGACAATTTTACCTGAAAATGCGACCTACAAAGGCTTGACTTGGGTTTCATCTGACACATCGGTTGCCACTGTTGACGCCAGCGGCAAAGTGATGGCAGTATCTCCTGGGATCGCTACTATTACCGTGTATTCCGCAGATGCCAGCAAAACTGCGACATGTATGGTGACTGTTTCGGAACCGGCAACAATCAACGGCACCGAACTCGTTGAAGGCAACGACCTTGTTGGCCTCATTTCCGACAAGTCCACCGGCAAAGGCATACCTGGAGTGATCGTGTCCGACGGCTATGACTGCGTGGCCACCGACGCCAACGGTGTGTACCAGTTCAAGTCCAACTCCCTCACCCGTATAATCTACTATTCGACCCCGGCAGAATACCAGGTCGCGACCTCCAACCCCAGCGTGCCGAATTTCTATAAGGCGATCAAGCCGGATGGCGAGGTCATCCGCACTGATTTCGAACTCAATCCGCTTTCCGGCGGCAAGGAGACCAACTGGACTTTCATAGGCATAGGAGACCCCCAGTGCGCGACTTCAAGCCACGCGTCCCGTTACGCCAACGAGACCATACCGGATATCAAGAAGACCCTTTCCGGGCGCAGCAGCGTCTATGCAATGACGCTGGGAGACATAGTGTTCGACAGCACCAATATGTGGGGCACTATGAAGGCCACTATGTCTGCCGTCAGCACCGGTTCCTGGTACATACCGTTCTTCCAGTGCATCGGCAACCACGACCACGATTCGCTCCAGCCCGACACCAATGACGATGCAATGGACGACTACACCGCGACCTCCACGTTCGTGGGCGTTTTCGGCCCCACGGACTATTCGTTCAACAGGGGAGACGTCCACGTGGTGGTGATGGATGACATCATCGTCTCCAAGCAGTCGAGTTCCTCCAGGAGCAACGGTAAAACCTGGAACTACTCCAGCGGCTTTACCTCCAAGCAGTTTGAATGGCTCAAGAAGGATCTCTCGCTCGTGCCCGACAAGGAGAACAAGATGGTGTTCATCTGCTGCCACATTCCTTTCCGCGGCTCATCCTCGAACTACTATATGGACGTTGCCAAGCAGCTGCTCAACTTCAAGGAAGCCCACATAATGATAGGCCATACCCATTATACACAGAACTATGTTTATAGCATGTCATCATATACGACAAAGGGTGGCTTCTATCTGTATGAGCATATCCACGGCTCCGCCTGCGGCGCCTGGTGGACTTCGTCCAGCAGCTCGACCGTGACCGGCGAGCCCAACGGCTACACCATCTACGACATCGAGGGCGCTCATATCAAGGACTGGCACTTCAAAGGCACCAATAAGGCTGCCGACTTCCAGCTTCGCGTATATGACGGCAACGAGATATACTATCAGTCAAAGAGTTATCCCCTTAACTGGTACACCGCTTCCCAGAAAGCCGGTTCCAGCAGCATAACGGTCAAGGGCAACGTGAACCTGCGCTACTGCTTCGTGGCCCAGGTATTCAACGACGACGACACCTACTGGACAGTGGAGATGAGGAAGAAGAGCACCGGGGAGAAGATAGGCAGTTTCAAGCGCCTGGCCAACAAGTCCTGCACCAACGTTGCCGTTTCCGCCTATTATTTCAACGTGAAGGGCAAGAATTCGGACAGTTACTCTTCCGTGACTGCCAGTCACTACTGGTACTACCTGCCCGCATCCCACGATCCGGCAAACGAGTCGGACTGGGAGGTCGTGGCCACGCAGAAGATCCCCGGCGGCGAGGTCACGCACACTTATACGTGCTCTGAACTCACTGTCGAATCCAATCTGGAAAAGACGTTATATTTTTAGTCGCTTTCGGAGAGATTGTAAGTATTCAGTTATCCATCCGTCCGACCTCTGAATAACCGTGCAAACCGAGAGAAGTCGCAAGCTTGCTTGCAGAATTTCTATGTGCAGCCGGTTTTTTGCCGAGTAATAATAACCGGGCCAGGGCAAAAGCCCAGCCCGGCAGCCGGATGCGGATGCGTCCGGCATCAAACCTTCCAGTCATGGGCGAAGCCCTCATAGATACGGCCGCAGGTCGTCAAATTTTTGAGAAATGACGAAGCTTGAAATTTGTGCTATCGAAGATGAAAAAACTTGCTTTCAAAGATTTTTTGCGGAATTCTAGGAAAGGTGTATATTTACCCTTGTGAAGAATCGCGGAAAGGTGTAAGAACCGCCTTCCAAAAACTTTAGGATTCGTGAATTATGAGAAGAAAGATATACGACAAGCTTCTCCAGTGGAAGCAAGAGAAAACGGCTAGCTGTTCAAGAAGCAGCTCACGCCACGCAAGTCGTTGATTATCTTCGATGAAGTCCAGAAATGCCCAAAGCCCGCGAGGCCATAAAAGCGCTGGTGGAAGACGGCCGCTTCGACTATCTGGAGACAGGCTCACTCATATCCATCAAGAAAAATGTGGAAAACATCGTCATTCCATCTGAAGAGGATGGAATTGACATGTATCCGATGGACTTTGAAGAATTCCTCTGGGAGCAAAGCCTCCTCCGGGTGCAAATCATCCTCCAGTGCACCTGGCGACTGGCAGAGATGCCAGGCTCATACCGGACATCTCAAGAACTGTTTCCGTAAACCTCTGACAGAAGATCAAAGGTCTAACTTATATATTCCCAGTATCTCCTGCTTTTTGCGAATGAATGTTGCCATATAGATGGGAAGGTAGTTTTTCTTCCCCTGCACGGAGGCATTATCATTGCACAGGACAATGGCTTTGCCCAGGTTGTATTCTTCGTTGTCCAAAATATTGGCAAGGGCGTGGTGGTATTCATAGTCTTTGCCCGATTTAACCTCAATGGGGAGTACGGTACCATCTCCGGCCTCTATGACGAAGTCCACTTCTCCCTGTTTCTTGCTGTTGAAGTAGTAGAGCTGATCGAACCCTTGGGCGAGGAGCTCCTGGGCTACCGCGTTTTCATAGATTGAGCCGAAATTGATGTTCACTTCGCCGCTGAGAATGCGGAGTTGGATACCGTTTGCGTACTGGTAAGCGAGCAAGCCTACGTCGTTCTGAAATAGTTTGAACAGATTTGTACCGCTCCCGATTTGCCAATTATCTGCCATTTCGGGAGTGATATGCTGTGATTCGCTCCCGATTTGCCAATTATCTGCCACTTCGGGAGTGACATGCTGTGATTCGCTCCCGATTTGCCAATTATCCGCCGCTTCGGGAGTGATATGCTGTGATTCGCTCCCGATTTGCCAATTATCTGCCGCCTCGGGAGTGACATGCTGTGATTCGCTCCCGATTTGCCAATTATCCGCCGCTTCGGGAGTGATATGCTGTGATTCGCTCCCGATTTGCCAATTATCTGCCACTTCG
>CAMKQN010000059.1:0-13423 GCA_946414935.1 uncultured Bacteroidales bacterium
CTCAATAAATCATCAAATTATAAAGGATTTACCAACCAGAAATGTCTATTATATCTCTTCTATAAAAGTCGCTCATCTTCGAACAACTTTTTATGGGCCATTCTTGACGTTTTTGGGATACTTTTTACTAAAAATGCCCTGCAGAACGTTCTGCAAGGCATTTTAGCGGAGAGGACGAGATTCGAACTCGTGGTACGGAATGACCCGTACGTCGGTTTAGCAAACCGGTGGTTTCAGCCACTCACCCACCTCTCCAATCACACCACGCTTCGTCAAACGGGACTGCAAATATAATTAATATTTTGGAATTTCCGCATTGACGGATAAAAAATCAGTTGTTATCTGCAAATGCAAGGGTCGCTACGGAAATCCGGACGGAGTCACCGAAGTGTTTCCTTATTGCTTCGCAGCAGGCTGCAATGGTGGCGCCGGTGGTGAAAACGTCATCTATTAGCAGTATGCGGGCAGCCTGCAGGGATGCATTTGCTCCTTCGCGGACGGCAAATGCCCCGTGGACATTTTTTCTGCGTTCTTCTCCGGAAAGCTTGGTCTGGGTAGCCGTATGCCGTACCCGTTTGAGCAAGTCCGGCTCATATAGGGCCCCGAGCCGCCGTGCAATTTCCCGTGCAATTATTTCCGACTGGTTGTATCCCCGTTTAAACCGTCTGCTGAAATGCAGTGGTACGGGGCATACTACGTCTGTCTGCCGCCAAAAATCATACTCTGCCAGGCGTTCGGCCAGCAGGCCGGCAAAGTAGCGGCCTGCACGGAAGTTCCGGCCATACTTCAAGGCTTGGGTTATGCGGCCGTAACTCCCTTCCTTATAGTAAAACAGCGCTGCGGCCCTGCTATATGCCGGAGCCCCGTCCAAGAGGGCGTTCAGCCGGTCGGCCATAGGGTTGTGTGGCATTGCTTCAAAATGAGTGAAAGGCAGGTCGGCCAGGCACACGCAGCACAGATGCTTCTCGGAGGGCAGCAGCTGACGCCCGCAACACAAACACGCCCGCGGCATCAAAAGGTCTGACAGCGAGAGCGTTAAAGTTTTCAAGTCAAGTCTGGCGAGTCTGCGGTCCAAAGGAGAGAAGTTTAGCTTGTAAGTCCGCCGCAGCAATCAATGACCTGTGATGTCACGTAAGTGGAGAGGTCGCTGGCAAGGAAAAGTGCCACTCCGGCAACTTCATCCTTGGTGCCCCAGCGGTGAAGAGGGATGTAATTCAGCCAGTAGTCTTTAATCTTCTGGCTCAGGGAGTCCAGCAGGCCGGCGTCGATGAAGCCTGGCGCAAGCACGTTGGCCCTCACCCCGCGGCTGCCCAATTCTTTGGCGACAGACTTGGCGAGTCCTACCAGTCCGCCCTTGGAGGCTGCGTAGTTGGTCTGTCCGATATTTCCGTGCTGCCCGGCCGAAGACCCCATGAAAATGATGCTTCCACTGCGCTGACGGGCCATTATGCCGCTTACAGCCTGAGTATAATTGAACGCCGATTTGAGGTTGTTGCTTATAACCTCGTCCCATACATCCTCGCTCATGCGCATCATCAGAGCGTCGCGGTTGATGCCGGCGTTGTTCAGCAGCACGTCTATGCGCCCGAAGCGTTCCATTACCTTTTCCACAACTTCGTGGGCGGCGCCGAAATCCGCCGCATCCGATTCAAACGCGCACACATGCCCTAGAGCGGAAAGCTCGTCCAGAAGACCCTCCGGGAGGGTGCGGCAGGTGAACGCCACGCTGGCTCCCTCTTGAAGGAAGCGGCGTACTATAGTGAGGCCGATCCCCCTGGAACCGCCTGTCACCAATGCAACTTTTCCGTCAAGGAGCCCCATAAGCTAGTCCTCCGCCATTGCTGATTCCACCTCGTCGGGAGATATTGGCAGACGTCTGCTGCCAAGCCTGCGGGCTCCTTCCGGAGTTACCAGCACGTCGTCCTCCAGACGTATGCCTCCGAAGTCGAGGTACTTCTCCAGAGCGTCGTAGCACACGCGTCCCTTGTCGGTTCCCTCCGCTTTCCATTGGGCGATGAGAGCCGGAATGAAGTAGATGCCCGGTTCGTCCGTAATCACGTTGCCTGGAGTAAGCCGGCGGGCCATACGCAGGCTGCCGAGCCCCAGCTGGGACGAACGTGTCTGGTCGTCGTCGTAGCCCACGAGATTCTCTCCGAGGTCCTCCATGTCATGCACGTCGAGCCCCATGTTGTGACCCAGGCCGTGCGGCATGAAGAGGCCGGCTATGCCGTCGGCTACCATTTCATCGAGGTCGCCGCGGACCAGTCCGAGCTGACCCAGGCGGTCCAGCATGTGGCGGGCGGCGGCAATATGTACGTCCCTGTACGCGGCGCCAGGCTTGGTGAGTCCGAAAGCCAGTTCGTTACATTCGTACACTATCTGGTAGATGTCGCGCTGCTTCGGGGTGAAGCGGCCTCCGGATGGATAGGTGCGGGTGTGGTCCGACGCATAATGCTCATTGCTCTCGGCTCCGGCGTCCACCAGCAGCAGGCGCCCGGGTTCCACGGGACAAGCATGCGAATGACAGTGGAAAATCTCCCCGTGCTGCGTGAGTATGGTGGCGAACGAGGTCCCCCAGCCGTAAGACAGGGTTACTCCTTCCATATCGCCTACGATTTCTTGCTCGATGCGTCCAGTGCGTATGCCCTTGCGGGCGCAGGTATGCATGGCGTAGCCTATTTCAGCGACGCTGTCCAGCAGTGCTATTTCCTCCTCGTCCTTCACCAGACGCATTTTGACCACGGCGCGGACGAGCGGCTCGGAAGCCAGCGGGCAGCCTTTTTTACCGGCGCTGAAGCAGTCTGCCGGAGCGGCGCCTATGAGGCCGCCTATCTTTACGGCGTTGTACCAACGGGATACGGGCAGCCAATGTACCCGGCGGCCTGCGGCAATCGCGGCTGTCACGTCCCGGTCGAAACTGGCATAGCCCGCACTGTCCTGTACTCCGGCGCCGGCGGCAAGCGATGCCACCGACGGCATGGGCCCGGTCCAGATGATATCGTCTATTTCATAATCGTCGGCATAGATTCTCTCGGCCCCTGAATCGAGGTCCAGCACTGCGGCGAAGCGCGGCTCATCTATGCCGAAGAAATACAGCCAGTTGCTATCCTGACGCCATTTGTAGGCATTGTCCCTGTACTGGGCTGCAGAATCAACGTTTCCAAGGAAAATCACAAGCCCTTTTTGGCCGCTCAGCAGCGAGCGCAGGCGGTTGCGCCTTTCAAGATATTTGTTCATAGCAAAATGTTTCCGTTACAAATAACATGCTTTATACACGACGAATCGGCAGCATATACCCAATTGGATACCAGATTGTGGCAAGGCTGCATTTTGGGGTGGTCCAGTGACACCAGAACAGCATCCGCCAGCTTGCCTTCAGCAATCACTCCGGCATCGAATCCGAAGGCTTCAGCGCCGTTGCGGGTAGCCCATTGCAGCACCTGCTGTGCGTTCAGAAGGGCGGCGTCGCCCGTGACCTTGGCAAGCAAGGCGGCGGTTTTCATCTCCTCCCTCATGTCCAGGTTGTTGTTGGAACTGCAGCCGTCGGTACCCAGCGTCACCCGCACTCCGCTGGCCATCGCCAGTTCGTACGGGAACCGCCCGCTTCCCAGCTTCATGTTGGAGCATGGGCAGTGGCTTACGGTGACGCCGCGTTCGGCCAGGATGTCCCATTCCTCCTTGTCCACATGGACGCAGTGGGCAGCTATTACGTCCGGCCCGAGAAAACCTATGCTGTCCAGGTAGCGCACCGGAGACATTCCCGTCTGGGCTATGCAGTCCTGTACCTCCTTGGCGGTTTCCGACAAGTGGATGTGCAGCTTGCGGCCGTTCTCCCTGGCCAGGCGTGCGGCGCTGATGAGGGTATCTCGGCCTACGGTATACACGGCATGCGGCGCCACGGTGAGCAGAAGAGAATCCGTATCTTTCCAGCGGCGTACCAGTTCCGCTTTTTCTTCCCGGAGCACTTTGGGGTGGTTCTCCATCACGGTGACTCCTATGGATGCCCTTATACCGGCCCGCCTTACCTCTTCCATAGTCACGTCTATGTCGAAATACATATCGTTGAAGAAAACGGTTCCGGTGGAAATCATTTCCCTGACGGCGAGTTCGCTGCCCCGGCGTATGTCTTCCGTAGAGAGCTTGTCTTCAAACGGCCACACATATTCCTCCAGCCATACGTGCAGCGGGTTGTCGTCGCCGTAACCGCGCAGCAGGGTCATTGCGGCGTGGGTATGGGTATTGTAAAACGCAGGCAGTATGGCGCAGCCGGAAGCGTCAAGCACCCTGGACGCTTCGGCTCCGCCGGCCGCATCCAGGCAGGTAAAACGGCCGTCCCGTATCAATATGTTGCAGTGCTTGTCGCCAAGCAGTACGTTTTTGATGAGTAAACTCATGGTTATCTGAATTTTTCGTATTCCGGCAGCGACAACTCCGCAATGAAGTCTTTCACCTCGTTGCGAGGGCATATCATCAATACATCGTTGCCGTCGATTACAATATAGTCTTTTAATCCCTTAATTGCAACAATCTTTTCTTTCCGTGGTGAATACACCAGCGAGTCCTCAAGCTCGCGAATAAGGCTGGAGCCTCTGATCCTCAGGGCGTTGCCTTTTTCGTCCGAGGGGAAATACTCGAACAGGGAATCCCAGTTGCCGAGGTCGTTCCAATCGAAAGTGGCGGGAATGGTCATAATCCTGTCCGATTTTTCCAGCACCGCGTAATCAATGGATGTGCGGGGCATGTCCGGATAAATGCGCTCCAGGTATTCGCGCTCGTATGGAGATGCGATATACTGTTCCCAGCCGTTCCAGTGGGCGGCAACTTCCGGAGCATAACGATCGATATCCTCGGCGATAACGGAGGCTTTCCAGATGAAGATACCCGAGTTCCACAAGAACTCTCCGCTTTCCAGAAATACCTGTGCCAGCTCCTTGCTGGGTTTCTCGGTAAAGGTCTTGACCTTGACCGGAAGGCCGTTTTTAAGGGGCTCTGCCGTTTGTATGTAACCGAAATTGGGGTCGGCGCGTCTGGGAAGCACTCCCAGGGTCAGGAGCACATCGTGCATGGCGGCGTATTCAAGGCCGGACAGCACTGTGTCCCGGAAAAGCTCCGGGCCGTCAATCACCTGGTCGGAAGGCATTGTGAGCACTACGGCGGCAGGGTCCCGCTTGAGTATGGAATAGCAAGCGAAGGCGATGCAGGAAGCAGTGTTGCGGTTGCAAGGCTCCATCAGCAGGTTGCGTTCTTCTATCTCCGGAACTTCAGCAAGCACCATGTCCCTGTAGCGCTCGAGTGAAACTACGATGATGTTCTCCTGTGGTACTATATTCAAAACCCTCTCCCAGGCGAGCCGGAGGAACGACTTGCCGGACTTGGTAAATTTAAGGAACTGCTTAGGTTTGGAATCCCGGCTCACCGGCCAGAACCGGGTGCCCAGGCCTCCGGCCATGATTACGCAGTAAAAATGTTGGTTGTTCATTCAAGTGTTACTATGGTTACGCCGGAGCCTCCTATGCGGACATCTTCGTCCCGTACTTTGGAGACGCCGGGAATGGTGCGGAGATATTTCTGTATTTCCTCGTGCAGCACGCCTGTGCCTTTCCCGTGTATGATGCGCACTTCGCTCACGCTCAGCATAATGGCATCGTCGATATAGTGCGTCACTATGTTCAGGGCGTCTGCCAGGCGAGCGCCCCGTATATCCAGCTCGGGGTAGAAATTCAGCTTGCGGGCGCTGATGGAAACGTCTATTTTCTGCTGCGCCGGGCTGAATGCCTTGCGGCTGAGCTCCCGGAACTCGTTGGAGGAAATGCGCTCCAGGCCGTCGGCTTTCATGGTGCTGGAGATGTTCCCCACGGAAATGGTTACGGTCTTGCCGTTCACCCGGCTTACCTCTCCCACTAGCCCGTTGCTTTTCACCTTCACCTTTTCACCAAACTTGAAAGCTTCGGTTTTAGGGGAAGCCGCCTTAGGCGCAGTTTCGTCTTTCTTCTTCCGCTGCTCCAGCTTGCTGATCTTCTTGTCTATGTATTCGTCACGGGCCTTCTGGCGCTTGGTCTGACGCTCTTCCAGGGCTCCGATGAAGCCCTGCAGCTCGGCTCGTGCCGCCTTGGTCTGCTCCTTGTCGGCCTGGGACTCCTTAATCACCCTGATGGTCTTTTCAACTTGAGCCCCGGCGCCTTTTACTATCTGCTCTGCTTCCTTGCGTGCCTCCTCCAGAATGTCCTTGCGCTGCCGGCGTATCTCTTCCAGCTCCTGCTGGTAACGTTCCGTTATGCCCTCCAGCGCCTTGTCGGTATGCTTTATCTTCTGCAGCCTCTCGTCCAGCTGGCGGCGGTTGCGGGCTATCTTGCGCAGGTTCCTCTCAATGCCCACGAACTCCTCTCCGGCACGTGTTTCGGCATCCTTTACAATGCTCTCCGGCAGGCGCATCTTGCGTGCCAGTTCAAAGGCGAAGGAATTGCCCGGGAGACCCACTTCCAGGGCGAACATGGGCGCTATCTTGGAGGAGTCGTACAGCATGGCTCCGTTGATGACGTGGGTGTCCGCCCCGGATGCGTAGAGCTTGAGGTTGGTGTAGTGGGTAGTAATCACGCCCCACACGCCCCTGCGGTCTATTTCCGCAAGGATGGCTTCCGCTATAGCTCCGCCGGCGGCAGGCTCGGTGCCGGCGCCGAATTCGTCTATGAGCACCAGCGTCTTCTCGTCTGCAGAAGCGAGCATCTCCTTCATGTCGGACAGGAACGAGCTATAGGTGCTGAGGTCGTTTTCCAGTGACTGGTCATCCCCTATACTTACGGCAATGCGCTCGAATACAGGCAGTTCCGAGCTTTCGGAGGTGGGAATCAGCATGCCCCACTGGAACATGTACTGCAGCAGCCCCGCAGTTTTCAGGCACACCGATTTTCCACCGGCGTTGGGGCCAGAAATGAGCAGGATGCGCTTGACGGGATTGAGGGTGATGGTCAGCGGCACTATGGCCTTTCCTTCACGCTCCAGGGCTCTTTCGAGCAGGGGATGGCGGGCTTTGCGCAGGTTTACGCTGCCGTCTTTGGCTATCACAGGCATGCCGGCCTTGAATTCCAGGGCGGTCTGGGCCTTTGCCATCAGGAAGTCCAGCTCGCCTATGTAGCCGGCGCTCGCTATCACTTCCGGAAGGTAAGGGCGCAGGAAAACGGTGAACTCCCTGAGGATGCGGGCGATCTCCCTGGTCTGGGCGAAGTGCAGCTCGCTGATTTCATTCTCCAGTTCCAGGATTTCCGCCGGCTCGATGTAGGTGGTCTTGCCGGTGGCGGATTCGTCGTAGATGAAACCGCTCAGCTTGCGCTTGCTAGCGGTGTTGACCGGTATGAGGAATTTGCCGTCGCGAAGTGCCACGGAGGCCTCGGCGTCCGTAATTCCGGCTTCCTGGGCCTGCTTGAGTATGGCGGTGGCGCGTCTGGAAATGGAGGCTTCCTTCTCCCTTATGCTGCGCCTTATGTTGAACAGTTCGTCCGATGCAGAGTCCTTGATGTCGCCGTAGCGGTCCAATATCCCGTCAATCCTTCGAAGTATCTCCGGAAAGGTGAGTACTGGCTTGCTGAGGGCCTTCAGGCGGGGGTAGATGCCGTCTTTTATGCTTCCGAAGAAGTTGGTTACGCGGCGTGTGGTATCCAGCAGGGTGCGGAGTTTGGCCAGACTCAGGGCGTCTATGCTGCTGCCCTCCTTGCGCAGCGGCTCCAGGAAGGGATGACCGTCTATGTAGCCTGTAGTGGGAAAGTTCTCCTCGAACAGCAGGATAAGGCGCATCTCGTCGGTGAGCTGCAGGCGCTTGAGTATGGTTTCTGCGCTGGTTGAGAACTGCTCGGCGGCAACTCTGGCCGTGGCATAGTCAGTCTTGCATTTATCCGAGATAATGCCGCGGATCTTGTCGAAACCCAGTTTCGCCTCCAGTCTTGCGTCAATCATAATTGTCCGAGTTTGAGTTTCAGTGAGTTGATGGAGTCTATGCGGGTCGCGACTCCGCTTTCTACGTATGAAATTGTTCCGGTCTCCTCCGACACTACCACAACGCATGCATCGCACTGCTCGGCCAGGCCGACTGCGGCTTTGTGGCGCATTCCGAAGGAGGCGGGGAGGTCCAGCCGTTCAGAAATCGGGAGGGTGCAGCGTGCTGCGACTATGCGGTTGCCCCCGATTATCATGGCCCCGTCGTGAAGTGGGGAGTTCTTGAAGAAAATGTTCATTATCAGCCGCTGGCTGACTCTGGCGTCCACCATGTCGCCGGTGCCGATAACGCTTTCCAGATTATCCTTACGGCGGATAACGATGAGGGCCCCTGTCTTGTGTTTGGCCATCTGCTCCACGGCGGTCGCGATTTCGGAAACCGTGTCCGAATCAAGCCCTTCGGCCTGATGGCTCCGGAGCAGGGTGCGTACCAGCGTGTTGTTGCCGGCAGTGCGCCCGATGTTGTTGAGAAAACGGCGGAGCTCCGGCTGGAAAATAACTATTATTGCTATTGCTCCAACGTCCAGAATGGCTCCCAGCAAAGCCGATATCATCCTCATATTCACCGCCATAGCTAGTACCCTTGCAAGGAACAGCAAGATGATGGCGATAAAGATGTTCATCGCTGAAGAACCTCGTATCCAGCGGAATACGATGTAGATGACGGCCGCTACCAGTATAATATCGATCAGGTCGATCAGAGAGAAATTCAAAAACTCCATACAATATGCAAATATATCAAATTATTGCTATATTTGAACATTATGATTGTACTCAAGTTCGGCGGCTCATCAGTGGCGAGCGCCACGGCGATGTCCCGCGTCCTGGATATAGTTGAGCAGGCGGCAGAGAAAGACAGGGTTATTTTAATCAGTTCAGCCATAAGCGGTTGTACCGATGCCTTGATCCGTATAGGCAGCCTCGACGATGCAGAACGGGAAATAGAAACTCTGGAAAACCGGCATATAGCCATAATATCCCGCTTGTTCACCGGCAAGGAAAGGTCCGAGGCCGTAGCGGACTGCAGGGAATTGTTTTCGGAAATACGCTGCATTCCGCCTGTGATAGAATCCTTCGGCGAGTTGCTTTCCACACGTATTCTGGCCCATAAGCTGAATTGTGAAGGGTTCAAGACCCAGTGGCTGGATTCCCGAGATCTGGTGCGTACGGCTCCCGGAAACGGTCCGGAGGGCGGCGCCGTGGACAGGGAATATACCTATAGGGCTATCAGGGAGGCGGTTGAGGCTCATCCGGAAGCCGGAATCTTCGTGGCTCCGGGTTTTATCGCCAGGGATACCAAGGGTGCCGTGACTACTTTGGGACGCGGCGGCTCGGATTACAGCGCCTCTCTGTTCGCCGCCGCCGTGGGTGCTGACGACCTGCAGATCTGGACGGATGTGCCGGGCATCATGACAACCAACCCCAAGATTACTTCCGCCGCCCGCACCATCCCGGAGATCAGCTACCGTGCAGCCTTCGACATGGCACGCTACGGGGCCAAGGTGCTGTACGCCCCCGCCGTAGCTCCCGCCAGGGATTGCGGGATAGCCATAGGCATACGCAACACCTTCGATCCCGCAAATCGCGGCACTGTCATAAGCGACCGTAGTGCCGGCGTGCGTGAATGGAAGGGTGTGGCCTCCCTGGATGATGCTCTATCCGGAACCACCCGCATCTGTCTGGTAGGGGAGGGCCCGTCAACAGGTAAATCGGTGGCAGCCAGAAGGATAGCTACCGCCTTGCGGGAAGCGGGCATAAAGCCTCTGGATGATGTGAGCCAGGAAGATGGCGTCAATTATTTCATAACTGTCCGTACCAACGTGGCCGGCAATGCAGTGGCTGCCATACACCGTGAGTTCTTCGAGGAACGCATGCTCTCCCTGACAGACGTCTATGTGGCCGGAAACGGAGCTGTGGGGCAGGCGCTGAAGGCCATCGTGGATTCCTGTGACGGAAAGTTTCCTTCAGCGGGCAAACGTATCCGTATCAAGGAGATATCGAGCGACCACGGATTCGCTGCGCACGTTCTGGATGTGGCCCGAAGCCGCTCGGTCTTCGTGGACTGCACGGACAGTGAAGATATCTGGCGCTTCTTCGTGCCGCTGCTCAACGCCGGAATAAATATAGTGAGCTCCAACCGCCGTTCGCTGGCGATTCCTTATGTGGAGTATGCCGCAATCAAGGCTGCAGCGGCGCAGAACGGCTGTTTCTTCCGCTACGATACTACCGTGGGCAATGCCCTCCCCATACTGCAGTCCATTTCCGACGGGGCCAACTGCGGCGACGGAGTTTCGCTCATAGAGGCAGTGGTATCCTGCACCATGAATTACGTTATCACCGGCTACGACGGAGTGAGGCGGGAGTCCTTCGCCACTTTGCTCAGGCGCGCCCAGGCAGAGGGCCTGACCGAATATGATCCCAGAATCGACCTGGCCGGCAGGGACGCCTTGCGCAAGCTGCTGATTCTTTCCCGCGAGGCAGGCGTTCCCTTGGAGGAAAAGGATGTGGAGATTGTACCTATGCTTGGCCCGGAGTATTTCGAAGGGGGCGTGGAAGATTTTTACCGCCTTCTGGATGCAAACGAAAAGCTGTTTGTGCAGAGGGAAGACGAACTAGATGCCGTGGGAAAGCGCCAGCGCTTTGTGGCTTCGCTCCGGCGGGACGATTCCGGAGCCTACAAAGCCAGTATCCGTATGCAGCTGGTGGGAATAGACAGCCCCTTCTATTGGATAAGCGGAACGGAGAATGTGACGGTAATCCATAGCGGGGATGCTTATCCATTGGTAATCAAGGGCTCCGGCGAGGGTGCGCACCTTGCCGCGAGCGGAATAATAAGAAATATACTGCAATGAAAATCATTATCAGCGGATATGGCCGCATGGGCCATATGGTGGAAGCGGTCGTGCTGCAGAAGGGCCTGGAGCTGGTGGACTGCTCGGAGGATGTGTGCTCCGTGGACCCTGCGGTGGCGCGGGAGTGCGTGTGCATAGATTTTACTACTCCTGCGGCTTTCCGGGCCAATTATGCCTGGATGGCAGAGCATTTCAAGGCCGTAGTGGTGGGTACTACCGGATGGGAAGATATTAAGGATGAGGTGATTGCAACATTCCTGAAGACCGGTACACCGATGATTTATTCGGCCAACTACTCTATCGGCGTGAATGCTGTGTATGCCGCTTTGGAGAAACTGGGCGACGTGCTCAAAGGGTTCGGATATGTCCCGCATATTGAAGAAATTCATCACGTTCATAAACTGGACGCTCCCAGCGGAACGGCGAAAACAATGGCTTCCATAGTTGCCGCACACCTGGGGCTGAAGCCGGATATCACATCCGTGCGTGAGGGTGAAGTGCCCGGTACACATATAGTCAAGTTCAAGTCGGAAGTGGACAAGATTAAAATTTCCCACGAGGCTTTTTCCCGCCAGGGCTTTGCTGAAGGAGCCGTGGTGGCAGCTTGCATGACCGAGGGACTTACAGGAGTACATACATTTAAAGAACTGATAATCAAATGAAAATTCCCGAGCTGAAAGGGTGCGGAACCGCACTTGTCACGCCCTTTTTCGAAGATGGCGAAGTAGATTATGATGCTTATTCCAGCCTGGTACAGCGCCAGGTTGAAGGCGGCGTGGATTTCCTCGTGCCCCTTGGCACTACGGCTGAGACCCCTACCCTGGATCCTATGGAGAGGGTGGCTCTTCTGGACCTCACTCACGACTGCGCGGACCGTGTGCCGCTTCTGGTCGGGTGCGGAACCAATTCGGTGCGGGGTACGCTTGCCAACATCCAGCTTTTCGAGAGCAGCCCTGCAAATGCTTTCCTGGTAGTGGTGCCATATTACAACAAGCCCACTCAAGAGGGTATGTATCAATACTATAAGGCTATAGCGGCAGAGAGTCCCAAGCCCATAGTGATGTACAATGTCCCCGGGCGGACCGGCGTGAACATGCTGCCCGAGACGGCTATCCGCATAGCTCGTGACATCCCCGGCATCATAGGTATAAAGGAAGCCTCCGGCAAGCCTGAGCAGGCTCGCGCCATTGTGGAGGCTGCCCCCTCCGACTTTGTGGTCCTGAGCGGTGACGACGATCTCACGCTCCGGATGATGAAAGACGGTGCCCGTGGAGTTATCTCCGTGGCTTCCAATATAGCGCCGGACAAAGTGTCCGCCATGACAAGCGCCGCCCTCGCCGGACACTGGGAAGACGCAGAGGCGTTGAACGATGTCTTGAAGCCTTTGTACAATGCCTGTTTCGTGGAGTCGAACCCCATTCCCGCCAAGGCTGCCCTGTCCCTGCTTGGATACTGCTCGGATACTATGCGGCTGCCGCTGGTCCCCGCCGCCGAAAGCACCCGTACGCTTATGCGTGAAGTTCTGGATGCCCTGAAGTAAGATATGAGTTCATTTATCGTAGAAGGTGGCCACAGACTTAGTGGCAGCATTGCTCCTCAAGGTGCAAAGAATGAGGCTCTCGAGGTAATCAGCGCGGTGTTGCTGACCTCTGAAGACGTGACCATTTCCAACATTCCGGATATATTGGACATACGCAACCTTATCTCGCTTCTGAAAGGGATGGGGGTTGTAGTGACGCGCAGCGGCAAGGGTGAGTACACATTCAACGCCGCCCACGTCAACGAGTTCTATGTATCGAGCGCTGAATTCGTGGAGAAATGCGCCCGCCTGCGCGGCTCCGTGATGGTAGTGGGCCCGCTGCTCGCCCGCTTCGGCCTCGCTTATTTTCCGAAACCGGGCGGCGACAAGATAGGCCGCCGCAGGGTGGATACCCACATAGACGGTTTTATCAAGCTCGGCGCCGACTGCTCCTACGACACTTCCCGCCGTGCCTATAAGCTCAGTTCGCAAGGCCCGCTGCAGGGCAGTTATATGCTGCTGGACGAGGCATCCGTGACCGGTACGGCTAATATCGTCATGGCAGCTACGCTTGCAGAGGGCACTACCACCATCTACAATGCCGCCTGCGAACCTTATGTGCAGCAGCTTTGCAAGCTCCTGGTCTCCATGGGCGCGCAGATTGATGGCATAGGTTCCAACTTGCTCACCATCACCGGCGTGCCTTCGCTCCACGGGGCCTCCCACACCGTACTTCCGGATATGATTGAGGTGGGTTCCTTCATAGGGATGGCCGCCATCAACCAGAGCGAACTGACTATTACCGATGTCCGCTACGGCGAGCTCGGCATCATTCCCGAGTGCTTCCGGCGCCTGGGCATACGGTTGGAGCAGCGTGGTGACGACATCTATGTGCCGGCGCAAGAGAGCTACGTGATAGAGTCCTTCATCGACGGCTCCATCATGACGCTTGCTGACGCTCCCTGGCCTGGCCTCACTCCCGACCTGCTGTCGGTGATGCTCGTCACTGCAGTGCAGTGCCGCGGCTCGGTGCTGATCCATCAGAAGATGTTCGAGAGCCGACTGT
>CAMKQN010000060.1:0-13145 GCA_946414935.1 uncultured Bacteroidales bacterium
TAAACTGGACTATTCTTTGGTACAATTTTGGTACAATTTTAAAGAAAAACCCCATCTGACGTGTGTCAGATGGGGTTTTGAGTGACTCCTACAGGACTCAAACCTGTAACCTTTTGATCCGTAGTCAAATGCTCTATTCAATTGAGCTAAGGAGCCAGTATTTACCGGGCCGGAGCCCGGTTAGACCTATTCGGCGGAAGCTTCCTTCACGACGCGCTTTGCCTCTTTGATGCGAGCCTTCTTGCCGGAAAGCTTACGGAGGTAGAAGATGCGCGCTCTGCGGACCTTACCGACTTTGTTAATCTCGATCTTGTCAATGAACGGGCTCTCGTAAGGGAAAATCCTTTCTACGCCGATTCCATTGGAAATCTTGCGGACGGTAAAAGTCCTGGTATAAGGGGTAGCGCCACAAATCTGGATGACTACTCCGCGGAAATTCTGAAGTCTGTCCTTGTCACCTTCTTTAATCCTGTAAGTCACGGTAATAGTGTCACCGGCCTTGAATGCAGGATAGGAGGCTGCTTTGTTCTGCGAGAAGGATTCCTCCACCAATTTAATTAAATCCATAACAATATTTCAATCTATATTCGCAGCGTCAATGAACCGTTCAACGAGAGGCTGCTGAAATGGGACTGCAAATTTATGAATTATTTTTTATATCGCAATACTTTTTTAAAAATATTTGCTCTCTTTTTCAAACAAGTCCCTATCGTCACGGTTGGGATCCGGCCTGAAAGTGGAACTCTTCATCATATTTTCAACCGCCTCTTTCTCGCTGCGGCTGAGCTTCCGGGGTATCCATACCAGAATCTTCACATACAAATCTCCCTTCCCATAACCATTCACATCCGGTAAACCTTTACCCCTCAGGCGCACCACCGTACCGGATTGAGTTCCAGCCTCGATTTTTAACTTTTGAGCGCCCCCGAGAGCAGGAATCTGGATTTCAGTACCGAGGATGGCTTCCGGAGTACTTATCACGCGGGTGTAGAAGAGATCGTTTCCCTGTCGCTTGAGCTGGGGATGGGCTTGTTCCTCTATGATAACCAGCAAGTCGCCGGCTACTCCTCCCCTTGCTGCGCCATGGCCCTCTCCCCTTACGGTGAGTTGCATTCCGTCTTCTACACCGGCAGGCACTTTCACTTTAACGGTCTCACGCTTGCGCACCAGGCCGCTTCCCTTGCAGTGGCCGCAGGGATTGGAAACTATTGTGCCTTCCCCGCCGCACTGCGGGCAAGTGGTGTAGGTCATCGTGCGTCCGAACAAGGAATTAACCACATTCTGCACCTGCCCGCTGCCTTTACAAGTGGGACAGGTCTTTATGTCGGAGCTGTTTTTGGTACCTCGTCCGTCGCACTCGGGGCAAGGACGGTTGCGCTCTATGCTTACCTCCTTGGTACAACCCGTTGCTATCTCTTCAAGGCTCAGGCGCACTCTTGTACGAATGTCCCTGCCTCTCATGGTACGGGGGCCGGCCTGACCGCCGAAGCCTCCGAAACCGCCGAAGCCTCCGAACGCCCCGCCGAACGCACCTCCAAAGAGGTTGTTCAAAATGTCGTTCAGGCTGCCGAATCCCTGGCTCCAGTCCTGGGCTCCGGCGCCATCCACGCCGGCAAAGCCGAATTGGTCGTACTTGGCTTTCTTGTCGGGGTCGCTCAGTACGGAATAAGCTTCGGAAGCTTCCTTGAACCTCTCCTCGGCCGTTTTCTTTTCAGAATCAGTCCCGCTGACCCAACGGTCCGGATGCCATTTCAAGGCAGCCTTGCGATACGCAGCCTTTATGTCATCGGCTGAAGCGCTCTTTTCGAGCCCCAGCACTTCGTAGTAATCTCTTTTTTCTGCCATAACAATTAAGCACCGACGATAACCTTGGCATACCTAAGTATTTTACCGTTCAGCATATAGCCGGTTTGATAGACATCCAGCACTTTCCCTTTGAGGTCCTCGCTGGGTGCGGGAACCTGGGTAAGAGCCTCATGGAAGTCCGTATCAAAAGCCTGGCCTTTAGCCTCTATAACAGTCAGTCCACGGCTCTTGAGGTATTCCATCAATTTATTGTAAATCAGCGATGTGCCTTCACGTGCAGCATCATCTGAAGACTCGGCCAGCATCTGCATCGCCCTTTCACAGTCATCCAGCACGGGGAGCAGGCCTTTTATGGTATCCGCAGCGGCCGTACCCACCAGCGCCAGTTTCTCTTCGGACGTACGGCGGCGGAAAGTTTCAAACTCCGCATACAAGCGCACGTAGCGGTCATGTTCTTCGGACAATTTGTCATTAAGTTCATCCACCTGCTTCTGCAACAGGTTGTCCTTTTTCTTTTTGGGGAGCTTTTCAGGCTGCTCCTGAGCGCCTTCTTTTATAGTTTTTTCTGCCATAGTCTTGCTTTTTCCTGCAAAAGTATCAATTATTTTGCCACTGCCACTTTGTCATTATTGAAAACTATTGCTTATCTTTGACAGGATAATTCTAAACTGATAGCAGATGGCTAGATTTCTTGATCCGCCCAAGCCGAAGGCGCAAATCCCGGCTGAAAAAATCGACAAAGAGTACAAAGCGATGAGACTTAAGGTATTCCTGGGTGCATTCCTGGGTTATGCCGCGTACTATCTGGTCCGCAAGAATCTGTCCCTGGCAGCCCCGGACATGATTAACGACGGCATCCTGGATGCCGGTAAGGTAGGACTGGCCATGTCTGCCGTCTCCATCGCATACGCCTTCAGCAAATTTGTAATGGGCAGCGTATCGGACCGTTCCGACGCACGCAAGTTCCTCTGCGTGGGGCTGGTGCTTTCCGCCCTGACTATGATGGCTGTCGGCTTGATACCGTTCGGCCCCAATACGGCCGTGAACACCGCTATCATATTCGTACTGATGCTGATAGTGGGATGGCTGAGCGGATTCGGCTGGCCCCCTTGCGGCCGTATCATGGCGCACTGGTTCAGCCAGAACGAGCGAAGTTTCAAGATGAGCGTATGGAACGTTTCGCATACCATAGGCAGTTTCTCCCTCGGCTTCCTCGCCATAGCCGGAGTGGCCCTTGCGGCCGATTTCGGTATCGTGCAGACCTGGAGAGGCAATTTCGTATTCCCCGCCGTCATAGCCATTGCAATAGCTCTTTTCTGCTGGTGGGCGATACGGGACACCCCTGAATCCTGCGGCCTCCCTGCCGTTGCCGACTGGAGAAACGACCACAGCGGCCTCAAGTCAAAAGGAGCGGCCGGAGAGAAACTTCCGTTCAAGACCCTCTTTGTGGACTACGTGCTCAAGAACAAGCTCCTCTGGGTCGTGGCAATCTCCAACGTTGCAGTTTATATGGTACGTTACGGCATAGGCGACTGGGCCCCGACTTATCTGCAGACCAAAGGCATAATGACCGCCGCCGAGAGCAAAGTGGCGTTCTCCGTGCATAACATTGTGGGAGCCGTTGGTACCATAGCCTGCGGATGGGCAACGTCCAAGATATTCAAAGGCCGTTGCGCCCCCATGAACGTAATCTGCATGTTCCTCTGCGCCATAGGTGTGCTGCTGTACTGGCTCGTAGGTGCCGGAATCGTGAACGTCGAGCCGTCTATGCAGAAAGTGCTGGTTTACGTAGCTCTCTGCCTCATCGGATTCTTCATCTACGGCCCCGTGGCCCTTACCGGAGTCCAGGCCCTGAACCTGGTACCCAAGAACGCCGCAGGCACGGCAGCCGGGTTCGTAGGACTCTTCGGCTACCTCGTAGGTGATGCAGTTTGCTCCAAAATCGTCGTCGGAGGCATTGCTAACGGCAGCTCATGGGACGCTGCGATGCTTTCCGTGGCTGTAGGGGCTCTTATAGGCGTAGGTCTCTGCGCCCTCCTCATTCCAAGCGAAAAGAAGCTGGCGCAGAACTAAACCGAGCCGTTATTCTTCTACGGCGAACATAGGATCCCAGGCAGGAAGCATCACAGCTTCCTGCTTTAGCATTGCCAGGACATCTGCCGGCACGAAGCGCTTCTCGACAACAAGGCGGAACATGTACTCATTGAACCATTCGTCGGTCATAATGATGTTTCCTTTGTAACCGGATTTTGCTCCCCAGCTGTTCTCCACCATCCATTTGGCAGGCTTGCCGTCCTTGATATCCACGGCAATAAGGGTCATTGCATGACTGGAACCGCTGGCATGGGTCTGGATGCGCTGCTTTTTATCCATGTTAAACTCAACCCCCAGCAAAGAATCATAATCGAAATTGGATAAATCAGCTACACCCCTGTTCCGGTCGAGGAACTTCGCCACATCACAGCTGAAATACATGGCGGTATTAGCTTTGATAGAAGCAATAGCCATCTCCTTGATACGCTCTATGGGGAGATTCAAGTAAAACCAGTTCTGGCCGTCATACATGTGCCTGTCGTACTGGATTTCATAGACCTTTCCGTATTCCCGTGAAGGATCGTTCATCAACATCACGTAGTTGTTCTCCAAATCGTATCCGAGAAGGTCCTGATAGAATTTCTTAGGTGTGGTCTTCTCCCCTTTCCACTCAAATTCGGAGGGAGGAACGCCAAGGCACAGGGAGAGCACATGATAAACCTCCTTAAGCATGGACACCTTTTCTTGCTGAATCAAGTTCAGAATGGTCTCGGAGTGCTTCTGGCGGGCCAGTCCGGCCTTGCGGGGCATATTTATTATTCCCTGCTCCCACATATCGCGGAGCCTGAAACCGTCCTGCCGCAGTAAATTGGACAGTTGTGCACGCATCTGTGCGGTTGCATTGGATGCGGCAGTTTCAGGCATTACGGAAGCCGGCACCAGGCCGTATTTTGTCACCAGGTTGGACACCCCGGTGAAGGTTCCGCCGTCACCTATCGGGTGAGAGAAGAGCCAGTCCACCTCTCGGTCGTCGATGGGCTTGTCACGGGTGTCTATTATTGCCTGCAGGAATAGATTGGCTTTCTCAAGCTGGTCCCAGAAGAAGCAATAACACTGGCTGAACTGGAAATCACCGAGATTCCATTTGTCAATAGCCGCGGCACGGAGCACGTTGAGCCCGGTAAAGAGCCAGCAGCGGCCGCTGGACTTCTGGTCAGTGATACCGCGGGTCTTGATCCGGTCGCTGAACTCCGTGTCTATCATCGCTGCATTTTCCGCGTTGAGAGCCAGGGTGTTGATAGGAGTCGTAGCAATTGCGTTGCGCAGAGCCTTGTCGGAGGCGGATCCGGTCCAAGCTTTACTGATTTCGGCCAGCATCTCAGGAGTGATGCCACCATTGTTCTGTGCATACGCCGCAATGCTGAGCATAGCGAGCGCAATCAAGGTAATTTTTTTCATTTGCGTATGATTATTCGTTCGATGCGGCGCGGCACCGAGGTTAGTATTTCGTATGGAATGGTATCGAGGATGGCCGCCAACTCGCTGACTGTCGGGTCTTTGCCGAAGATGGTAACAGTATCCCCCACGTCGCAGGGAATTCCGCTCACGTCCAGCATACACATATCCATACAGATATTTCCTATGGTAGGGGCACGATGCCCGGCAACCGAAAAGCTGGCATGTCCGCAGCCGAGGTGCCGGTTGATTCCGTCTGCGTAGCCCACCGGGACCGTAGCTATGCGGGTACCTTCAGGGGCCACTATACCATGCCTCCCATATCCTATGGTTCCTTCAGACAAGTTCTTGATCTGCAGTATCTTAACCTTTAGGCTGGCGACCGGGGAAAGCTGCACCCCCGGAAGAGCACTGATACCGTAGATGCCGATTCCGAGACGGACCATATCGTGCTGGAACTGGGGGAAGCGTTCAATTCCGGCGGAATTGAGCACGTGCCAAAGAGGCTTGTATCCCAGAGCTTCGCTAAGCCTAGCGGCGCCCAGCTCGAAAAGGCGTATCTGGCCGAGTGTAAACTCGTCTTCAGCCGGGTCCTCAGCTACTGCCAGGTGGGAATATACGGAGCGGACACGCAAGCAGGGATGCGACTTCAGGAAATCAATCAAAGCGGGCAACTCTTCAGGCATGAACCCGAGGCGGTGCATGCCGGAATCCAACTTGATATGAATAGGAAAATCCATGATGCCGCGCTTGTCCAATTCGTCACAAAGGGCCGAAAGCGTATAAAGGTTAGGGATGCCCGGCTCCAGCTTGTACTCTATGATTTCCGGGAAGAAATCGGTACCAGCCGTGAGAACGAGTATGGGCAGGGAAACACCGGCCCGGCGCAGCTCCACCCCCTCAACCGGAAGGGCAACCGCCAGATAATCAGCGCCTTCCGCCTGCATCATAGATGCAAACTCTACGGCTCCGTGACCGTATGCGTTTGCCTTCACCAGCACCAGGAGCTTAGTGGACGGCTTTAGCAGGCCGCGGAAATAGCGGTAGTTTCTGCGGGCAGCCGGCAGGCTCAATTCCAAGCGTGAAAAGTCATTCTCCCCTGGCATAGTTATTTCCGGCTTTCGGCGAGCAGTTCGCCCAATTCAGCAATATCCCGCACAATGAAGTCGGGGGCATAAAACTCCGGGGTCTCGCCCTTGGCCTCGCAGGTTTTCTCATCCTCAGCCACCTTCAGGGCCGTCTCCAGGGTGGTTTCTCCGCTCAGCACCAGGCAACCGACTGCCGCTGCGTTATGAGCCATAGCGGTATCGGTGTAGATACGATCTCCGGCCATCAAGATTTCTTCGGGCTTTAGTCCGTGCCGCAAACGGATGCCGTCCAGCATAGTGGGATCGGGTTTGCCCAGCACTATGTCCGGCTTGCGGCCAGTGGCATGCTCGATACACTTCTGCAGTGATCCGCAGTCCACAAGTATTGTAGGCTGGTCGGTAGGACACACGCGGTCCGGATTGGTGGCAACGTATGGAATGCCCTGGGAAGCCCACCAGCTCGCCCGACACAAGCGGGAATAGACTAAAGTGGGATCGAAGGCCACTACAAGCACGTCCGGACGGTCGTCGGCACTGTCCTCGCAAGATTCGAAACCGGCTTTCAGGAACTGGCCGATCATGGAAGGCGTGCCAAGCATGAAGAGACGTTTTGCATCGGGCCAGGTGCGCTTGATATAATCGATGGCCGCCAGCGAAGTGGTGTACATATTGTCCTCCCCCGCCTCTATTCCCATCCCGGCCAGTTTCTTGAGGTAGTCGGCCACGGACTTGGTGGGATTGTTAGTGAGGAAGGAATAGGAAATGCCAGCCCTCGTCAAGGAGTCCAGAAAGGCAATAGTATATGGGAAGATATTGTTACCCAGATAGATAGTGCCGTCCATATCGAGGGCGACATGCTTCACCTTCGCCAACTTGTCCCGCTGCTGGGGGCTTAAAGTCTTGTTGTAGTTTTCCATCATTCGGCAAGAGCAACTATTTCACCTTTTACCACATCCTTCCCTTGGGCTCCGGTTACCGCTACTATGCGCCCGTCGCACGCCGGAACAATTTCTTCCAGGCCGTAGCGGGTCTGGACATATCCGCATGGCACCCCGGCCTTCACAGGAGTACCTGCAACGGGAGCGGTGGAGTCGTCTTCCACATCTATCTGCCAGAGGAGTTTGCCCTTTGCGGGGACCTGAAGAGGCGTAGCCTTCGGATACTTCTTGATGAGTGCTTCGATATCGAAGCCCGGCATTTCAACGACAGGGCGTTTCACTACGATTGGAGCGCCGGCCTTTGCCTTAAGTTCCTCCAAATCATGCTCGAAACGTTCTTTGGCAATGCCGCTGCGGTAATCTCTGTATTGCCTTTCGTGCATTGCAAGCTCGAACAGCTCCTCATCGTCCTGCCCGCAGTCCCAGCCTTCTTCCTCCATCATTTTGCGGAATTTGGGAAGCTCGTCCGGGTACTCGTCCTGAGGGTTGCCGGTATAGAATTCGAAGCCTTTTTCTTCAGCTAGGGCGACTATTTCGGGTGCCAGCTCACCGGGTAGTTTGCCCATACGGCCGAGAATCATGCCCCAGGTATCTTTATCTATGGTGCTGAAACGGGGTTTGCCCTGAGCCATTGCAAACAAGTTCATCAGCGCCGTGTTTTTCACGTACTGGCTGAACGGAGTCACAAGGGGTGGGTATCCAAGACGCGGCCATACATATTCGACCTCCTCGAAAAGCTGTACCATCAAGCCGTCGAGGTCGCTCTCAGGCTTCCGTGCGGCTTTCTCAGCCGCATTGATAGCAGACTGGAAGCCTTTCAGGTCGGCCATCATCGAGCCCATCATTCCTCCCGGAAGGCCGCAACCCACCAGAAGTGACGTCATCCTGGAGTTGCCCGGATTAATCCAGTAGCCGAGAAAATCGTCGATAAACTCCTGCGTAAGGGAACGCACCTGCATATAAGCATCCATATTGATGTCCTTTACCAGGAAACCGTCCGCTTTCAGCATCTGCTGGATGGTTATAACGTCCGGATGAACCTTGCCCCAGGACAGGGGCTCGACGGCGACATCCATGTAATCTGCACCGGCGCGGGCGACCTCCAGCATAGACGCGGTACTGAAGCCCGGGCCGCTGTGACCGTGGTACTGAACTTTAATACGAGGGTACTTGGTCTTGATCTCTTTGGTAAGACGGCCGAGGAAAGAAGGACGCCCCACTCCGGCCATATCTTTGAGGCAAATCTCGTCGGTTCCGTATTCTACAAGGTGGTCCACAACCCCCATATAATACTCCACAGTATGAACCGGAGAATTGGTGATGGAAAGGGCCCCCTGGGAAATCATTCCGGCCTTTTTCGCATATTCTACGCTAAGGCGCAAGTTACGGTGGTCATTGAGTCCGCAGAACGAACGGGCGATATCAGTTCCCTGAGCCTTTTTTACTTTGAACATGAGTTCGCGAACGTCGGCGGGCACCGGGTTCATACGCAGCGCATTAAGGCCACGTTCGAGCATATGTGTCTGAATTCCAGCCTTATGAAAAGGAGCCGTCCACACCCGGACAGACTTGTTCGGGTTTTCGCCATACAGCAGGTTGACCTGCTCGAAAGCGCCGCCGTTGGTCTCCACCCGGTCAAAACACCCCATATCTATAATTGCCGGCGCCACCCTTACGAGCTGGTCTGCCCTTGGCTGATATTTACCGGAAGATTGCCACATATCCCGGTAAACAAGTGAAAACTTTATTTCTCTACCCATAATTCTCAAAAGAATTCGATTCACAAATATAACAATTATTGGCAGATTCTTAAAAAATCGTAAATAGATGCACCCAGCGGCTAGTCTGCGGGAGCATACCATGATATGATAGCGTAACTTTGCCGCCGGAAGTGTTTTCCATAAAAGTTTAAGTTTGAGATGTGGCGGGCGGGTGGGTTTTTAAGTATGAGAATGATGGATATGAGCGAGGCCGAAAGGCCGAGGGAAAAGTTGCTTGCCCGAGGAGCCACTGCATTGGCAGACGGGGAATTACTTGCCATATTGTTACGCACCGGGAGGCCTGGGGAAAGCGTTCTTGAGCAAGCAGGTAAACTTATGTCTCTAGTTGACGGACGCCTGAGCGGACTGTTTGAGTGTGACCCTGAGTTTCTCGCGAGTCTGGACGGAATAGGAAAGCCAAAAGCGGCAACCCTGCTGGCGGCTTTCGAAATAGGCAGGCGGTTCATGCTTGAGCAGAGCGCGCAAAAGGAACCCGTCACCGAATCCCGGACTGTATATGAACTGATGCGCCCGCGCCTGAAAGGAGTCAAGCGGGAAGAATGCTGGGTGCTGTTGCTGGACCGGAAATCCCGCATAATCAAAATAGTACAGCTCACCATAGGCGGAAGCAGGAGCACCATAATAGACATTCCCGCAATAGTCAGGAATGCTATGCAGCATAATGCGGCAGGCATTATCCTGGTACACAACCATCCCGACGGAGACCCCAGACCGGGAGCCGCCGACATACGCGAAACATCCGCATTACGCGATGCGGCCGCGTCGTGCTCCATCCTGCTTCTGGATCATGTGATTATTTCTGACGACAATTACTACAGTTTCAACGAAGAGAAACTCTATTAACTATTAACAATCAAATCATTATGAAAAACTTTAAGACTTTCTTCTGCTGCCTTGCAGGCACACTGGCACTGGCTTCCTGCTCCAAGGACCGCAACGACGCTTATTCTAATCCCAGCCTTTCAAGCATCGAAATCATTCCTTTGACTTGCCCCGTCACAAAAGCCCCGATTATCGGTACCGTCTTCCCGGAAAGAAGCATGATAGTCGCCGCCTATTACTATTCCCCCGGAGGGAACTACGACGAGACATTCTTCTCCAATGTAGTTTTCAGCAAGAACGGCACTACCTGGACGGGAGACAAGTACTGGCCGCTGACGGGGGAACTCGATTTTCTTGCCTACAGCTGCCCTTCACTCAATCCAAATGCTTCTTATACTGGGACCAAGGTCACTGACGAGGTAACCCTGGCAATCAGCGACAACTCTTCAGTCCAAGAAGACATCCTGTTTGCCTACGCCGAGCGTACAAACAAGATTTCCAGCGTATCCATGAATTTCAAGCATGCTCAGGCTATGATCAGTTTCAAGGCGAAAAGCAACTTGAACTACAATGCGGAAACCAATACCGGTATCACCATTACCAACATTACCTTGAACGGAGCAAAATACAGCGGCACCTGCGTAATGAAAAACGACGGCAGCTGCGATTGGTCGTTGCTGGGCAGCCAGGCAGACAAGCCCGTTCCCGGTTTCTCCCCCGTCAACCTTACGAGCTCTTACAGCGCCCAGCTCGGTACCGGCATCCTGGTTCCGGAGCAGGACTGCACAAGTATCACAATCACTTATACACTCCACAACGGTAAACAAGGAAACAGCAATCTGGACAACGCCGGACTGGTGCATACAGTGAATTTGTCCTCCCCTGACACATCCTGGGTCCAGGGAAAGAACTATTGTTACCAAATCAACATAACCCAAACGGGAATCTCCGTTAGTCCAAGCGTAACCGACTGGGTAACAGTGAATCCCGATACGGTCAACATTTCATAACCATGAAAACCGGATGCAGAATATTATTGTTATTGTCCTTAGCGGCAATCGCCTGCTCGCAGGAAAATGCATTTGACTGCCCCGGGTTGATCTGCTTTCAACCAGGCGTCAGCGTCAGCCTTGAAACCAAGAGCGGAATGTCCGGAACCTCTTTCCCGACAGACAACGACATAATAGTTTCGGCAAAATACCGTCCCGACAGCGGTCCTGAATCTATATGGTTCGACAGGGTGAAGTTTTCAAGTGACGCTGGAGTCTGGTCGGCAGACAAATACTGGCCCAAAAGCGGAAGTATGTCTTTTATGGCATACTCCGCTCCGGGCCTTGATTTTCCCAGCGAGCCTGAAGCCGGCGACGGATTGAATTACTGGGACATGACACTCCCTTCCGATTACTCCAGCCGTCAGACCGACATTCTGTTTTCTGGATGCAGGGTCATGGTTACCCCGGCTTCCACCTCATCGCCTCTGCCCCTTACGTTCAAACACGCTATGGCTCAGCTTATCTTCGTCGCCGAAAGCAACTCCGCATGGGATGCCGTCAGAGACAGAGGTATCGTAATCGACGAAATCTGCTTGAACAATGTATATATGGACGGAAATATCCGTTTGTACGACTCGGGATACGTAGAATACGACACAGCTTCTTCAAGCGGAGCTATTGAGCGGCTTGCCGTGCCCTGCTCCGGGGATTATCAGGTTCCCGGGATAAGCACCAGGGACGTTCAAGGGATAGGAGGCTACGGTTTGCTGGTACCACCCCAAGCCGGAACAAGCTTCACAGTCACCTACACCATTCACGACGGTATTCTATCCAAGCAGAAAACCCTGGAGTATAATGTGTCGGAGCAGTGGGAGGCTAACGAAAAGTATGTTTACTCCCTGGCTTTCGACGGAGAAGCCCTTCTGCTGGAGTTGAAGCCCCGATACCTCAAAATCACATCGGCCGAGCCTAACATCCTTACAGTCACGCAGTACATGTACAATGCCCCGGACGCTCCTTATTTGGAGTATTCGCTTGATGGAGAGAACTGGCAACAGGTGCCTTTTGCAACTTATATCTACAGTCATTCCGGCAATTACGGGTGGAAGCCGAAGCTGAACTTCAGATACCAGAGCTTCAGCATCGACTACTTCCTCAGGAACAATTACATCAGTCCTACAGCACCTTATCTGCTGTATTTCGACTCCGTGATATACCTGAGGGGGGAGAATCCGAACGGGCTGGCATACATTGAAACCAACCAATCAGGTTACAAGACTGCTTATCTTACCCAATTGTGGTTCAAGAATTACAACTGCGAAATCCAGATAGAAGGAGACCTGACTTCACTGCTCAGTTACACTCACATGATTACCGAGATACCGGATAATCCGCTATGTTTCGCCCAACTTCTCGGCGGAGATACTGTCACATCTTTCCACAACATAACGAAAGTCCCTGATCTGGATGTTGATGTCATAAACAGTGTCGGCTGCTTGTACCAGGCATATCGGAACTTGAACCTCCAATCGGCACCCGAACTGCCTGCTCAAACGCTTGCCGAATCATGCTATGAAGAAACATTCAGCGGCTGCAGGACACTGACGGTAGCGCCCGAACTGCCTGCCATGAACCTGGCCAATCGCTGCTACTTCAATATGTTCAAAAACTCAAGTGTAGCCACGCCGCCTCTAATACTTCCCGCAAGCATACTAAGGCCTGGATGCTATAACGGAATGTTCGCCGGAAGCCAGGTTACCATCACTCCTGAACTGCCGGCGTCTGAAGCAGCTGAAGGATGCTATTCCAGCATGTTTGAGAACTGTATCTATCTTCTGGAGACCAGGAATATAGCCATGCAGACCTACGGATCCGGAAAATCCAATCAAAGAATGTTTTACGGATGCAACAGCCTATATACCGTACGAGCGTACACTGTCCCAGAAAAAGGGACAATCATGGGCAACGAAATGGAATGGATGGAAGGCGTCCCGGAACGGGGAACATACATACTCACCTCCCCCGCAGCCCCGAGCGCAAGCTACATAAGCGAAAGACGGAACTCCTCCGGAATCCCGGAAACATGGACCGTAATCCACGAAGCTTCCGGTCAAAGATACTAAATTGAACAAAAAAAACACGGACTGCAGTTGCATTTTCAAAAAAAGTGTTATCTTTGCAGTCCACAAACGGGGTATTAGCTCAGTTGGTAGAGCGTTTGAATGGCAT
>CAMKQN010000061.1:0-12887 GCA_946414935.1 uncultured Bacteroidales bacterium
GGGCTTGCCCAGGACGGGCTTCATTAAACCAGGAACCGGCGTCGAGCATGAGCAGTTCTGCATAATAATAAGATGCCGCATAGAACGGCTTGAAGCCGGCTGCGTCGCAGGCAAGCTGAGCATCGGCATCTTCCTCGCTGAATCCCAGGGAGATATAAAAGTCGCGCCGGGTCTGTGGGATGGACTCCCCGAACACTTCTTCTATGTTGCTTGTACGGCTTAGCTTTTCATCGTGGTTGGCGAGAATTACACCGTCCTTTGTGCATTGCAGGTCGGATTCGAGGTAATCTGCGCCCATTTCCCGGGCCCATCGCCATGCACTTTCCGTTTCCTCTGGAGCCCAGTAGGTGGAGCCGCGATGAGCCATTACGGCGTATTCGGGTACGTATGAATTAAGGTCTGGGACTGATACTTCGTTGCAAGCAGCGAGGAGGGTTGCCAATGCAATGGCCTCGAACAGGTGGAATGCTTTCATTATTTTGATTATTAGTGTTATACGGGGTAAACCGAAGCTTCGGTATAGTTGAATAGGTCTTGAGGCGCAAGGCATAGCTGCAAGCCGCGGACTCCGGCGCTGATGTATATTTTATCGTAGAGCAAAGCGCTTTCGTGGATGAAAGTAGGCAAGGGTTTTTTCATTCCGATGGGGGAGCATCCTCCCCTGATATAGCCGGTGTTGGGCAGCAATTCTTTCACATGAATCATAGCGCAGTTCTTGTTGCCGGAGATCTGTGCTGCCAGTTTCAGGTCCACCTCCAGGGAACCGGGAATAACGCAAACGAAGAGACCGTTACGGTCTCCTCGCAGTACGAGCGTCTTGAAAACGCAATCTATATCTTCACCCAGCTGTTCTGCCACGTGGCATGCATCCAAATGCTCTTCGTCAACTTGATACTCTACCAGCGTATATGGAATACCGGCAGCATCGAGAAGCCTCGCAGCATTGGTTTTCTGTACCATCAGAAGCAGACGCTGAGTTTCAGTCCTGCAACAGGCTCAAGACTGTTTCCGAAGGAAGGGCTGAAGGCCAGTTCCGGCTCAAAATGCAGGTTGAACGATGCTGTGTTCCTGCTTGCGTCCTGGTAATAGAGATTCTTTACTTTTGCAATGTTTACCGCATCGAAAATGTTCCAGATGTTGAATGCGGCATGGCAGGTGGCAACCAGCAGCGTACCTCCCACGCAGACAAGTGAACGTAACGGATCCTTGGCGCCTATAGCTATGGGGTCGTTGTAATCGTAGGTGTAATGGACGGGCTGCCCGTAATAATATGCGAGGGAAAGGCCTGCAAACTCGACGGTCGCAAATCCCAGGTTGGCTGCCATAATGCCCAATCCACGGCACCATTCTCCATCAAAGCATTGTCCCAGTCCCGGGATAATCCATGAGCTCAAGCCTGAAAGGATAGGGGAGTATGGCTCTCCAGAGTAGCTCTCGTAGTCGCGCGGATTGTACCAGCCTTTTATATCCCTGTACCTCACGTCGTTATAATCGGCATAGTATCTTTCTTGTTCACGGGGCTGTTCACCATACGTTTCCACTTTCCCGTTTTCATAAGCGATGGATTGAACATCACTCAAATTACAAATATAGACGGGACCGTTGGGATTATCCATCCTCTTGAATTTCACGGAAGTAGCATTAACTTCCATAACCATGGCCTGAATTCTCTCTCCATCACGTTTTACAATCACATCATGTGCATTTGCATAAATGGAGGCAGAGACAGCCAGCAAAACTATCAAAAAAAGCTTTCTCATAATCGAATCGTTTTTTACTGTAAATGCAAAAATCAGGCCGCATGGTGGCCCAATAATTATTCACGACATCCGCAGATGAATGCTCAGGAGGAAAAATCCATGGCGGCTTTCACGAATGCTGTGAAGATTGGCTGGGGACTTTCGGGCGTGCTTTTGAATTCGGGGTGGAACTGGGTACCGATGAAGAAAGGATGTCCTGGCAATTCGATGATTTCCACGAGGCCTGTATCCGGGTTGGTGCCTGAAACCTTCAGGCCTGCCGCTTCCATCACTTCCCTGTATGCGTCGTTGAACTCATAGCGGTGGCGATGTCGCTCGTAAATGATCTCCTGTCCGCCGTAGATGCGGGATGCAAGTGAGTCCGGAACCAGTTTGCAGGCATAGGCGCCAAGCCGCATTGTTCCGCCTTTGATGGTGGTGCTCTTCTGTTCCTCCATAAGGTCTATGACGGGATGGGTGGTCTCGGGCGCCATTTCTACGGAGGCGGCATCGGAGAAGCCCAGAACGTTGCGCGCGAACTCAACCACCGCCATCTGCATTCCCAGGCAGATGCCGAAGAAGGGGATGCCGTTCTCGCGGGCATAGCGGACGGCGGCAATTTTGCCGGGGATTCCACGTTCGCCGAAGCCGGGCGCTACCAGGATGCCGTCCATTCCGGCAAGCACTTCCGCCACATTGTTTTCATTTATATGTTCCGAGTGAACGCTCTTTACGTGGACCTTGCATTCATTGGCGGCTCCTGCGTGGACGAAAGACTCCTGGATGGATTTGTAGGCATCCTGAAGCTCAACATACTTGCCCACCATGGCAATGTTTACTTCCCGCTTCGGATTCTGCAGACGGGCGAGGAAAGCCTTCAGGGCAGAAAGGTCAGGCTTGGGAGCGCAATCCTTGATTTCCAGCTTGTTTACCACAAGCGTATCCAATTGCTCCTCCTCCATGTTCAGCGGAACCTGGTAGATGCTCCAGGCGTCGATGGACTGGATCACGTGCCCTGGCCGGACGTTGCAGAAGAGGGCGATTTTCCTGCGCAGTTCAGCAGAGAGCGGCTTTTCCGTGCGGCAGACAATGATATCCGGATGCACGCCGGCGCTTTGAAGCTCCTGTACGGAATGCTGGGTGGGCTTGGTCTTGAGCTCCTGGGCTGCCTTCAGATAAGGTATCAGCGTCAGGTGGATGCTCAGGAAATCCTCTTCCGGCAATTCCCACTGAAGCTGGCGCATGGCTTCCACAAAAGGCTGCGATTCCATGTCGCCCACCGTGCCGCCAACCTCTGTGATCACTACGTCGAAGCGGCCGGTTTTTCCCAGCAGGAGCATCCTGCGCTTGATCTCGTCGGTAATATGGGGGACAATCTGGACAGTCTTACCCAGATACGCGCCTTCGCGCTCTTTGGTGATGACCGTGTTGTAGATCTTGCCGGTGGTCACGTTATTGGCCTTGGACATGTGTACGCCCAGGAAGCGTTCATAGTGGCCGAGGTCCAGATCCGTTTCGGCGCCGTCTTCCGTCACATAGCACTCGCCGTGCTCATAGGGATTCAGGGTCCCCGGGTCTATATTGATATAGGGGTCGAATTTCTGGATGGTGACTCGGAGCCCCCTAGCCTGTAGAAGCTTTGCCAGGGATGCCGCCACTATACCCTTGCCTAGGGATGAAGCCACCCCGCCCGTTACGAATACGTACTTGGTTTTCATCTGTCAGTCGTTTATATAACGGGATACAAATTTAAAATTTTTTTTCAAAACGGTAAATACGTTTCCTCATAGAGTTACTGACAAAAGAAGAACTGCGGAATTGAAATAAAAGTTGTATCTTTATAGCGTTGAATCAAGCAATGCTTTGGATTCTTCGCAACATTATAATTCTTATAGACTATGGCAAAACACAGCGTCAAGGACTGGTTTGCGGTAACCCGCTACTGGTCTTTTCCGGTTTCCACGATGCCTGTTCTGGCTTCGTTCGCTTACTCTTTCAGTAAAGGACTTCTCCCAGGCGGAGCGATGCCCTGGGTGATTTTCGGCCTTTGTTTGTTGGGTGTGGTACTGCTGCATTCTGCCGGTAACGTACTTAGCGATTATTACGATTTCAAGACCGGCGTTGACAACGAAAACGCTTTCGCCGTGCCAAATCTGGTTTTCCATAAGTTCGAACCGAAGGAATACCTCCTCTTCAGCATAATACTCTTTGTGCTCGGATGCGGCACGGGTGTGGCGATCGCCCTGTTGAGCGGGCCCGTACTCTGGATTATCGGTGGCGCGGGAGTGTTGCTTACGGCCCTGTATTCGTTCCTGAAGTACCACGCGCTGGGAGATGCGGACATATTCATCATTTTCGGTATCCTTCCTGTGCTCGGTACCGTTTACGCAGTTACAGGCGAGCTGCACTGGGAAGCCCTGGTCTTGTCCCTCCCGATAGGAATAATAACCGTTTCCGTTCTGCACGCCAACAACGCTTTCGACAGCGAGACGGACAAGGCTGCAGGCATCAAGACCTTTGCTATGCTCATAGGAGGCAAGGCGTCCAGCGTGCTGTATGCCGTTTACATGATTGTTCCTTTTGTCGCAGTTGTGGCGGCTGTAATCGCCGGCCTGCTTCATCCGCTCGCTCTCTTATGCTTGATCGCATGTATTCCGGCTTTCAAAAATTTCAAGCAGGCTTGCACCTACGACAAGCAGGGAATCAACGCTATGAAAGGACTGGATCTGGCGTCGGCAAAACTGCAGATAGCTTTCTCAGTCCCCCTGTCGCTGGGGCTTTTCCTCTCTGTACTCCTGTGAAAAGCCGACTTGCCATAGCAATCACCGTAGCTGCGCTGCTGTGGTTCTATATGTTCAGTCCATGGACTCACGGAGCCCCGGATTTCTGGATATGCATGTCGGCGTCGGCGGTAATACTGACTACGCTGGCAATGGCTTTCACTGTGGACCGCCGGGAATTGCTAAGGGCCGAAAAGCCTTTGCTGCAGCTTCTTGGCGGCGTCGCGCTGGCATTTGCCCTTTGGGGCATTTTCTGGGTGGGAAACTTCCTTAGCAGCCGCTGGTTCGATTTCGCCAGGCCTGGTGTGGACGCCGTCTATTCAATGAAAGACGGCTCGTCGGCCTGCCTTATTGCAGTCCTGTTGATCTGTCTGATAGGCCCCGCGGAAGAATTGTTCTGGAGAGGATTCGTGCAACGAACATTCGGCCGCATGTTTCACGAAAGCCGGAATGGACGCTTTCTGGCATTAGTTGTTACTACCGTTATATATGCCCTAGTCCACATCTGGTCTTTCAACTTTATGCTGATAATGGCCGCCCTCGTAGCCGGAGCGGTATGGGGCTTTATCTACTGGCTTTGTCCTAAAGCCCTCCCGGCCCTGATAATAAGCCACGCGTTGTGGGATGCTCTGGTCTTCGTCTGGATGCCGATTTAAATACCTATAAAAAATAATCCGTCCGCAAGAGTATCCTGTGGACGGATTAAATTATTGTTCAACAACTACTTTACTCGGAGAGTTTCTTATAGGTGTTGTAGCGGATCTTCGCGAATTCCTCGGTCTTGGCCAGGAGTTCACCGGCGCTTTCAGGGTAGAGCTTGGAGAGGGATGCGAAGCGGACTTCTCCCTTGAGGAAGTCCTGGAACCTGGTCCAATCGGGCTCCTTGGAGTCCAGGCTGAACGGGTTCTTGCCGGCTTCTTCAAGCTGAGGGTTGTAGCGGTACAGGTGCCAGTATCCGCACTCGACTGCAAGTTTCTCCTCTTTCTGGCTCAGGCCCATACCGGCCTTGAGTCCGTGGTTGATACAAGGGGCATAAGCAATGATGAGGGACGGGCCGTCATAAGCCTCGGCCTCCTTGATGGCGTTCATGTACTGGACGGGGCTTGCACCCATCGCCACCTGTGCCACATAGACGTAGCCGTAGCTCATTGCCATCATACCGAGGTCCTTCTTGCGAATCTTTTTGCCGGAGGCTGCAAACTTGGCGATTGCGCCGGCCGGGGTTGCCTTGGAAGACTGTCCGCCGGTGTTGGAGTACACCTCGGTGTCGAGCACCAGTATGTTGACATTCTCGCCGCTGGCTAGCACATGATCCAGACCACCGTAGCCGATATCGTAGGAGGCGCCGTCACCGCCGAAGATCCATTGGCTGCGGGCAGGGATGTACTGCTTGAGGGCAAGCAGGCTCTTGCAAGTGTCGCAGCCGCAGGCCTCCATGAGAGGGACAAGCTTGTCCGCCACTTCGCGGGTGACTGAGTAGTCGCCGCGTTTGTCGAGCCACTGCTGGAAGAGTTCTTTCATCTCCGGAGTGCAGCATTCGCACTCGAGTCCCTTTTTCATCAGGCTTGCAACTGTCTCGCGGATGCGTTCGGAGCCGAGACGCATACCCAGACCGAATTCGCAGAAATCTTCGAACAATGAGTTCTGCCATGCCGGACCGCGTCCCTTGTCGTTGGTGCAATAAGGGGAAGCGGGGAAGGAAGCGCCGTAGATGGAGGAGCAGCCGGTAGCGTTGGCAATCATCATGTGGTCGCCGAACAACTGGGTGATGTTCTTGATGTACGGAGTCTCACCGCAGCCTGCGCAGGCGCCGCTGAACTCGAACAGAGGCTGTGCGAACTGTGCGGCCTTCAAGTTGCTCTTAGGGTCGAAAGGCTGCTTGTAGCCGACTTTGGCATTAAGGTAGTCGAAGTTGGCCTGCTCTGCGATGTTGTCTTGATAGGACTGCATGCTGAGTGCCTTGTCTTTGGCGAGGCAAACATCGACGCAGTTGCCGCATCCGGTACAGTCAGCCACTGATACTGCAAGCGCGTACTTGTACTGCTTGAGGTTGGCTTTTCCTTCAGCGAGCTTGAGACCTGCAGGTACTGCGGCGGCCTCTTCCTCGGTGAGAAGGAACGGACGGATGGCGGCGTGAGGGCAGACAAATGCACAGGTGTTGCACTGGATACACTTTTCGGCATCCCACACAGGGACGTTCACAGCTACGCCGCGTTTCTCGTATGCTGCAGTGCCGGCGGGCATGGTGCCGTCCTGCCAGGGAACGAATGCACTTACGGGCAAAGTGTCGCCGCACTGGGCGTTGACCACGTCGGCAATTTCCTTGACAAATGCGGGAGCGAGCCTCTTTGCGTTGGGATTCACGAATTTGGCTGAAATTTCTGCCCATTCTGCAGGAACCTTTACTTCGCTGTATTCGCCGCCGCGATCGATGGCAGCATAGTTCATATTGACCACGTTCTCGCCCTTCTTGCCGTAGCTTTTGAGGGCTGCATCCTTCATGTACTTCACGGCGTCATCCGCTGGGATAATGCCAGTGATGCGGAAGAATGCACTCTGGAGGATGGTGTTGGTACGTCCGCCCAGACCTATCTCTGCCGCTATCTTGGTGGCGTTGATGATATACAGCTTGATGTGCTTCTTGCCGATGACGGCCTTGGCATGATCAGGAATGCGCTTGAGAGTCTCTTCCTCGTCCCAGAGGGAGTTGAGCAACAGGCTGCCGCCTTCCTTGATACCCTTCAACACGTCGTATTTCTCCAGATAAGAAGGTACGTGGCAGGCAACGAAGTCGGGAGTTCCTACGAGGTAAGGAGCCTTGATAGGTGCTTTGCCGAAGCGGAGGTGGCTGCAGGTGTAGCCTCCGGACTTCTTGGAGTCGTAGTCAAAGTATGCCTGGCTGTATAGGTCGGTGTGGGATCCGATTATCTTGATGGTGTTCTTGTTGGCGCCAACGGTGCCGTCGGAGCCAAGACCGTAGAACTTGCACTCGGTAGTGCCGGGCTTTACGATGGAGATTTCCTCCTTCACGGGAAGGCTCTTGAAGGTCACATCGTCCACGATGCCGATGGTGAAATCGGCCTTGGGGGCCTTGAGGTCAAGGTTGTCGAAAACTGCCACGATCTGTGCGGGAGTAGTGTCCTTGGAAGAAAGACCATAACGTCCGCCGACTACGAGGGGAGCGTTCTCTTTCCCCTGGAAGAGAGCCTTGACATCGAGGAACAGAGGCTCCCCGAGGGCTCCGGGCTCCTTCGTACGGTCCAGCACCGCAATCTTCTTGACGCTCTTGGGAAGCACCTTGAGGAAATACTTCTCGGCAAAAGGACGATAGAGGTGGACGGTGATGAGACCGAGCTTGCGTCCCTTGGCGGCAAGATAATCGATGGTTTCACGTATGGTCTCGGTGACCGAACCCATTGCTACGATAATGTTCTCGGCATCGGCTGCTCCGTAATACTCGAAAGGACGGTAGCTGCGGCCGGTGAGTTCGCTGATTTCACCCATGTAGCGCGCCACGATGTCGGGGACCGCCTCGTAAACCTGGTTGCGGGACTCCACGGCCTGGAAATACACGTCTCCGTTCTGGGCCGTTCCGCGGGTGACAGGTGCGTCGGGATTGAGGGCACGGTTGCGGAAGTTTTCCAAAGCTTTCTGGCTGACCATTCCCTTCAGGGCCTCTTCATCAAGAGCTTCAATCTTCTGGATTTCGTGAGATGTGCGGAAGCCGTCGAAGAAGTGCAGGAAAGGGATGCTGGACTTGATGGTGGACAGATGGGCCACGGCGGCCATATCCTGGGCCTCCTGAACGCTGCCGGAAGCCAGCATTGCAAAGCCGGTCTGACGGCATGCCATAACATCCTGATGGTCGCCGAAGATAGAAAGGGCATGGGATGCAAGTGCGCGTGCAGATACGTGGAAGACGGTCGGGAGCATCTCTCCGGCAATCTTGTACATGTTGGGGATCATGAGCAGAAGTCCCTGGGAGGCAGTGAAAGTACTGGTGAGAGCACCTGCCTGGAGGGAACCGTGCACAGCACCTGCCGCGCCGGCTTCGCTCTGCATTTCCGTGACCTTGACGGTCTCACCCCAGAGGTTCTTTTTGCCCTGGGCTGCCCATTCGTCAATATTCTCCGCCATCGTGGAAGAAGGCGTGATAGGGTAGATGGCTGCATGCTCGCTGAAAAGATATGCGATGTTGCTAGCTGCCTGGTTACCGTCACAGGTAATGAATTTTTTCTCTTTTGCCATATTATTTATTGAGTGGTTATTGAATTCCTTCGATCGTAATGTCTTCCCGCTGGCCGGCTATGCGCTTGACAAGCCCTTGAAGTACGGTGCCGGGGCCTATTTCCAGGAAACGGCCGGCTCCGTCCGCGAGCATGGCTTTGACGCTCTGGGTCCAGCGGACCGGCGAGGTCAGCTGGAGCAGCAGGTTTTGCTTGATACGTTCCGGGGCGGTTTCCGGGGAGGCCGTGACATTCTGATAAACGGGGCACAGTGGTTTGGAGAATGCGGTAGCGCTGATGGCCTCGGCGAGCTCCTGGCGTGCGGGCTCCATGAGAGGGGAGTGGAAGGCACCTCCTACGGGGAGAGGCAGGGCCCGCTTGGCTCCGGCCTCCTTGAATGCGGCGCAGGCAAGACTGACGGCTTCCTTGGTTCCGGAGATGACCACCTGTCCGTCACTGTTGTAGTTTGCCGGAACTACGATGCCTTCCGTCCGGTCGCATACTTTCTCTATAGTCTCCTGATCCAGTCCGATAACCGCCGCCATCGCACCTGGATTCATCTCGCAGCAACGTTGCATTGCTGAAGCCCTGGCGGCTACGAGCCTGAGTCCGTCCTCGAATGAAACGGCACCGGCGGCCACGAGGGCGCTGAATTCGCCCAGCGAGTGACCGCCGACCATATCAGGAGTTGGAAGATTGCTGCATCCGGCCAGTACGACCGAATGCAGGAAGATGGCCGGTTGGGTCACCCTCGTGGTCCTGAGCTCCTCGTCGGAGCCCTCAAACATGATGTCGGTAATACGAAATCCCAGAATACGGTTCGCCGCCTCCATCATTTTGCGGGCCTTTTCGCTGCTGTTATACAGCTCCTTACCCATTCCGGAAAACTGGGAACCTTGACCGGGAAAAACAAATGCATTTTTCATCTGTTACAAAATTATATATTTTTTATTATTTTTGCAACGCAAAAAGTTGCGCCCTTAGTTTAATGGATAGAATTTAGGATTCCGGTTCCTACGATAGGCGTTCGATTCGCCTAGGGCGTACCAAGAGAGGCTGGTTTATTCGCCAGCCTCTCTTGATTAATGTATGTGCTACCGCCAATGGTTTCCATCGGCTGCAGGCGGGAAACTAATAGCCGAAAATGTCTTCGAGCGTGACGGTTTTTACAGGGCCGAGGGTCTTGAGATAATCTACATCAAGATCCTTTATGTCACCGAGAATCGCATAAGTATAGGTGCGCCCCTTCACCCATTCTTCCTGGACGGCCTTGATGTCTGCCAGCGTCAGGTCGGGAAGGGCTTTGAAGACTTCGCGGTCAAGAGGTTCATCAAGACCGAGCCTGCGGCAGCTGCGGTAGCTTTGCAGTACCCTCATGCCTGTGGTGCGCTGGGTGCGCAGGCGGCTGTCCAGAGCGTCCTTGGCCACGTTGAATGCTGCCTCTGATTCAGGCATGTTGTTGATAATGTCGTCGAAGGCCTCTATGGCTGTGCGCATCTTGTCGTTCTGGGTGGCGATGAATGCGGAGAAGCTGAAGGTGCCGTCAGCTGTGGAGGGGTTGCGCAGGCGGGCATTTGCGCTGTATGCCAGACCGCGTGCCTCGCGCATCTCCTGGAATACGATTGCGTTCATGCCGCCTCCGAAGTATTCGTTGTAAAGGACTCTTCCGGGTTCGCTGGCGGCATCGAATTTCTCGCCACGGTTGGAATACTGGTTGTAGTAGAGCTGCTTGGCATCGTATTGGGCCAGGATTACCTGGCTGCTTGGTGTCTGAAGCATTTCCGGGTAGCGCTCGGGGAGCTGGACGAAACTGCCCTCGAACGGCACGGCTGCTTTTACTTCGGCCTCGCTCATCGGACCGTAATAAAGCACCTCGCAGCCGTTGGACATTACCTCTTTAACCTTGCTCAGCAGTTCTTCGGAGGTGAGGGCCATTACAGCGGCGTTGCTGAGGCGGGTATTCTTTATGAATTCCGGACCGTAGGTAATGTAGTTGGTAAGTGCAGAGTAGCAGCTCCGCTGGTTGCGTTTGCTGACCATGCGGCTGGTAATAACGTCCTTCTTGAGGTTTGCAAGTATAGCCTCGTCTCCGACAGCGTTCTCCGCAAGGTCGCGCACAATGGCGAGAGCCTCGGCCATGTTTTCGCTAAGTCCTTCGATGCTGACTGTGGTCTGGTTGGAGCCGGAGCGGCCGCTGAAAGAACATGCAAGTCCGTACATTTGAGCAGCAATGTCCTCGGCGCTCTTTTCGGCAGTGCCGAGATAGGACAGGTAATCGAATGCAAGGGCCAGGGCGGGATCGTTTTCTGTGCCGGTATTGTAGATGAAATCCAGCTGGAAAACATCGTTAAGTTCATTCTTCTTGTAGAGAACGTCCACGCCCTCGACAAGCTTGAACTTTGACATATCTTTGTCGAAGTTGACGAAGACGGGCTCTATTGGCTTGACGCTGGAGTTCTTGATTTCCTTCAGGAAGTCGCTCTGGGCGTCTCGGTTGGTCACAATAGGGGTAATCTTGGGCGCGGATATCTTCTGTATGCTTGTGTCGACGCCCTGGCGCTTATATATGACTGCGTAGTTGTCGGCCTTTAAGAATTCTTTGGCCCATGCTACGACATCGGCCTTGGTGACGGATTCATATCGCTCGATTTCGCGTGCGGCGTCTTTCCACTCGATGCCGTTTATAAATGCGTTTATGTATTGCTGTGCACGGGAACGGTTGTTCTCCAGCTGACGCATTTTGCTGAGCTTGATGTTGTTGATGGTGGCGCTGATGAGGCTTTCATCAAAGTCTCCGGCCGACAGTTTGGCCACCTCCTGCAGAGCCAGTTCACGAAGGTCTTCAAGGCTTTGTCCTTCTTTTGGATATGCCATCACCAGGAATTGTCCATAATCGGGCTGGGTGCTGGCAAAGGCGTACATGCTCAGAGCTTTCTGCTGCTGGATGATATCAAGGTCGATGAGGCCGGCCTGCCCGTTATAGAGTACGGAACCGGCAATTTCTCCGACTGCGCTGTTCTTCAGGTCGGGAGCGCCGGGCAGCCTCCATGCGATAGCGACATTTTCGGCCTCGAGGCCATAGACATCTTTCTCAATGGGCTCGGCAATGGGCTGCTCGGGCTCGAACTCTAGTGCGGGGATGGAGGGGTTGGGCTCCCAGTCTCCGAAATACTTCTCAAGCGCCGCGACCATCTCTGCCGGCTTGAAATCTCCGGACACGCACACTGCGATGTTGTTGGGCACATAATATGTGTCGTGATACTTCTTCACATTTGTGATGGAAGGATTCTTCAGGTGCTCCTGGCTGCCAAGGGTGGTCTGCTTGCCATAAGGGTGGTGAGGATACAGGGCCTGGTCTATGGCCTCCCATACCTTGCGGCTGTCCTGGGTGAGAGACATATTTTTCTCTTCATAAATAGTCTCAAGTTCGGTATGAAAACCGCGGATGACGCCTCTGCGGAAGCGGTCTGCCTGGATTTTTGCCCAATTGTCAATCTGGTTGGAGGGGATATCTTCCACGTAAACAGTCTCGTCGCTGCTGGTCCAGGCGTTGGTGCCGTCAGCTCCTATCATAGACATCAACTTGTCATATTCGTTGGGGATTGCCAGCTTGGATGCTTCGTAGCTGACGGAATCGATGCGGTGGTATATGGCTTCACGTTCGGAAGGATCAGTAGTCTTGCGATATACCTCGAATAGCTGCTCGATTTCGTCCAGCATCGGTTTCTCTGCAGCATAATCGACAGTCCCGAAATGCTCTGTCCCCTTGAACATAAGGTGCTCGAAATAGTGGGCGAGTCCGGTGGTCTCAGAGGGGTCGTTTTTACTGCCGACTTTGACGGCGATGAAAGTTTGTATGCGGGGTTGTTCTTTATTTACCGACATAAATACTTTCATCCCGTTTTTCATTGTGTAGATTTTGGTCTTGAGCGGATCGTTAGGCACGGTCTCATACTTATTGCAAGATGCAAAACATAATAGAACTGCCAGAACGGCAAAAAAGAATTTTTTCATACGATTACTAACTAATTTCGCGAAAGTTAAGAATATTTTTTGTGGAGAAGAAAAAAAGTTATATATTAGCAGCGAAGTTTTTCATAGTTTAAGTTTAGGTTAAGTAGCGGGGAGTTCGCAGTGATGCA
>CAMKQN010000062.1:0-12808 GCA_946414935.1 uncultured Bacteroidales bacterium
AGAACGGAAGTTTCCTAAACTTTAAATCGAGGTTCGATTCCTCGTGGGGCTACCCTTCAAATTGCTGGCTTTCGGGCCGGCAATTTTTGTTTCGTCCATGATTTTGGCCGTTTTCGTGGACGAGTTGGTCGTTTTGCCGGGTTCGTCCATTATTTTGGCCTTTTTCGTGGACGAGATTGGCCTCCATGTGCTCCGGCCCGGTCATGGTCTACCCGGAACTCAGCCAAAATGAACAATTACTGAAGGTTTTTGCTGAATTTCTGGGAGAAGATTTTGCCGTTGCCGCAGGATGCCAGCTCGTCGATTGCTCCTTCCCGGTCCCAATCAATGACAAGACCTACCTGCATGTCGGGGTAGGAGGTGAGCATGGCTACATCCCCGTTGCTGTCTCCGGCAACCAGTACCGGCTGCAGTCCCTGATGCCGCACAGCCATGTATTTGTCTATGCATGCGACCTTGCCTTCCATGTATGGCTGGGGGTAGTCCGCATCGTACGACCAGGTTCCGTCTTCGTTCTCTACGAAGCGCAGGCCGAATACCTGATCCTCCGGCAATTCGAATCCGGGGACCATGCCGGAGCAGAACAGTTCCACGAGCCACTCGGGCGACGCGGAGCAGACATAAGGCGTTATTCCGCTGCTGGTCAGGCAAGTGTACAGATCCTTCATCTCCTCTGTCATTACCAGCCCTTTATGGGCGGTTCCGTAAAAGCGGCCGTCCGGAGATACCCATTCTTCATCCCAAGCCTTGCCGGTTGAAAGCCAGTAGGATAAGCTTTCGCGGCCCAATGCTTCCAGCTCTTCTTGAGAGAAACCAATAGCCAGGGACGGCTCCCATAAACAGAGTGTCCCGTAGTCGTAGTTGTCTCCCACTGCTGAAATAAAGGCAAGAAAACGGGCCTTGAAATCGCTGAACAGGCTGTCGTTCAGCTCTTTCTTCAATGAAAAATACTCCTCGGAAAGAACTCGCCCCATCTCCTTTGCGCTCATTCCCAGACCTTCGAGCGGGAAATCAACGTCCTTGAGACCGTCCAGGAACAAATGCTCAGGAGCGGAGGCAAAACGCAGATTCTCAATCATATACAGCATGAGAGTATTGGTCACGTCGTGAATCACCGTGGTGTTGTCACAATCGAACACGGCATAAGAGCCGCTACGTGCCCGGCTGTCTAGAAGAGAATTCATAGCTTTGTATGTATCTTTCTCCCAAACTCCTGGTTTAAGAGAAGCGGTACACGAAGCCAGTAGTACGAGTGCGGTGCAGACAGCCAGTTTCTTCATGGCCAGGAATCATTGAACCAGAGTTTCCATCGCCGCCTTGAACACTTCATCGGTGCTAAGGAAGAGGTGATAGAAGGCGTTGTCGCCAAGCTGGGAATAACGGCCTACGAGAGCCCGTATCTGGGTCATCATATAGCTGCGTTCCACTTTCCACTCAGACGGCGTAGGGGCCAGGCCGTCTTTTGCTTTTGCGAACGATAGGAAGCGCTCTTCGAGGCCGGCGCCGTCAAGATATTTCAGGAGAGCGTCATATCTGTCGATGGACTGCAGCTCCTTCTTGTGAGAGTCGAACCACTCGGAGGCAAAACGCATCGGGGTCGCTTTTTTGTTGCAGTTGATATAGAATGACTCCACTCTGGTGGTGTCCATGGGCACGAACACATCCGGCAGGATGCCTCCGTTCACCACTTTCATGCTGTCCGCGTTCAGCATCTCCCCGTTTTCGTAGCGCTTGTACAGGTCATACATATAATCGTCCGAGATAGGCTTCTGGATGCAGCGCCCCGAAGGGGTATAGTAGCGTGCAACCGTGAGACGTATGCCCGAGCCGTCGTTGAAGTAAACGGGCTCCTGGACGAGCCCCTTGCCGTAGGTGCGCCTGCCCACCAGCGTGGCCCGGTGGTTGTCCTGCATCGCTCCTGCAAAAATTTCGCTGGAAGAAGCAGTGCCGTCGGAAACCAGCAGGATGAGTCCGGTCTGCTGTAGCGTGCCGGTGCCGTCTGCAGCGTACGATTCGCGTTTGCGGTGCCGGCCCTCCATATAGACGATTTCCGACCCTTTCTTGAGGAAGAGGTTGGAAAGCAGCAGGGCCTGGTCGAAGTAGCCGCCGCTGTTGTCCCGCAAATCCACTATCAGCTGCTTCATCCCTTTTGCTTTCAGCTTGGAAGCGGCATCGGCGAACTCTTTGTATGTGGTACGGGCGAACTTGCTCAGGCGCAGGAAAGCAATGGTGTCGTTCACCATGAAAGCCGCATCTACGGAGTGGGTAGGAATCTTGTCACGGGTGATTTCGAAGGGAATCACTTCTTTGTCACGCTTTACTGTAACCGTGACCTTGGTGCCTGAAGGCCCCTTCATGCGGCGCACCATACTGTCCTGTGGGAAGTGGACGCCGGCAATTCCAGTAGTATCCACCTTCAGCAGGCGGTCTCCCGGGAGCATTCCGATTTTCTGCGCAGGACCGCCCGGTATGACCTCGATGACCACGGCGGTGTCGTTGGGCACGTTGAACTGTATGCCTATGCCGGAGAAATTGCCGGCAAGGTCCTCTTCGCTCTCTTCCAACTGCTGAGGCGGCATATAAACGGTATGAGGATCCAGTGCGGCGAGTGCCGCATTCACGGCAGCGTCCGTCACCTTTTTCTTATCAATCGAGTCCACGTAATTCTCGTCAACGGTCTGCAGGATGACATTGAGCTTGCGCCAGCTGTCGTACTGAGTGTGAATCCTGGCGCGGTTCTGGCCGAGCCGCTGGATGCTTACGGCGATGGCGGCACCCAGCAGGATGCCGACTAAAAGTGTGAGAATGTGTTCTTTACGCATCTCAATCTAATTTTTCGACTTCAATCCCGGCCCTGGTGAGCAGGTCAACACCATCGGTGAGACGGTATTCGTCTTTGTAAACCACCCGTTTGATTCCGGACTGGATAATAAGCTTCGCACATTCGATGCAGGGGGATGCCGTCACATAAAGAGTGGCGCCTTCGCTGCTGTTGCCGGACTTGGCTACCTTGGAGATTGCATTGGCCTCAGCGTGGAGGACATAGGGTTTGGTTACCCCGTTCTCTTCGCACACGTTCTCAAAACCGGAGGGCGTGCCGTTGTAGCCGTCCGAGATAATCATATTGTCTTTTACCAGCAGCGCTCCGACCTGGCGGCGCTTGCAGTAGGAATTCTTGGCCCAGATTTCGGCCATTTCAATATATCTTGCGTCGAATTTTTTCATCTTTGGTACAGGTAGCGTTTGATGCTGCGCTTGGGGGTGCGCTCGAAATCTTCTGAAAGGAATTCTATTTTGCGTATCTGCGCGTAGCCCGGAAGGAGCTTGTTCACCTCCGGCAGGTTGTCGAGTATGCGCTTCTGCACATCTTCAACTTCCAGCCCGTCGATCTGAGCCTGGCGGTAGTCGGGGTAGATGAGTGCGGTAAGACCTCCGTTGTCCTCAATTACAAGAGACTCAACTACATAGGTGACGTTGTTTATGACCGCCTCCAGTTCTTCAGGATAGATGTTCTGGCCGGAAGGGCCCAGGATCATGCACTTCGAGCGGCCGCGCAGGTAAAGGTAGCCGTCATCGTCGATTACCCCCATGTCGCCGGTTTTGAACCAGTTGTCGTTGGTGAAAGAGGCCTTGGTGGCCTGGCGGTTCTTGTAGTAGCCCAGGAATACATTGTCACCTTTCACTTGTACCTCGCCGGGGATCTTGTATGGATTGGGGGAGTCTATGCGTATCGAGCAGCCGGGGATGGCGTAGCCGCAGGAGCCTTTCTTGGTACGGTTCCAATGGGCATAGGTGATGATGGGAGCGCACTCCGTCATACCGTATCCCACCGTAAACGGGAATTTTACTTTGCGCAGGAACTGCTCCACCTCCGGGTTGAAGGCGGCGCCGCCCAGGATAATTTCTTCAAAATTGCCGCCGAATGCAGTGATGAGGCCCTCCCGTATCTTGCCGAGCACTATCTGGTCCACAATTGGGATACGCAGCCAGGTCTTGTTGTGGTCGGCTATGGGCTTGATCTGGGATTTGTACACCTTCTCTATGATGAGGGGCACCGCTACGATTACGTCCGGGTGAATCTCGGAGAATGCTTTCATGATGACCTTGGGACTGGGGACCCTGGTAAGGAAGTGGACGTGGGCGCCTATGGTCATCTCGAACAGGAACTCGAACATCATTCCGTACATATGGGCGGAAGGCAGCATCGCCACCATGTTAGACTCGCAGGTCATCTGGGGCTCTGCGGACTCGCCGGCGAAGCGTATGTTGCACCATAACGCGCGGTAAGGGATCATTACACCCTTGGAAAAACCGGAAGTGCCTGAGGTGTAGTTGATAAGGGCGAGTTCTTCCGGCGAGTCTTCGTAGTAGTTGATGTCCTCTTTGCCGAAGCCGTTGGGAAACTTGGCCCGGAAGGTTTCGGGAAGCTTCTCCCTGGCTTCCACCATCGCCTCGTCGCGCGCCAGTATGTAGTTGAGGGTGGACATCCGTACAAACACTTGTACGCCAGGCATTTCGGCTTCGGACAGACCTTCCCAGTTGGCTTCGTCCACGAAGAATACCTTGGCCTCGGAGTGGTTTACCAGGTAGTGGATGTTTTCCGCCTTGAATTCGTGCAGTATGGGTACGGGGACAGCTCCGTAAGTCATTGCGGCAAGGAAACATACGCCCCAATTTGCTTGATTTTTGGAACACAGGGCAACTTTGTCGCCCTTTTCCAGGCCACAGGCCTCGAAAAGTATGTGAAGGTATTCGATTCGCTTTGCGAGGTCACAGTACCTCAGGGTTACGCCCTGATAATTGGATAATGCCGAGCGGTCCCAGTTTTCCCGGAAACTCTTCTCAAGCATCTTGTTTACAGATTGGAATCCTGCCATGTTATTGTATTGTCTTTTGTCCAAGTTAATTTGTGTGCGCTTGTCTGTACGGCAACGCAAGCTTTTGATGGCCAGCCTTTCAGCTTTGTAAGTCTGAGGGTGTCAAGAACCGCCCTGGGACCGCTGATTATCCAGTTGCCCTGTCGGATGCAGCAGCTGTCGGCAGCTTCGAATGGAGCTCCGTACAGAGCATTTGCAAAGCCGGTATAAGCATTTGCGATTACGCCTTCAACCTTTTCTTTTTTGGATGCTTTGCCGGATCTCAGCATGTTCAGGCAGTAGCCTTTGCAGGCCAGATAGACTGCTTCTTGTATGTCATTCTCTTTCTCCCAGTCCAGCGGACTCTTGCCGGTGGATTTCTTCAGGGCCTTCAGCCTGTCCTGATATGCCTCCAGTTCCACCCTTGCATCCAGCAGGGCTTCATAGCTACGGCGCCAGGATTTCCTGTCTGCTATGGGAAAGTCGATAATCAATTCGGCATTCTCCGGGCAAGTTTGGGCAAGTTTCGATTGTCCTTCTTCCAGGGTTGAAAGGAAATAACTGAAGTATTTTTCGTTCTGAGGCTGTACCGTGAAGATTTTGTCTCCGGACAGCACTGTCCATTCAGCGGCGCCCTTCAGGAAGGATATGAACTGTTTCCTGGGGATGCCGGAGACGGTCCCCGGGAACAGTTTGGAGGCTCCGCTGTTGCGCCATATAAGGGCATCCTGGTTGCCAAGATGTTGTACGGCTCCGTTGAAATAAGGAGCGTCCAGTATGGAACTCTCTGCATCAAGATGCCTTTTGACCACCGTGATTACGGTAGGAGAAGTGCTGAGCATAAGTACGTTATGCTCGGATAAACTGGTGTGGAGCGGAAACAATCCCATGCTGTCCGCCTGGCTTATGAGAGATGCGGCGGCGGAGAGAGTATCACCATCAGCCTTGCCGGCTTCTATAATGACGAGCGGGGTGACGGTGCCTACGTTGCATAACGCTATAGCAGCCCTGGCATGACTCAATCTGCCGTAGTCCAGCTTGCGGAACACGCTGGCCGAATCTGTCAGCCTGTCCAGTCCATGGTCAAGCCGGGAAAACAAGCCCAGGCCCATAGCGTCCGACGGCACCGCCTTGCACAGTTCAGGGGCTTTATAAACCACATTCGTGCTTTCGGGAGTGCGGGCACAGCTTCCCAGTACCAGAAGAAAAACCAACAGTCTTAGTACACACCTTTGCATAATAACGCAAATATAGCAAAATGCCCCGAATTTTTTGTACATTTGGTTGAAAATGAAAAGTGTCAGGCTTATTACCATTCTGGTGCTGCTCCGGCTGCTGTTTTGCTGGCCTGCGACGGCGGCACACTCCCAGGTCACTGAGGCCTGGTTGCAGGCGAATTATGCCAAGCGGGAAGCGTTTATTCCGATGAGGGACGGCGTACGGCTGCACACTGCCGTGTACGAGCCGTCGGATACTCTGGCGCATCCCGTCATCCTCTTGCGTACCCCCTATGGTATCGGGAAACAGGGAGAACAGCTTCCGGGGAGTTTGCGCAGCTGGATGCGGATGTTCGCCATGAACAAGTATATCATTGTGTTCCAGAGCGTTCGCGGTACATTCCTGAGTGAAGGCGTGTATGAGAATATCCGCCCGTTGAAGCCTGCGGATGCCCCTTGGTCGCAGAGCGACGAAGCGACGGACGCCTACGATACCGTGGAGTGGCTGTTGCAGCATACCCGGACTAATGGTTCCGTGGGCGTGAAAGGGGTATCTTATCCCGGCTTCTATGCAATGCTGGCTGGCCTTAGCGGGCATCCGGCAGTCAAGGCCGTGTCTCCCCAGGCGCCGGTGACGGATTGGTGGCGCGGGGATGATGTGCATCACAACGGGGTGTGGATGCTCGACATGTACACCTTCGCCGCTTCGTTCTTCAGGCTTCGGGAAGGACCGTCCGCAGAAGGCCCCGAGTCACTGGTCAAAATAGACAGGGATATCTATGAATATTATAGGCAATTTCCTGATTTCAAGTCGCTTACGGAGAATCTTGGGGAACGCGTCCCGTTCTGGGACGAAATGCTCCTGCATCCGGATTACGATGCCTGGTGGCAGGAAAGGAACATGGCGGGCAGGCTGTATGACGTGAAGCCGGCGGTGCTGGTGGTGGGCGGGAGTTACGATGCCGAAGACTGCTTCGGGGCCATCGAGACCTACTCCGCCCTGCGGAAGCAGTCTCCCGGAACGGATGCGTACTTCGTCTACGGCCCTTGGTCCCACGGAGGCTGGCGGGATTCGAAATACACCGGTCTGGGCGACTCCCGTTTCGGCGGAGGTTCTACCGACTATTTCATGGAAGAGATTGAGTATCCGTTCTTTGCGTGGTATCTGGAAGGAAAGGGGGAGCGTCCGGCGGCTGTCCATGTCCTGCCTTCCCGGGCCCTTGAATCCGGGGCCGGGCACGATACCCGTCCCGATTGGAACGTTTACTCCGAGTGGCCGGTAAAAGTTGCCGGCGAGCAGCGTTTATATTTCGACCGGAACCGTCTTTCAAGTGCCGTCCCGCGAGTCCGGCGATCCCGGGGCTATCTTTCCAGTCCTGACGATCCGGTACCGTACATGGAAAAGCTTACCAACGGCCGCAGCAAGAACTATATGGCTGCAGACCAGCGTTTTGCTGAAAAGCGTGCGGACGTTTTGACCTACCGCGGCGAGGTGCTGGAGGCGGATCTTCTTTCGGAAGGTCCGGTGCGCGTGCATCTGGACGTCACTCTGTCCACCACCGATGCCGATTTCATCGTCAAGCTTATCGACGAGCGCCCCGACGGCTACCAGATGCTTGTGAGGGGCGACGTCTTCCGCGCCCGCTACCGTCACGGCTTCAGCTCCCCGGAGCCTGCAACCCCCGGCAGGCCGACTTGTATCGACTTTACACTGAACGACATAGCCCATATTTTCCAGCGGGGCCACCGTATAGTCGTACAAGTCCAGTCCAGCTGGTATCCCGTCATGGCGGTCTCCCCGCAATTTTTCCAGGAGAATCCCTACACCGTTACCGCTGACGACTACCGGCCCTGCCGTATTTCGGTCTGGAACGACTCCTGGATCGGCCTTACCGTTTTACCATAATGTCTGAACATGGAGTTACTGCCTGAATTCGACTGTCACTGCCACATCCTCCCCGGGCTCGACGACGGCGCCTCGGACCTGGAGGAATCCTTGTTTCTTGCCGCCTGGCTGGCTTCGCATGGGTACAAGCGTGCAGTATGTACCTCTCACCTCACGATTGCTTTCCCAAATACGCCTGCTATTGTGAAGGAGGCAGCGGCAAAACTACAGGCGGCTTTGGACGATAAGGGTATCGAGCTGAAGCTAACCCCCTCCCTTGAATACCGGCTGATTCCGGAGACCTGGCCGGAAGCCCGCCGGAAGGACTGGCTCCTGCCGTGGGAAGGAAACCACATACTCGTAGAATGTCCCATTCGAGATCGTACAAAGATGGGAAGTCTGGACCCGTTCCTGGAGATACGCCAACTTGTGCGCGACGGGTACCAGCCGGTGCTTGCCCACCCCGAGCGCTACCTCTGGGCCACTGACAGCGATTACAAAGCCTTCCGCGACGCAGGCGCCAAATTCCAGCGCAACCTCGGCTCCATAGAAGGCTTTTACCGCGCACCCGTCGCCGTCAGGGCAATATGGTTGAAAGAAAACGGCTTCTACTCCTTCCTCGGCACTGACCTGCACGATACGAACTATGCAAGATGCTTCGACAAGTTGCTGAAACGGTAACGTAATACTGCAGTGAAGGTGTTTGGTGCTTAACGAAGAAATAACTATATTTGACTGATACTTTTGTTTTGTTTCCATGAAGGCAAGCAGGGTACCTCCAATGATAAAGGCTATGATGAAACCAACAATTCTTTTTCTTGCCGTATTGTTTCTTTCGGCTTGCACGAAGACCATTCCCGTGACCGATGTGGTACTAAGTAAATCTGAAATAGAAGTAACTGAAGGAGAAAAGCATCTGCTCTCAGTAACAGTATCTCCTGCTAATGCCACCGACAAGACAGTTAAATGGGAGTCTTCAAACCTTTTTGTCGCCACTGTAAGCCAGGATGGCTTGTTGGAAGGATTGCATGAAGGCAACGCGGTCATTTCAGTTTCTTGCGGCGGATTGCAGAAATATTGCAAAGTCAAAGTTCTGAAGGCCGCAATACCTGTTTCTTCAGTGACTCTGGACAAAACCTCCTTGACCCTTGTCGAAGGAGAGTCATACACGCTGACGGCCAAGGTCGCTCCTGAAGATGCTACGGATCAGACATTAACATGGTCTAGTTCGGACTCGTCCGTGGCTGCCGTGATCGACGGCAAGGTAACTGCCGTAAAGCCCGGCTCGGCTACGATCACCGCAAAGAGTGGGGACAAGAGTGCTACCTGCGATGTAACGGTCGAAAAAAAACCATCTTGTCCGGATTCCGTGAAGGCGGTTGATCTCGGCCTGCCCTCAGGGCTTAAGTGGGCCTCATGCAATATTGGCGCCACCAAGCCTGAGGAATATGGTGAGTACTTCGCCTGGGGCGAGACACAAGCTAAGTCTGCTTATGGTTGGTCTAATTACAAGTGGTGTAACGGCGCTGACACTAAACTCACAAAGTATTGCAACAAGAGTTCTTATTGGGATAGTTCCAATACTTTGGATAACAAGACGGTTCTGGATCCGGAGGACGACGCAGCCACAGCAAACTGGGGCGGTGACTGGCGAATGCCGACAGATGCTGAGTGGACGGAGATGTTTTTGAGGTGTGCCTATACATGGGACAGCAATTACAATGGTACCGGAATTGCCGGTATAGTAATAACTGCGGGCAACGGAAACAGTATTTTCCTCCCCGCTGCAGGCCTCCGGGACAACACGAAACTCGTTGATGCCGGTTCAGGTGGCTCCTACTGGTCTTCGTCCCTCACTACGGGCATGCCGAGCCGCGCGTGGTACAACCTCTTCTATTCCGGTGGTATCCACAGGTACGAAATCAACCGCTTCTACGGACTCTCGGTACGACCCGTAACAAAGTAGCCGGGGAAGCCGGGAGGAGTTGCAAGCTGGCTTGCAAACTTCCGAGGCGCCGCCGGTTCATTGCGGAGCAATAATAGCCGGGCAAGTCGTAAGCCAGCCCGGCAGCCGGATGCGAATGCGTCCGGCATTAATCCTTCCTGTCCTGGGCGAAGCCCCCGTTATACGGCCTTTGGCCGTCGATTTTTGATCGAAATGGCGAAAGATATTTCCTCTGTCCTCGAAACTGTCGTAGCACACTCTACGTCCGTGTCGTGGTACTAAACTCAAGATATTTCGGCTATATCTTGCCACGAGACGGATAAACGGAGTCCCACATCCGTTTCGTGGCTCGACGACGGCGCCCTGGATATGGAGGAATCCTTGTTCCTTGCCGATTGGTTGGCTTCACACGGGTACAAGCGTGCGGTTTGTACTTCTCACCGTACAATCGCTTTTCCGAACACGCCTTCGACCATGGAGGAGGCTGCAGAGAGGCTCCAGGCAGCTTTGGACGATAAGGGGATAGAGCTGAAACTCACTCCTTCCCTGGAGTACCGGCTGATTCCAGAGACCTGGCCGGAAGCACGCCTGAAAGGCTGGCTCCTGCCGTGGGAAGGGAATCACATACTCGTGGAATGTCCCATACGCGACCGCACGAAGATGGGAAATCTGGACCCGTTCCTGGAGATACGGCAACTTGTGCGCGACGGATACCAGCCGGTGCTTGCCCACCCGGAGCGCTACTTATGGGCTACCGAGGACGATTACAAAGCTTTCCGCGACGCCGGCGCAAAATTCCAGCGCAACCTCGGCTCCATAGAAGGCTTTTACCGCGCACCCGTCGCCGTCAGGGCAATATGGTTGAAAGAGAACGGCTTCTACTCATTCCTCGGCACTGACCTGCACGACAGGAATTACGCCCGGTGCTTCGACAAGATTCTGGAGCATAGTGCCAAGCTTTAGTGGGAAAGCGGACTATGCAGTATCTGATATCTAAATGCCCATCGGCACTTCGTGAGGGTAAAGTAGAAAATGACATTTCTTAAGCAGTTCTGGTCCCAGGGTATCGGCACGGAAGCGGTTAGGCAGATATGCGAGGTCGCTTACTAATCCGCAATTCCGGAAAAAGTCGTAACTTTGTAAAGATTCTTTACAGTGGTGTAAGGAGTCTTTACGGTTTTGCGGGGGCAATGGATTCCGTAAGTGATTGGGGGCGTGTATATTGCGTTGTATGGAACGGAATTTGACTCGTGCGTGGGCGTACAATGTTAATTTGACAATGGCTTCGAAAGTTGGAAAAATACTAGTGGTTGATGATAACCAGGGAATCCGCCGGGCGCTGGAGATTTTGTTGCCGATGCACTTTGCGGAGGTGAAGACGATTCCGTCGCCGGCCACCCTGGTTTCCTCGCTGGAGCAGTTCCGGCCGGATGTGGTGCTTCTGGACATGAACTTCAACACTTCTATCAATACCGGCAACGAAGGCCTGTACTGGGCCGGGGAAATCAAGAAGATGGTACCGGAAGTGGAAGTGGTGCTTTTCACCGCCTATGCCGATATCCAGCTTGCCGTAGAAGGCATGAAGCGCGGCGCGTTCGATTTCATCGTGAAGCCTTGGGACAATGAGAAACTGATTGAGGTGCTGACGGCAGCGAGGGATAAAGCCAGGAAGGCGATGAAGCGGGATGGACGGAAGGCCGATGCACTTGCGGGCGACAGTCCGATATTTTGGGGCTCTTCCAAGCCGATGGCGGCCATCCGGAAGACGCTGGAAAAGATTGCTCCGACGGATGCCACGGTGCTCATCACCGGCGAAAACGGCACCGGCAAGGATGTCCTCGCCCGCGAAATCCACGCCCACAGCCTCCGGAGCGGGAAGCCGATGGTAGCGGTGGATGCCGGCGCCATCACGGAGACGCTGTTCGAGAGCGAACTCTTCGGCCATGTGAAGGGCGCTTTCACCGATGCTCACGCAGACCACGTGGGTAAATTTGAGCAGGCCGACGAGGGGACGCTCTTCCTCGATGAAATCGGCAATATCCCCCTACACCTGCAGGCCAAGCTGCTGCGGGTGCTTCAGAACAGAAGCGTTGTAAGGGTTGGAGGCTCGCAAGCCATTCCCGTGAACATCCGGCTGATATGTGCAACAAATATGGACCTGGAGCAGCTGGTCCATGACGGCCGTTTCCGTGAAGACCTCTACTATCGCATCAATACCGTGCATATCGCCCTGCCGGGGCTGCGCGAACGGCGTGAGGACATCGTGCCGCTGGCGCAACTGTTCCTGGAGCGCTTCGCAGAGAAATATCATCGCCCTTTGACGGGGATCGCTCCGGATGCTGCGGCGATGCTGACGGAAGGCCGCTGGAGCGGCAATATCCGCGAGCTGCAGAACTGTATCGAGAAAGCGGTCATTCTTTCTGAGGGTCGCGAACTGATGGCGAAAGACATACAGCTGGAGCAGGCCGCCAAACCGGTCGGGACTACAATAAAGGCCGTGAGTGAGGCCGAGGAAGAGCGGCTGGTCCGCGAGGCGATGGACCGCACCGAAGGCAATATTTCAGCTGCTGCAAAGATGCTGGGTGTGAGCCGGCCCACGCTGTATGCGAAACTCAAGAAATACGGCCTATGACCTTCACCCTCTGGCATATCATCGGAGTTGCAGTTATCGTTGCCATTGTGGTGGCGGTGATTGCTACTATCCGAACACGCCAGAAGGACATCAAGAAGGTAGCATACATGATGGACGCCCTGGAGGACGGTGAACTGAACTTCCGCTTCCAGGACAAAAACAAGTTCAACCGCACCCTGAACCGCATCCGGACCATCTTTGAAAAGCAACGGCAGGCGCACGAGCAGGATTCCTGGACCAAGCTCATCCGCGTGCTCACGCACGAGATCATGA
>CAMKQN010000063.1:0-12693 GCA_946414935.1 uncultured Bacteroidales bacterium
TCATTTTTTTGACGATATCAATGGAATTGTCTATATCATGAATCACCATGATGGCTGTGAGCCGCCGGGCCTGCTCCTTGTTGCGATTCTCCATAATTCCGCTTACGACGAAGGTGAGCGCCACGCCGATGGCGGTACCCAGGGCGGTCACAAAAAAACTACCCCAGTCAAATCTTCTTTTGGTTTTCTTTTCCATAACGAATACAAAGATACGCTATTTCAGCCGGTTCATACAAAATGAATTGATTTGACTCTCACAGGCGCCCATATTCGGCGACGTACACCTCGTCCTGTGCAATGTATCGGGCGAACTTTTCTTCTGCCAGCGTGCCTGCCGCCAGTTCCTGGATGAAGGGGTGCTCCAGGATCTGCGCATAAGTGTTTTTCCCCTTTTCCTTCACTTCTTGCGTCCAGGACAAAGAGGACGTATCCGTTTTGCCGCAAGCGGCTACAATGACACAAAACAAAAAGATGGTTACGCGTTGTAACATAATCGGGCAGTTTAACTCTCAAATGTAAGGATTATTTCCCAATCTTACCACTTTAAATGCTGGGTATAGTCACCAGGCTGGGCAATCCGGTTTTACCGGTCCCGGGTATTATTTAAGATACCTTCCCGTGATACTATCTCTGTTGGAGGCGATTTCCCGTGGAGCTCCGGCAGCTACAATCCTTCCGCCCTGGATTCCGCCTCCCGGTCCCATGTCCACCACATAGTCGGCCTGGCGGATGACATCCAGGTCGTGTTCGATGACGATGACCGTGGCCCCGTTGTCTATCAGGTGCCGGAATACGCGCATAAGCGTCTGAACGTCAAGCGGATGGAGGCCTATGGTGGGCTCGTCGAACACGAACACCGAATCGCCCTGGCCGCGTCCCATCTCGCTGGCGAGCTTCAGGCGCTGGGCCTCACCGCCGGACAGGCTGGGCGTGGCTTCCCCGAGTGTCAAGTACCCCAGACCAAGGTCATGCAACACCTGCAGGCGCCCCTTTACGAGGGGAAGGTCGGCGCAGGCTTCCAGCGCTTCGTCCACGCTCATCTCCATCAACTGCGGCAACGAGTGGCCATCTTTCCGATGAATCTCAAAAGCTGTCCGCGCATAGCGGGAGCCGTGGCAGTCCGGGCACGGGATGTCCACGTCCGGGAGGAACTGTACGTCCAGGCTGATAGAGCCGGTGCCGTCGCAGGTTGGACAGCGAAGCCTGCCGGTATTGTAGGAGAAGTCCCCGGCCTTCCATCCGCCGGCCTTGGCCCCGTCGCAGCGGGCGAATACCTTCCGGAGTTCATCATGGATATTGGCATAGGTGGCAACGGTGGAGCGTACGTTGATGCCGATGGGCGTGGCATCGATGAGCTTGACCTGGCGTATGCCTTCGGCCTCGATAGTGCTTACATGAGGCGGCAGCTTGCCTCCGTCGATGTGGGCCTTGAGCCCGGGAATCAGGCTCTCCAGGATCATCGTCGTCTTGCCGGAACCGGACACGCCGGTGATGACGGACAGGCGCCCTTTCGGGAAGGCAACATCCAGCGGCCGGACGGTATGGATGGCGCCGGTGGTCATGTGGATGCTTCCCAGCCCGAAGAGGTCCTTCCTTTCCGGGGCCGGTTTGAGGCTGCTTTTAAGATACGGACCTATCCGGGATGCGGGATTTGCCTCGAGTTCCTCTATTGTGCCCTGAGCTATGACCGTGCCGCCGTCGGCACCGGCCCCTGGACCCAGCTCGATGACCCAATCGGCATGTGCAAGCACCTGTGTGTCATGGTCTACCAGCACGACGGTGTTGCCATCGGCCACCAAATCATCCATAACGCCAGTCAGGCCTTCCAGGTTGGACGGATGAAGGCCGATGGAAGGCTCATCCAGCACATATAACACGCCAGTCGTGCGGTTGCGCACGGCACGGGCCAGCTGTATCCGCTGGCGCTCGCCCGTTGAAAGGGTGGCAGCGGCGCGATCCAGTGAAAGGTAAGACAGTCCCAGATCCACCAGCCGGCGGGCCGTATCCTGGAACGATTCACAGATGCGTTCCGCCATGGGACGCATGGGCTCCGGAAGCGACGCCGGGACTCCTTTCACCCATTCTATGAGCTCGGAGAGGGTCATCTTGCAGGCGTCGGCCAGGTTGATTCCGCGAATCAGAGGTGCGCGGGCGGCCTCGGACAGGCGAGTACCGCCGCATTCGGGGCAGACATCCTCCTTCAGGAACTTCTCCACACGCTTCATGCCGGTCTCGTCTTTCACCTTCGAAAGGGCATTCTCTACGCTGTAAACGGCACTGTAGTAGGTGAAGTCCATTTCGGCAAAGCCGTTGGTCTTCTCGTTCTTGTAGATGATATGACGCTTCTCGGCGGGGCCGTGATACACGATTTCCTTTTCTTCCGGACTAAGGTCCTTGAAGGGGACATCGGTCCGTACGCCCATCTCCCTGGCGATGTCTTTCATCAGAGACCACATCAGCGACCCCCAAGGGGCGACGGCGCCCTCATCAATGGTCAAGTTTTCGTCCGGAACCAGGGTGGACTCGTCCACGGTGCGTATGATGCCGGTCCCGCCGCAGCAGCGGCAGGCTCCCTCGCTGTTGAAGGCAAGCTGCTCAGCACCAGGTGCATAGACCCGCTCGCCACAAACCGGACAGTAGATGGGCTGTTCGGCCGCCACATCCAGCGTGGGCTCCAGATAATGACCGTTGGGACAGCGGTGGCTGGCAAGACGGGAAAACATGAGGCGGAGGCTGTTCAGAAGTTCCGACATGGTGCCGAAGGTGCTGCGGATACCCGGTACGCCAGGACGCTGGTGCAGGGCCAGCGCAGCGGGGACATAGCGGACGTCGTCGGCCATGGCCCGCGAGGCCTGGGTCATCCGTCGGCGGGTATAGGTGGAGAGTGACTCCAGATAGCGGCGGGAGCCTTCTGCATACAAGACTCCAAGAGCCAGAGATGACTTGCCCGAGCCGGAGACACCGGCAATCCCCACAATCTTACCCAGAGGGATGTCCACATCAATGTTTTTCAAGTTGTGCGCCTTGGCGCCTCGGATTTCTATTTTGTCCGGCATACGGTAGGATTCCAACCTTTAATTACAAGACTACTTGATAAAGAACAAACACAAAGGAACTGTTTCTGCTGCCCGCCTGTGATTCGCGAGGACTACTTTGAATAGTTATGCTAAAACTTAAGCGGATGAATAGTGGTAACGAAACGCTGCTCTCCGCTACCGGGCGCACGGGAGACATCCAGGCGGATTACAGGACGTAGGCTTTTTTCGTGCATAGCCTCGCTAAACCAATCCTGGTCAAGGCTCACTACCGAGCCCGCAGGCCCGGAAACCCTTATCCGTAGGCCGGCATCGCCATCCCTGTATATAAACTCTCCCGGAGCGGTTTCCTCTACGGAACCGGCTCCAAGGCCGTTTCTAAGCGTAATATGGCCGGAAGCCGGGCCCCGGACCACATCTGTCACCACGAAGTACTTCTCATCCACGAATTCAATGCTTCGGCGGCGGGTAAGGCCCTCATAGGCCTGGTGCTCCACAGTAAGGCGCTGGACACGTCCTTCCGGATTCCACTGAAGGACCTTCGGCTGAGGCTTGTCATAATTCCTGTCGTCAAGAGTGATGGCATTGTGGCGCGCCGTGGCCTTGAAATAGGCCCTCTGGCGCTCTATCTCATCGTCCCCGGAATATGTATAGGCTCCGGCATCCGGCATAAGCACCTTGCCGTACGCCCAGAGTTCGAACGTGCCGAAATCCGGCTGAGCATGCCACATGCCGCGCTCCGTGGCCTTTATTGGCATAATGATGCTGTCGTCAGTCCAGCCGCTGCGGAAGCAGTAGAATCCGGTATCCGGATGGCCTGAGGACTTGTAGGCGGGAGGGACAATACCGAAATGTTCCAGAAGTTCCGGGGACGGAAGGTCGTCCCTGCGGCGGGCGTCGCTGAAGCAGGGGTGGGTTCCGTCCGGATAGCAATAGTCCAAGTAATAGTATATCATCCTCTCCAGCTGGTCCAGGCACTCCTGCGGGAAAAGATCTTTCCGGCCATTTCTCACGGCCACTTGTATGGCTTCGTCGTATGATTCCACAAAGCCGATGTGGTAGCCGGGGTCCAGTTCAAAGTGGCATCCGTCAGGATAGGACTGGCGCGTGATTTCCTCATTAAGATTATCCACGCCGGCCTTGATCCAGGATTCGGCGTCCTTGAACTCCGGGAAGCATATTCCTGCTCGCAATATGCCGGAAGACTGATGGATAAGGTGATTCCCGGCCGGGCTGAAAGACTGCATCAGGACAAACGCGTTCTCATGGTAGGAGCGCAGGAATTCCATCAGGAACTCCGCCGTAAAGCTCTTTGAATCCAGGAAGAGGGCGAACTGCCTGCTCCAGCGCAGAAGGCGTATTCCCACCTCCAGCGGCCTCCAGGCAAAGCATTCGTTGGGAGAGTCGATGCCGATGGCTCCGCTGCTCACCGTCCCCTTCTGGTCTATCCCGAACGGCTTGTAAGGGTTCTTCTTCACCCAGTCGCGGAACTCCGCCACATACTCTCCGGCATATTTCTCATTGCCGGTAGTGCAGTAAACTTTCGCCAGCGAAGTCCACCATCCCTGCCTGTGGAGCTGCACCCGCATCTCTATGTCTTTTACCGGCCAGTATTCCCAGTTTATGTCCTTTCCGTAGTTCCAGACCGTATCTTCCAGGACGTGGAAGGTATGCTTCAAGGCATCATTTGCCCACAGGAAATCCTTATCCGATGCTTCCCGCGAATCTTCCCCGGGGATGTAAACGCCCTGGCGGGTGCGGTAATACTCCAGAAGGGCTTCGGAGGCCTTTTTCCACTGCTCTCTGTCACAGCGTTCCTTCACCTCCTCCAGGCCGGGCCTGTCCAGGTCCAGAAGGGCAAAGACGTCCTGCATATCACCTGCAGGAGTGCAGGCAGCAAGGCAGAAGAAAACGCCCAGAAGCAGTATGACTTTTTTAGCAATCAATACTTATCCAGTGTGGAGCCCGTTATAGTTCTAAGCGAAGCACCCTTATTGGCCGGTTGGCGCCTTGATACTGAGTGTCGTCTATGACGGTTTCTCCGGTAGGGACGAAACCGCATTTCTCCATCACGCGCCCGCTGGCCGGGTTATCCACGAAGTGCCCGGATATAAGGGATTTGATGTCGGTCATACACCGGATATGCTCAATCATCAGTCCCAAAGCTTCCGTGCAAATGCCTCTGTTCCAATAGGGTTTGGCAATCCAGTAACCAATAAGGGGTTCGCCGTCCCTGGCCGGCAGCTTGCAACTGCACGATGGGCCGTAACCCATAGCTCCTATAGCTTCTCCGCTTTCCTTCAGTTCAATTGCCCAGGTGTTGGTAGCATCGCAAAAGACTGTCCGTATGACATCCAGGCTCTCCTCGACGGACTGGTGCGGAGCCCATCCGGCACGCGGCCCCACATCGGGATCCGACGCCCACTTATACAGCGCAGGAGCGTCCCTGTCCTGCCAGGGGCGGAGAATAATACGGCCGGTCTCCATCACTCCATCGTAGAACAATTGTCCGGGAAGACGCTTCTTTTCCTTTGCCGGGAATGTGGCCTCGAATGCTTCAAAAGCCTCAGGATTCTCCTCGGCAACGAAATATCCCTTGGGAGGACAATAAGTGGCTTCTTCTATGCCGTTTGCCCTGAGCCAGCCGGGAATCAGTTCCTGAGCCAGGAAAAAGGGGGCCATATCATCTTTGGGAAAGTCGTGATAATGGATGCCCAGTTTGCCGGCAAGATCAAACCCGGCGTGCTTGTAAAAGTCAATATTCCCTTCCATGCAAAGGAATCCGACCCCCATTTCTCTTGCCTTATCCAATGCAAAGGTCAAAAGCCGGAGACCATATCCTTTGCGTTTAAGGCCGGGCTGGATGCAGATGGGACCGAAAGTCCAGGAGGGCTTGCGCATACCGTCAGGAAGTACCAATTCCGCCTTGGAGAACATCACATGGCCGATCAAGCGGCCATTCTCTTCCATCACAAAGTCCAGTTCCGGAATGAAGTCCGGATTGTCCCTGTAGCAGTGCAGCACAAAGTGCTCCGTGCATCCGGGACTATATACATTCCAGAAAGAATCGCGCGTGAGGCTCTCTACAGCGCGGTAATCTTCCGGTTTTTCAAGTCTGATCTTCATTTTATTCAAAAGGAGTCCGTTGCGTTCAAAGTTAAACATTAATCATTGAATAACAATGGTTGAAAAACTATGCTATTGGATAGAATTATTTTGCTAATTTTGTGAAGGCCCATCACATTGCTGTGAATAAAGGGCTTGAGAACGCTTATGTGCCCCTGACGGAAAAATATCAAAAAAGCATACAAACGATGAAAAAGAGTATCATTATCATTCTCGCCGCTATTCCGATTGTTGTTTCATCCTGCGCGAGTTCCAGATTCTTCTCCCAGAGTGCCTCTGATATACGTCCGATAGCACTCGTCGAGCCTTTTGCATATATCACCGACGCTATCGGAGACTTGCCCACCAAATATCTTGACGACGCATCCAGGATAAATCAGAAGCTGGTCGCCGAAATAGTCACTTCTATGGGGCTGCCGGTTGAAAAGGCCATTCCTATGGAGCATCACAGTAAAGTGTCAGCCCAGACAGACGAATGGATGCGAAAGATCGGGGACCGTGGCGCCGGCGCTGCCAGGGCGCTTAAGATTCCGGATGCCATTCGTGATGCCGTATCTAAGAGCGGGTGTCGCTACGGACTGCTGATCACCGATTTAGGATATCTCAAGGATCCGGACATGTACGCTTTTGAGCAGGCTCTAGACGCCAGTACCCGGGTGATGGACGCTGTCCTGTACCACAATGTCAATCTCAGCTCGGATGCGGAAGCCTACCTCAACGGGGTCTTCGGCCTGATATTCGACAGTACGACGGGAAATGTGGTCTGGTATGGCGCGCAGCCGCGCAGGTACAAGAAGAGCCCCGTTGACCAGCGTACTCTGTCGGAGCAGTTGCAGGCGCTGTTTAAGGATTTCAGGTAGATTTAGTATCTGAACCATGGAATATCTTTCAAAGCAACGATACGATGAGATTGCAGCCGAGCTGAATCATCTTGTCAACGAGGTTTATCCCAAGGTGCAGGACGACCTTGCGGAGGCCAGCGCCCAGGGGGACCGAAGCGATAATGCGGGATACCGTGAAGCAAGGCGGATCCAAGGGAAGACCATCAGCCGCATCCGATTCCTGCAAAAGATACTGGAGCATTCACGCATAATCGATGCCGATGTCCTCCCCAGAGACAGGGTGTGTCTTCTGAGCAGGGTCGAATTCACGGACCTCTCGACAAATATCCGCATGAAATATGAGATAGTCAGCCCGCATGAGATGGATCTCGAAGCAGGCAAAATATCGCTGAAATCTCCTATCGGTGCCGCTCTGATGGGCAAGAAGGTAGGGGAAATCGCCGAGACCAAAATCCCTTCCGGAACCCTGCGGCTGAGAATCGAAAGCATCACGCTCGACTGATTTTATCTTTGAAGCAGTTTCCAGTATCGCCGGAACGACTGCTATAAGACTCATCAAGACGTCCGGTTCCGTCCGGCGCTGGATTTCATCACCGTAGACTCTCAGTCAGCCCGGCGGTTCAGCTCCAGCAATTCATCTATAAACTTGCGGGTGGAGGACAGGCGGGGTATCTTGTGCTGGCCGCCCAGTTTGCCTTTGGAATCCAGCCAGTCGAAGAACAGGCCGGGACGTGCCTCGCTTATATGCAGGGGGAGCAGCGTGCCGGTGTAGCAGGCATGCCTGTAGTCGTAATCCTCCTCGGTGACGCAATTCTGCAGGATGGATGCGAAGGCGGACAGGTCCTCCGGCTTGCGCTTGAACTCCATCAGCCATTCGTGGTAAACGGTTGCCTTGTCGTCGGACACGCAGGGGGCCACCGTGAAGTCCTCCACCACGGCACCGGTCTGCAGGCAGGCCTCTGCAAGGGCCTTTTCCGCCTGGATTACCGACAAGTCTTCTCCGCACATGTTGAGGGACAGGGTGGTGCGTCCCACGAATTCGAACTTGTAGGGAGCCTTGCGCGTGAAGCGTATGACATCTCCGAGCTCGTAGCGCCACAGGCCGGAAGAGGTGGTAACGTAAACGGAGTAGTTCACTCCCGGTTCAACTTCCCAAAGCGGAATGCATCTGGCGCCTTCCTTGCCGAACTCCGTCATCGGCAGGAACTCGAAGAACACTTCGTAATCAAGCATGAGAGTCATGGCAGGGTCGTCGCTGTCGGTCTGCACGCCGAAAAAGCCCTCGGAAGCATTGTAGGTCTCCAGGCATACCAGGCGTCCGGCAGGGAAGAGCTTTTCTACCGTGTGGCGGAAGGGACGCAGGCTGGTGCCGCCGAATGTGAACACCTCCAGATGCGGCCACAGTTCGTCCGCGTTCTGCTTTCCGGCGTACTCCACCGTCCGTTTAAGCAGGTGCAGATTCCATTCCGGCGTGCCGCTGAAGGTGGTCAGACGTTTCTTCGCGAGATACGCTGGCAGGACTTCCATCTTGTCCTTGAACGTAGGCACCTTGTCGAGCAGCTTGAGGGGAGGGAAGAACCGCATCAGGCGGCGGAACACGGAAGGGATTGACCAGGTCATGATGGCGCTTATGTCGCCCACTTTGACCTCCGGGGTGCTGTATTTCTCCTCGAAAATGCCGGAAAGAATGAGCGAATAACCCCGGCAGAGCTGCGATTCGCGATGCTTGTCCAGGTAGCTGGCGGTGACATCGCGCCCTCCCATGAGGTGGCAGCGCTTCAGCCCCCTGGCCGATACCGGAATGAATTTTATGGAGTCGCTGGTGGTTCCGCTGGACGTTGCGAAATAGGGCACGAGGCCCGGCCACAGAAGGTTCCGTTCCCCTTTCATCATACGTTCTACCCACGGCTTGATGCTGGGATAATTGTTGAGAGGAACTCTGGCGGCAAAGCCTTCGTAATCCTTTATTCCTTCAAAGCCATGCTGCCGGCCCCACTCCGTGTCGGTTGCCAGGCGTACAAGTTTTGCAAGAGTCTTGCGTTGAATCTGTTCATAGTCCGTCGCATAGCGGCGGATGGCACGTACCCGGTAGTGTAAAAAAGACCGTACTGCAGCAGTAATGAAATCCATAGGCATAAATGTGCCGCAAAGATAATAAAACTATCATAGAATCTGACAGCGCTTGTACTTTTAAGTTAGAATGTATATTTTTGACGGACAAAAGAATATTGCACGTGAAAAGGATTAAGATTTTGCTTGCCGCCGTTGTCTTCCTGGCTGTGGCCGGCGCATGGACCGGGGCCTCCGCCCAAGACAAAGTCGTCAAAAAGATAATTGAGACCGGTACCACGGACAACCGTACCATGGAGCATGCCGACTGGCTCGCCAACCGCATCGGCGGCCGCATAGTCGGCTCTCCGGCCCTCAATCAGGCCGAGGCCTGGGTAAAGGAACAGTTCGAATCCTGGGGACTGGAGGTCCTGGTGCAGGAGGCAGTGGAGCTCAAGGTGGGCTTCCACCGCGGGCCCTGGTATGGCCGCATGCTCAGCGAAGATGGCATGAACCTGCACTTCGGCACTCCGGCATATACCTCCGGCACCAAGGGCAAGCAGGCAGGCGCCGTTTTCATCGAGCCCAAGAACAAGTGGGAATTCGACCGAATGAAGGGTGCCCTCAAAGGCTCCTGGGTGCTTCTGGACGTGGAGTCCAACGGCCTGGCGTTCGACTGGAGAGAAGAATCCGACACCCTTTTCTACCGGGACATGGTTGACGCGGGCATTGCCGGATTCATCCGTTCCGCAAAAGTACCCCTGAGGGTGATGTACGACCGTGCGCATTGCACCGAACTCACCATCGACGCCCTGCCCACCGTGTGCGACATCATCTTGGACGAGGCCCAGTTCAAGCAGATTAAGGAGAAGGTGCTCCGCAAAGACATCTTCCAGCTGGAATTCGACATCCGGAACCACTTCTATAAGGGCCCCGTCAAAAACCACAACATCATAGGCATACTTCGCGGCAGCAAGTATCCCAAGGAATATGTGATGGCCGGCGGCCACCTGGACTCGTACGACAACGGCACCGGGGCCGTAGACGACGGCAACGGAGTTTCCGTGACGATGGAGGCCGCCAGACTCCTGGCAAGTTCGGGTGCCAAACCCAAGCGCACCATACTCTTCTGTATCTGGACCGCCGAAGAATTCGGCCTGCTGGGCTCCAAGTACTTTGTCGAAAACAACACGGTGCCTCTGGAAAAGATATCCAACTACATCAACCGGGACGGAGGCCCGCTTTGCGCCACCAGCGTCACTGTTCCTCCGGCTATGTACGACGACTACGTGCGAATCTGCAAGCCCCTGGAGGACCTTAATCCTGAATTCCCCTTCACCGTCAACAAGCGGGAAGAAGCACCCAGGCCGCGTCCGGAAAAAGCCGGCGGCAGCGACCACGCCTACTTTGCCATGAACGGCGTACCCACGATTTCCTTCCGTGAGACCGACCCCAAGGGCACCAACTTCAGCTACTGGGAGATATGGCACACCGAGCGCGACATCTATAACAAACTGATACCCGAATACATGGAACATTCCGCAATAGTCACGGCCGTAGTGCTGTACGGAATCTCCAACCTGGATCACCTTCTTTCCCGCGAAGGCTTGTATAGCTTATGAAAAGCATGAGCTTTGCCTGTCTTGTATACAAAGTGACAATTCTGCCTATGTGGCGTGTGGGGGCGACTGGGACTCTTCCTGTGGCCCGGATTTCTGCATGCTATAACAATTAAACAAAATGAATAACGAATATCATTCTCCTCAAGCTTCCTGGGACGATATGAAGTTTCAGACCATCATCTGTGACAGCTACGGTTCCGGAATCGAAGATTTCGAATACGAAGACCTTAACTGGACAGTTGAACCATAAAACCAGCGGCATTATGAAGAATCTGTACAAAGCATTGGCTTCTGCCACTCTCATATTGCTGGCAGTATCCTGCGTAAAGGAAACAGGAACCGAGACCATCCCCTCCGGCCCGGTCCGCATATACAATCTCACCTTCGCCGGATCCACCAGGACGGAGCTTTCCGGCACCGGCAGCACACGCCAGGTTAGCTGGAACGAAGGAGACGTCGTTCAGTATTACACTTCCTCCGGGCAGTCCAGCCCAGGGAGCGCTACCGTGCGGATGGAAGGAGAAAAGGCCACCATTGAAACCCCTCGAAGCGGAACTGACGCCTTCATCACTGCCGTTTACGGTGCCTCCCGGCTCAACAGCGCTTCCAGCACCGGGAGTGAAATGTATGTCAGTTCACCGGTAAAGGACGCCCAGAGCTATACATCCTTCCCGCAGGCGCACTTGTGTGCCGCATTCTCCGATGACGTGGAGAACCTGAATCTGAGTTTCCATAACGCTGCGGCCATCGTCAAGCTTACGTCAGCAGTCACAGTGAGCAAGATAGTCTTCCGCGGCAACGGCGGCGAGGTCATCACCGGCGGCGAGGACGGAGAGCTGAAGATAAGTTGCACCGGCGGCAAGATCACCACTGAAGCTGCAAGCGCCGGGGGCACCTCGGTCACAGTGCAGACGGAGGGGGCGGAGTCAGACTTCTACATTGCAATCCTTCCCGTCAACTTCGGCAGTGGCATTACTGTTGAGTGCTACGACTCCAGCCAGAAACTTGTGGTCGCCAAGACAACGACTGACGCTATCAACACCGTATCCGCAGCGGGAGCCGTGAAGATTCTCAACCTCGGCAGTGTTCAGGCCTGGCTCAATGACTCTCTCCTGGAGGCGGTGGACCTCGGGCTGCCCTCCGGCCTCAAATGGGCCACCTGCAATGTGGGTGCCACCAAGCCGGAGGAATACGGCGATTATTTCGCCTGGGGCGAGACCGAGCCGAAGAGTTATTACTGGTGGGATACTTATAAGTTCTTTGCTAGTGGGTACTGGCTGGATGATAATATAAAGGTCAATAAGTATTGCAGCGAGAGTTCATATTGGGACAGTGAAGATCCGATGGATTACAAGACCGTCCTCGACCCGGAGGATGACGCAGCCCACGTGAATTGGGGCGGCAGTTGGAGAATGCCTACGAAAGCAGAATGGGGGGAGTTGATAAATAAGTGTAGCTGGACCAGTACAACACTAAATAATGTTGACGGAAGACTTGTTACTGGCCCCAATGGTAATAGTATCTTCCTCCCGGCCGCCGGTCTCGGGCTTGATGATAGCATTCTCGATTCAGGTGTCTTAGGCCTCTACGGATCTTCGTCCCTCTTTCCGGGTAACCAAATTAGGGCGTGGAATTTCTTTTTTCGTTCCGATGAACTCTTTACGACTGTTTACGACCGTTACTACGGGGCTTCTGTCCGGCCGGTCACAGAATAAGCGTGCAAGGAGTTCCTGCGGAACCGCCTGCTTTTCTACGGAGCCTCGATGATTCACAGCCAGTTACACAAGGGGGAGTCCTACGGGAAGCTGGTGCCTGTGTACGTCGTATGCTTCATGAACTTCCGCCTGCAGCACGACACGGACAAGCTGATTTATACGTACCAGTTGCGGGAGACCACAGGCGAAGGATACACCAAGCGGAGCCTCCTCAACCTGTACCTGTGCGAACTGCCGCGATTTGCCGGGGAGCCTGGGAAGGCGAGCGATCCGGTGGAGGAATGGTTTGATATTCTTCAAAATA
>CAMKQN010000064.1:0-12605 GCA_946414935.1 uncultured Bacteroidales bacterium
CGATTCCGGCTGTGCCACCGACAACGGCGGGACTGCTACCGACAATTCCCGCAGACGCGCCCAAGTGTCATATACCATAGATGGAACGGCTTATGACTTCACCTTTGCCGACCCCAACGGAGCCGAGAAGCACAACATTCGCTTGGATCCCGCAAAGGGCGTATATATAGGTACTTACCGCTTCTTCGGGATTCCTGCCATAGAGGGCAGGAAGATTGTCAAGATTGAAATGGTGCAAAATGCAAGTACCCAAAATCCGGAGAAGTTCACCCGCAACGTCGGCGTGGCGAAATGGGTGTACCATAAGGATGTTCCGGTTGCGGAAATTCAATATGTAGAGGGAGGAGAACCCCAGAATCAGTACACCAACGGGGAGACCTATGTTTACGAACTTGCCGGCACTGCACCCAACACGGTTTACTGGATCAACGCATCCACAAACGCCAGCATAATCAAATCGCTGAAGCTCTGCTATGCCGATGCCGACGGCAGCGAGGCTCCTTTGGGTCCCGAGCCGGCAGATCCCGGTAACAACACCGACCCCGACCCGGGTCAAGGCACCGACCCGGCTCCGGAGATCGACCCCAACGCACTCAAGTTAAGCTTCGATTTCAGCGGGGAACCGTTCGAAGGCTGGCCTGTTGCGGCGAAATATACCCACGTGGACGGCGGAATCGAGTGCGTTTATCCCTTGAACGGCGTCAATTACGTATTTGTCCCCGCCGATTGCGATACAGCTTCCGCGGGGCAGGCGTTCTGGCAGCCGCCGGTGGACGGCAAGCCCGGCTATTTCGCTTTCAATGCCCAGTACCGTTACCTGGGGCTCCCCAAACTTGAGGGTTATATTCTCATAAAAGTCACTTGCCATAACGTCAAACTTTCTTCTGTGACTCCCAAGGTGGGTATTACAAAATCCATCGCAGCTTCTGCCGCCCATCCTGCCGAAGACGCTTATGTGAGCGGCGGCAAAATCCAAAGCTGGAATCCCGACGGAGGCGAGGAATATACCTATGAGCTTGGCGGAACGGAAGCAAATACCAGATACTATATTTACGCATACGCCAAGGGAGCGGTTGACCGTATAGATCTGGTGTACAATCCCGTAAAGCAGTGATGCGCAATCCTATAGTCATTGTTGTCCTGATGTTTGCGGCAGGAGTTCTGATGGGCTCCTGCCGTGAAAAGGACGTGCCCGGAGAAAGCATCTCGGTGAGCCTTGAGACCATTGAGGCCTCTGTGGAACTTGCAAGTTACAAGATAGACGTGGCATCAAACTGTGCCTGGACTTTGGACGTTGAGGGCGAAGACGGGGCGGAAGTATTCTGGATGACTCCCGGCCAGCGTTCCGGCCGCGGGAATGCAACGGTAACGGTCCGGGTAAATGAAAACGCTTACGCAAGTGCCCGTACCGCACGCCTCGTTTTCACTACCCCCGGAGGCAAGGAGGCAATTGCAGCCATTACCCAGGCAGGCAATGAAAACGGGAGCTCCGCGCCGGGAACGGCAAGCCTCCGGATGGGAACGTACAATCTCAGGATGCATCAGCTGGATACCGATGCCGACAATACCTGGAATGTCCGCAAGGAGCGCCTGAGGGAGTCTATCATAGACTGCAACTTCGACGTCTTCGGCATGCAGGAAGTAAGTTCCGTCATGCAGGATTGGCTGAAGGCCGAACTGGGCGACCGCTACACTTTAAAGTTCTTCAGCCCTTATTCACAAGGCGGAAGCGGAGACAGGGCGCAGGGCATAGCCTTCAAGACCTCGGCGTTCTCCATGTCCGACTGGAATTTCTTCTGGGCTTCGGATACCCCGGATAACATGAGCACCAACGATACGGGCAGTTCCGGTTCGTACAGCAGGGGAGGGTGCTGCTGCATCCTTACCCACAAGCAGTCGGGCGTGAAATTCTTTTTCATGAACACTCACGCCTGTCTCAATGGAGAGCCGAACGCAAGCTACGCCCATGTCTACATAGACCAGGAGAAGCGGTTCAACCCTCAGGGCCTGCCGTCTTTCTTCGTTGGCGACATGAATGCAAGACCGGAGTATGCAGCAATCGCTACGTACAAGTCGTATTGGAAAGACAGTTACGATTCTGCCGGAAGCCGGAGCGGAGCCAGCGGATCTTACAACGGGTATAGCTCCATCTCTGGCAAGTATCGCATAGATTATGTATTTTTGCGGGGGAATGGTATAACGGCGGATGAACTTTGCGTCAGCAACAAGTTGTACGCAGGCAAATATGCCTCCGACCACTTCCCTGTAATAGTAAACTTCAAGATAACAAGATGAAACGCATAAAATTCCTGCTGTTTCTGATAGCGGTGCTTGCGCCGCAGCTGCTTTTGGCGTCAGCATACTCTTTGTCCAACGATAAGGTGGCAGTATCCATTGGAGCCGACGGCTCTCTGCAGTCGCTCAGGAATGTGAAAACCGGCCAGGACTATGCTTCAGGGGCATATCTGTGGCGGCTGTATTATGATTCTCCCGCGGAAAAGGAAATACAGGTTTGCGGTTCCGGCCAGTATCCTTCAGTGTCTCAGGAGGGAAACGTCATAACTATATGCTACGATAAATTGGTCTGCAGAGGAGAGGAGTTGAATTTCAGACTCCGCCTGACCGTTTCGCTGGAAGACGACCTGGTCCGCTTCGGCTCATTTCTGGAGAACGACGAACCGCATACCGTGCTGCGCGAGTTGCACTACCCGTTAGTACACGGAGTCCGCCTGCCGGCCGACCATAAACTCTTCACTGCAGAGGCCGGAGGCAAGCTTTTTGACGATCCGCTCAAGACCCTCAGCAAGGTTTCCGCAAGCCCCTACAAGCGGCCTGAACAGATCTTTCGTCAACATGACGTGAAATACGGAGCCAAGTGCTTCATGGACTGCTTCGGTCTGCTCGGGGAGAATCAGGGCTTGTACTTCGGCTCGCACGACGCTACCTTCCAGGATACCTGGCACGGCATGCGGGCCTACCGTAACCCCGAGACCCGCAAGCACGACGTGCTGGAGTTCGGCTTCTTCAAGTACCCGCATTGCTTCTGCGGTGAAAGCTGGAGCTGCAACGCGAACGTAATAGCTCCCTACACCGGAACCTGGCATGTGGCTTCACGCATCTACCGCCGCTGGGTGGATACCTGGTGGGACCATCGGGACGCACCGGGGTGGCTGCAGGACCTGACTTGCTGGCAGCGGGTGATTTTCAAGCACCAGTACGGGGAATACCTGTTCAAGTATCCCGACATAAACGGCCGGGTCAATGAGGCCGGCCAGAGTGCAGGCTGCAAAGCGCTTTTCCTTTTCGGATGGTGGGAAGAAGGGATGGATCACGGTAATCCGGATTATTCTCCGGACGAATCACAGGGCGGGGATGCAGCCCTCAAGGCTGAAATCGCCCGGTACCAGGCGGCCGGCAATCACCTGCTGCTGTACTACAACGGCAAACTGATAGACCGTGAGAGCCGTTTTTACAAAAGCGGAATGGGCCCGCTTGTGTGCCGTCACGACAACACCGGGTCGGAGATTCTGGAGCGCTACAAATTCACGGGGCAAGGTACCTGGCTGGGGGAATATGACCAGCGCACCTTCGCAGTCGCTACCATGATGGCTCCCCAGTGGAACGAAGTACTCTTCCGCCTGCAGGACAGGGCGCACGAGCTTGGCGCACACAGCGTTTTCTTCGACCAGCTGGGCTACACCGAATGGGAAAGCACCGACTGGGATACATCCGGAGAATATCCGGTTCCCGACACTCACGGCATCCTCAAACGTGCCCAGTGCCTCAAGCTGTTGCGTGACCGCTATGCTTCAGTCGATCCTGATTTCGCATTAGGGGCGGAAGGTACGGTGGATGCGCTTGCCCAGTATTGCGACTACACCCACGGTTATCCGGCCAACGACGGCCCGGAGCGCTGGATCAACTTTTTCCGCTATACCTTCCCGGAACTGATTTTCAGCGACCGCGGCTTGCGTGACGACGTGGATGTGCCCCGCCACGTCAACAACACCGTCCTGGATGGCCAGCGCAACGATATTGAGATCTATCGCAGCCGCGGAATCATTTCCGACGAACCGCTGTACCAGAGCTATCTTGCCCAGGTAAACGCTATAAAAGAGCGATACAAAGACTGCCTGCTGGAAGGCCGGTACAACGATGTTTTCGGCTTCAGCTGCTCCAATCCCATGCTCGATGCCCGTTCGTTTGCAGGAGATGGAAGGATGGCGGTTGTGGTAGCAAACCAGACTTCGGAGAAATGCCTTAAAGCCCGTATAGATGTGCCCGGCTACCGTTTCGTGGAGGCGTCGGCTACCGGCCGGGGCGAGGTGAACGGATGTAAAGTAAAACTGAATCAGTATGATATGGCTGTATTGTTGTTTGAAAAAGAGCCTCTCGGAGCTTCAGGGCTGAGAATCGGGACTTACAATCTGCGCCGTGCCAAGCTGGATGCCGCCAGCCCGCTGAACAACTGGGAAGCTCGCTTGCCGCGGCTTCTGGAATCATTCAAGAAAGCGGATATGGATATCTGCGGCGTACAGGAGGTGGATTCTGCCGAACAGGAAAGCCTCCCGGGGCAACTGGCTGCAGCCGGTCTGGACTACGGAAGTTATTTCTTCGGCCCGTACGAAGATGATGGCGTAGGTACCAAGGCCCATGGCCTGTTGTGGAGAAAAGACCGTTTCGAGGCGGGGGAGCCCCATTTTTTCTGGGTGTCTGACCCTCCGGAGCAGAAGCAGTATAACGACCATGGTAACAATGCCCTTAAGTCGCAATTCATCCGTGGTGGATTCTGCATGATTCTCCGGGATTTGAAGAAACGGGGAGCCAGGTATTTCGTAATGGTGACCCATGCCCCGCTGAATCGTGAAGACCATGCACGTAACGCCCACATTTACATAGAAATGGAGAAAAAATACAATCCGGAAGGGCTGCCGTCTTTCTTCCTCGGAGACCTGAATGCGAGGGAAACAGACCCTTGTTCGGAGACTTACAGAAGCTACTGGGCCGACTCCTATCATAGTTTCGACTCCTGTCCGGAACTGAGGGAAGGGCCGACGGGTACTTTCAATGCATGGAAACCCAGCCTCCGGCCGGGGCCGGAACGTCGTATAGACTATGTTTATTACCGGGGGAAAGGACTGACTCCGCTCCGCTACGTGTGTGACGGCACCCACTTCGGGGGTCTGTGTGCATCAGACCATTATCCGGTATTTGTGGATTTCCGGGTGAAGTAATCACTGTTTTACCTGCATCATACCGTTTTTTTCCTAAATTTGTAAAAAGCAATCCGACATGAAAAAGAGTTGGTATAAATGGGAGGTCTTGCTTTTGCTTTGGGTAGCATATCTGCTCAACCAGGGCGACCGTCAGGTCTTCAATTCCGTGCTTCCTCTCATCCGGGACAGTCTGAATCTTTCCGACACCTCCGTGAGTCTTATCGCTGTGTTTTTCAATCTTTTCTTTGCTGCGATGGTACCCATAGGAGGCTATGTGGGGGACAGGTACTCACGTAAATGGGTTACCACATTGAGCATATTGTTCTGGAGCGTCGCGACTATGTTTACAGGCCTTGCCAACGGAGTTTTCCTGCTCATCTTAACCCGTTCCGTAGCCACCGGCGGCGGGGAAGCCTTCTTCGGACCGGCCAATTACTCCCTGCTTGGCCAATATCATACAGACACCCGTGCACGGGCCATGTCAATACACCAGACAGCTTACTATGTGGGTGTGATACTCGCAGGCTGGCTCGCCGGCTATATAGGAGACCATCTCGGCTGGCAGTACGCTTTCTATATCTTCGGCGGGGCCGGCGTAGTCTGGGCCCTGGTGATGGCCTTGCGACTGAAAGATTTGCCAAGGACCGGGCAGGAGGTTCCGTCAAGGACTCCGGCGGCTGAACCACGTATCTGGGATGGCTTCAAGACGGTGTTCACTACCCCTACGGCGCTCATGGTAACGATCGGCTTCTGCGGCTTTATCTTCGTGATTACGGGATATATGACCTGGGTCCCCACATTCCTGCAGGAGAACTTCGGGCAGACAGGCGCCCAGGCCGGCCTTCATTCCATGTTGTGGACTTATGCGGCAGCTTTCGCGGGAGTACTTCTGGCCGGAACCCTAAGCGATAAGTGGGCGGCGAAAGATCCCAAGAAGCGTATGATCATCCAGGGTGCAGGGCTCATTCTGGGGGCGGTTTTCCTCCCGTTCATGGGGAGTGTGGGCAATGTGTGGGTACTCTACTTCTGTTTTGCAGGATGGGGTTTCTTCAGGGCTTTCTTTGATGCCAACATTTATGCCGCCTTGTACGACGTTACACCAGAACATCTGCACGCCAGCTGCTCCAGCGCCATGATAATGACAGGCTTCGCCGTGGGCGCCACCGCTCCCTATTTGCTTGCCTTGATCAAGGAAGCTACAGGAAGCCTGAATGCTACTTTCCCTATCCTGGGCGTAATTTGGCTGCTTTGCGGAGCCGCCTGCCTTTGGGTGAGTTTCCGTTACTATAATCGTGATCATTCAAAAATTATCAATAATGCAAGCGAAAGATAAAAACCGGAAAGCAAAAGCGGGCCTTCTGCTCATTGCTTCTCCCAGATTCAAAGCGCTGTACGGTCCCAAGAGAGGTACTTATGGCGAGCGCAAGGAGCAGGCCGTAAAAGATATTAAGGCCACTTTGGATTTCTTGGATATCGTAGATCCGGGCATAGTGTATGAAAGAGGGGATGCCGAGAAGGCTATATCATTGTTTTTCAATGAGAAAGTTGATTTCATCTATGCGGAGTTCCTGTCCTGGAGCGAAGATTTTGCGTGGATACGCTTTTTGCGTGACTGTCCGGAAATACCCGTCATCTTCTGTAATGTAGCCAAGCCTAGGATGTCTTTTGAAACCACTTTGGACGAGGATGACTTCGTGGATTATCTGTGCGCAGGCACGCTGGTGGGCTCCCTGGAGGGCTCCGGCAGCATCAAGCGGGTGCCCCGCAAGAACGTACGCACAGTTATGGGAACCCGCGGACAGGTCACGGAGCAGGTCCGCATTTTCGCCGATGCAGCAAAGGCCCGTGCCATACTCCGCCGCTCGAACGTAGGTCTCATGGCCAATATGAACGAGGCGATGTGGAGCACTTACATCGACAATTACGACATCTTCACCAAGATCGGCCCCGAAATCCACTACCTGCCTTACAGCGACTACGGAGCTGAAATAGAAGCCCTTAGCGACGCCGAAGTGCAGGCTTACGCCGACGAACTTACATCCCGCTACAAGATGATGGAAGACGTGGAGTACGACAAGTTCATCGGTTGTGTGAAAGCGAGCCTGGCGATAATGAAGCTGGCCCGGAAGAACGATATAGACTGCTATGTGTACAACGACATAGACCAGGCTACCTTCCGCACCGCCGGCTGCCGTGCCGGTTTCTATCCGCAGTGGTTCAACGACAACGTAAGCGTGCTGGTTCCGGAGGCTGACATAGGAGCCGGCCTCATTACTTATGTGCTTAAGCTCATCAGCGGCAAGAACGTGAATTTCATCGAGCCATTCCATATAGAGGATGATTTCGGGACCTTTGCCGGAGGTCACGCCGGTCCAAACGACCACAACGACCCGGATTGGCAGGACAATGTTATCATAGCCCGCGACGTGCGCTTTGCCAAGACCTCCTGGAAATATGCCGGAGCTCCGTTTGCCTGGAACCGTTTCAGCCCGGGCAGGAAGACCGTGGCCGGGCTGTATGAAGAAGACGGCAAATACAAGCTTATCGTGTTTATGGCGGAAAGCCTGTCTCCTGAAGATACCCCGCAGAGTCATATAAAACATCTTCTGGCGACGTATAGCCACGGAATCTTCAGGCCGGAAGTTCCGGTCAAGGAACTCTTCGAAAAGATACTGAACATAGGGGCAACTCAGCATTATGCCATAGCGGACGGCGACTGGCGCCCCCAGCTTGAGGCCTTTGCCGGAATGATGGACTTCGAATACTACGACATCCGTTAACGCTTGCGTTCTCCCTCCCGTCAAGGGGGGCTGGGGAGGGGTTGATCGATAATAGTAGAGAAACTCATGCCCGGGAGTTGCAGGTTCGAAGAGATAGCGTTTGATTATTTGTAACATTAAACAACAATAACTTATGAGTTTCATGTACAATCCGTTCCCCTTTGACGACCCCAAGCCAGTCAACAGGCCGGAACTGTCTTCCAAGACCACGGAGTCCATAATATCCGGCGGCACTCCAAATGTCGTAAAGAAATTCATGGCGCAGTATGCAGAGGCGGCACGCCAAAGTGGAGTAATAATTGGGCTGGACGGCTACACTACCGCCAGATGGGACCTTTTCGTGAGCCTGCTCAACCGCGAGTGCGAATTGCTCGGCCTCTCTTTCGAGGCAATAGACTGTAACGCGGCCACTCTCAAGAGCGGGAAGGAGATAGACGGAATTATCGACCCCATGCTGATCTGGGATACCGGAATTGACCCTACCTTGCTCTACGGTAAGGTTTACCACGGCGGGTATGAAGGCCTTCTGGATTCCGCCAAGGCGGAGGATTTCAAGGCATCCGTCCCCTCCAGGAGGGCTCCAGGCAAAGTGGTGGCGGTATTCGGATACGGTTCCCTAATTCCCGCCTTCCGGGATATGTACGATGTGAAGTGCTTCTTCGACCTTACTCCCATGCGCTCTATGCTGCGTATCAGGGCAGGGGAGTACGCCAATCTCGGCAAGCGGCACACCGGCATCATCAACCGTACCATACGCCGCTGCTATTACTGCGACTTCGAGAATGCCGTGCAGCTGCGCAAGAAACTCTTCGAATCCGGAGATCTGGACTGGTACGTGCTGGACAACGACAGGGAGAATCTGCAGATGATGCCTTTTTCCGCTTTTTCCGATATATGCGCCCAGCTTGTGAAGTATCCCTTCAGGGCCAAGCCTTGCTACCTGGAGGGCGTTTGGGGGGGCTCCTATATGAAGAAACTCCGCAAGCTTCCGGAGAAAATGCGTAACGCCGCCTGGGTTTTCGACTTCATCCCTATGGAGGTGAGCGTGCTTGTGGAGGCGGGCTCCGAATTGCTGGACATAAATTACTGCTCCTTCGTCCATAAAGAAGGCCTGAATCTGATGGGAAGCGACTGCGTCAAGAAGTACAAAGGCTATTTCCCCATACGTTTCAATTGGGACGATTCCTATCATTCAACCGGAAACATGAGTATCCAGTGCCATTCAGGCGGTGAATTCAACGTGGAGAACTACAACGAGTTCGGCCGCCAGGACGAGAGCTATTACGTGGTGATAACGGGACATGAGGCAAAGACTTTCATCGGCTTCAGGGACGATGCTGACATACCTGCTTTCTTCAAGGAGATTGAAGCCGCCGATACAGACCATGTGCCTTGCGACTATATGAAGTACGTGAGTTATGAAGAGTCCAGACCTGGCCTTCAGGTGATGCTGCCAGCCGGTACCATCCACTCCAGCGGACGTAACCAGGTGATTCTGGAAATCGGCTCGCTCACCATCGGTTCCTACACCTACAAGATGTACGATTATCTCCGTCTTGACTTCGACGGCAAGCAGCGTCCCATCCATACCCGTCTGGGAGAGCTGAACGTTCGTCAGGACCGCCGTTATTCCGTAATCCACGACCCGGAGAGCCCCGAATACATAGTGCAGAAACCCCGCCTGGACTGCAAGGGTGACGGCTGGGAGGAATACATCCTGGGAGAGAATCCCCAGATGTATATTTCCCTGCGCCGCCTGGAGTTCGAAAAGAGCTGCGAGCAGGACACCAAAGGCGAGAAATTCCATGTGCTTACCCTGGTGGACGGAGACAAGGTCAGGGTGCGCAGCGCGGAGCATCCCGGGCGCTTCTTCGATATGGAATTCATGGAGATTGTTTGCGTGCCTGCCTCTATGGGCAAGTATGTAATAGAAAACCTCGGAAAAGAACCGATTCGTATACATAAAACCTGTTTGAGAGATGGATACCAGAATGATCCTGCTTGATGTAGGAGGAACTTTCATCAAATGCGATGACGGCCGCCAGGTGCCGATTGTCTCCGGAGGTAGTAAACAGGAGATTGCAGATGCACTGAGGCAGGCCGTAGGAGATACGGCCGTCCTCGGGCGTATTGGAGTGGCTATACCGGGGCCTTTCGACTACAGGAACGGCATCTTCCTTATGAAACATAAATTCGCCTCGGTTTTCGGCGAAGACTTCAGGGATATTGCCGGGATTCCGGGAACTGTGGAAATAAAGTATGAACACGATGTCACCGCGGTGCTACGCGGAGCGGTGCGTATGATGGATCTTCACGATTCCAATTGCGCCCTGGTTACTCTCGGCACCGGTCTCGGTTATGCTTATGCCGTCAAAGGCGAGGTACAGTACGACGAGAAAGGGTCGCCCAAGCGCTCATTGTGGAACCGGCCTTGGGAGAACGGCATCCTGGAAGATGTCTTGTCCGGCCGCGGAATACGTGCCGCTTATGCCGGGAAGACGGGAGATACCGGGCAGAACGCCTACAGCGTAGCTATGCTTGCCAAAGACGGAGCGGCCGCTGCAATCGAGACTTACAGGGAGGCTGGCGATGTGCTCGGCAAGGCGCTCAGGTCCGAGGTTGAAGAACTCGGCCTGGACACCCTGCTCATGGGCGGCCAGATTTCCAAGTCCCTGGATTTGATGCTGGAACCGCTTCAGGCGGCACTTCCTGGCGTAAGGATCTTGCCTTCGCCGGAAGGTGCGGTTTTCGAAGGTCTGAGGAGTCTGTTCGATTGACGGCGGTACCTGTCAGTCGCACCAGCTTCCACGGCCCTTTCCTCACCGCCTGGCGGCCTCCCAGTTCCTGGAATATGGTACTCGATCCTTCCGGCAGGGGGAACTGCCCTTCAGGGTCCAGTTCCAAGTTGCCCCGTATAGGGGTATGGCCGCTGTGCGTGCCTGTTATAATCTTTCCAGTTTGTATCCAAGGAGCTTGAGTTCTATCGCCGCTCCTGTCTTGAACATCACTTCAGCGATAGTGAGGAAGAGTTTATATGCTTCGGCTGTTCCGGGCTCCGGGCCTTCTTTCAGCAGGAAATGGTAGGCGGCCGCGCTGCAGCTTTGCATCGCCCCCACGCTTGTCTTCTCCTCTTTTAGAATAATACCGGTTATATGGTCGTCCATGTCGTCAAAGCCTCTGGGGCCTCTGAAAAAAGAGTAGGGAACATCGGCGTATTTGCTCCAGTCTTTGTCCCACAGCAGCGCGGCCGCCATTCCGAGATAGCCTGCGCATGCCAGGGAATACTCCGGATAATCGTTGAATTCGCTGACGGAATCGCCGTAGTAAGAGGGGGCTATGCGTCGCCAGAACCCGTCCAGGTCTTCAGAGTAAAGCAGTTTGCCGTTAAGGTAGCCCTGCGAAGTGCAAAGCTCCAGCAGGTATTCCGTGAGCCTTTCTTCGGCAGTTTTAGTGTTGTTTGAAACCATAAGGAGATAATATGCTCTTGCAAATATATACGATATTGTCGAATTATTCATATATTGCAGATTGTTATGAAAAAGATTCTGTTCACCATTTTAGCATTGTTCATCGGACTTGGCGCATCTTATGCCCAGACCATCCGTAATGCCAGCTCTTCCATAATAGGTTACATCAAGAGTGACGGTACGGTCCAGGATGGCTCTTACCGCATAATAGGCCATATCAAAAGTGACGGTACGGTCCAGGACGGCTCCTACCGTACGGTCGCCCATATCAAGAGCGACGGCACGATACAGAACGGAAGCTACTCCACCATCGGCCACGTCAAGTCTGACGGAACCGTACAGGACGGCAGCTACCGCATAATCGGCCACATCCAGAGCAGCGGAACTGTCCAGGACGGCAGTTACCGCATTATCGGCCAGGCCCAGGGCATCAAAAAAGAATGGGCCGCCTGGTTTTTCTTTTTTAAATAATGTGCCCATTTTAACTTTGCCATTTGCAATTTCAAAGAACAAATAATAACAATAAACACATATGAAAATGTTAAAATTTTTACGTTATTTTAGCTTATGCTTCTTATCAACAGGGTGTATTTCTTCTCTCATTGAGCCAGATAAAGATGCTGTCATTGATTCTAATTTCACAAAGAGTTATTTTATTGATTACTCTGGAGTTCGTTTTTGTAACAATATTCAATCATGGGTTATTCAGATACATGATCCCTATGAATTATCGCAGTTTGAATCTGCATTATCCGCAGTCTCAAAAAAGGATTCGCATGAACTTCATCCAACACATTATGCTCTAACAGTCTTTCCTAAGAGTGAAGATGAACAAGTATGGATAGAGTCTAATGAGAATTTGAAAGTTGCGTATGTACCATTCAATTACTTACGTATTTCAGGAGAAAAGGCTGAAGAATTTGACGAGAAAATTGGCAGATCTTCTGCTGAGTTAGTCCTTCCCCAAAAATACGAAGAACGCTATGTAATAAAAAAAGAAGATGATTCAGAATATGAATACTTTCTTCCTATAAGCACCTTATACGTTGTTTGGCCAGTTTCATACCCTATCCCTGCAGATTTAGACTATTCTATTGATTATGAGGTGTTCTTGCCTAACTTTCAAAATGAATACGATCAGA
>CAMKQN010000065.1:0-12530 GCA_946414935.1 uncultured Bacteroidales bacterium
ACATCAATCCTGCCATCACCCTCGGCGTCGCCCTTTCCGGCCGCATGAGCTGGAAAGACGCTTGCGGCTATTGGGTCGGCCAGATAATCGGCGGTATCCTTGCCGGTGCATTGCTGCTTGGCTTCGCTTCTGTCGTCAGCGCTCCCGACCTCACGGGCGGTCTCGGTTCCAACGGAGTCGCCAATGCAGGCGGCGTATGGGGTGCAGCCCTCGTTGAGCTCGTAGCCACCTTCCTCTTCGTGCTCGTAGTGCTCGGCACTACGGATCCCAAGGTAGGAGCAGGCAATTTCGCTGGCCTTGCAATCGGTCTCAGCCTCATCCTCATCCACCTTGTCTGCATCAATCTCACAGGTACGTCAGTGAACCCTGCCCGTTCCCTCGGTCCCGCCATCTTCGCTGGTGGCCAGGCCCTCAAGGACGTCTGGGTATTCATCTGCGCTCCTCTGGTGGGAGGTGCACTCAGCGCTTGCTGCTGGAAGGCTCTCGCTCCCAAGGAGAAGTAGATTCTGTTGCACAAAAAAAGCTGGCTAATCCCCTTAGCCAGCTTTTTTTGTGTCCTTATCCGCTGAAATCCACTTCGGAGAAAGCCAGGGTGCCGATGAGTTTGGGGGCGCAAGAACGGAAATCTGAACCGACTGCTTTCAGCTGCTTCCACAGTCGCAGGAAATTGCCGGTGACCAGCATCTCGTTCACCGGGCGGACGATCCGGCCGTCTTTTATCAGCAATCCGGTGATGCCGTAGGAGAAGTCTCCTGTAGCGGTGTTGCAATTGCCGCCGTTAAAGTCTGTGACCAGGATGCCGTCGCCGCACATCTCTATGATGGATTCCCGGTCCAGGCCTTCGCGGGGCCAGCCTGTGAGGCGGGGCCGGACTGCATCTTCTATAGTGGGCTCGACACCCATTTTGCCGGCCATATAGGTATTCACGAAGTAGCGGCATATACGGCCGTTTTCCACAATGGGCCCTTCTTCTGTAGCAACTCCTTCGGAATCAAAGAGTTTAGAACAACTCTCGGCTTTTCTCCAAGGCTCGTCCACAATATTGAGGCCTTCACTGAAAAGCTGTTTGCCAAGGCTCCCGGCAAGAAAAGAATTGCCCTGCTGTATGGAGTAGGCGTTAAGAGCATTGAGCAGGGGACTTACCAGCCGGGATGCAACATCGCTGCTTACAATCATATTGTAGCGGCCTCCGGGGGCAGGGGAGGCGCCGGCCTGCTGAACTGCACGCCGGACGGCTTCGGCGCCGCAGCCTGACGGATCGAACTTGCCGGCAAGAGCGGACGACGTCCAATAATAGTTGCTGTATTTCTGGCCTCCGGCATCCTCTACGGTCACTTCTACGCCGTAATCGAAGGATGTCTCCAGGTGCCGGCACTCCAACCCCTGGCTGTCTATCAGCAGTACGTCGTACTCGGAATCGCTGTATTCGCCCTCTTCGGAAATGAGATGCACGTCTGCACGCCCGCAGTCGGCTCTGCCTGTGACTGCGGCTTCCAGCGCTATGCGGCGGCGGTCTTCCGGGGTTATGCCTGAGTAGGCAGGGTCGTATGTGCCGAGCTCCATGCCGCTAAGAGCCGTCTTGCAGCAACGCTCAGGGGCAGGCAGCTTTCGGAAACTGTCCGGCGCAAGCATCCTTACGGTCTCAATTGCCCTACGGATGAAATCCCGGAGCGTATCCCGTTCCAGTTTGTTGATGGAGAAACTGCCGAAGCGGCCGTCCACGAACAGGGCTATGCTCATCGAGCGGTCGGCATTATGAGTCACCCTGTCCACATCTCCGTCGAGCGTAGCGATAAGGTCCTCCGTGCTTTTTGTAAGGGTGATGCGAACATCGCCTGCACCCTGTTCAAGCGCGTATTTTATGCACTCGCGGGCAAGTGCCATCTCTTCCTGTTGAATCATTCTCCTCCTACCGTTAAATTGTTCACGAGCACGCTTGGAATGCCGCAGGAAACGGCTGCGCTCTGCTCCTTGCCGCAGGTCCATGCTCCGTTTTCTATCTTCAGGTCATCCGCGACCGCTACTATGTCGGCAAGGGCCTGAGGACCGTTGCCGATAATGTTGATGTCTTTCACCGGCATGGTGAGACGGCCTCCCTCGATAAGGTAGCCGCTTTTGACATAAAAAGTGAAGTCGCCTTCGCCTATCCGCACTTCGCCGTTTGCGAATTTGTCCACGTATATGCCTTTACGCACGGAGGCTATGATGTCTGCCAGGCTGCCGTCGCGGCCGCTCTCCATGTAGGTATTGCGCATACGCGGTATGGGATTGTACCGGAACGATTCCCTGCGGCCGTTGCCCGTGGGCGGCACCCCGTACCAGGCGGCGCTGATACGGTCGTGCAGGTAGGAAGTGAGAACTCCGTCCTGTACCATGTAGGTCTTCTGGGCAGGTACGCCTTCGTCATCATACCGCAGCGAGCCGCGGTTGCCGGGGACGGTCCCGTCATCCAGTATATTGATGCCGCGCCGGCATATCTGCTGCCCCAGACGGTCGCAGAATACCGATTGCCCCTTACGGTTGAAATCGGCTTCGAATGCGTGCCCCATGGCCTCGTGAAGCAGGATTCCGGATGCGCCGGCTGCCATTACTACAGGCATCTGGCCTCCTTTAGGACGGCGGGCGGCAAAACTATCATCCAGCCCTGAGGTTGCCTCAGCGGCCATTTCCTGTATCAGCCCGTCAGTGAGCAATTCGCTGCCGCAACGGAAGCTGCGTGAAAGGTTGCGTTGCTCGGTGCGGCCTCCCTGGGTGAAGATTACTGTAACGGTGACGCTGGCAAGCGGCCTGGAATCGCTCGTGAGCTCGTCCAGGGAATTGTACATCAGCACATCGCTCTCGGACCAGGAAAGCATGGCAATTACTTTTTCGGTACGGGGCTCCCGGCTTCGTATGGCCGCTTCCAGTTTCTCGAGCCAGGCAGCATGCTCTTTCTTGCAGGCTCCGGACCAGGGAGCGAGTTCTTTGTAAACATCGTGAGGGGCGGGATAATGTCCCGGCGCGCCGATTCTGCCGGGCTTGCCTCCTATGGCCGTGGCGGCCCGGGCGGCTGTGAGCAGGGAAGGCATATCGGTGGATTCGGAGTATGCGTATCCTGTCTTTTCTCCGTCCAGGACACGTATTCCGCAGCCATAGTCGAAATGAAACCCTCCGGAAGCCACAATCCCGTCGCGCAGAAGCAGGTCGTCATAAACGGTCTGCTCGAAATACAAGTCGCACCAGTTGCCTCCCTTAAGGCCTTCCGCCACTATGCTGCGCAACTGCGGCTCGCTGATGCCGAACATATCCGGGTTACAGTTCATTGTCGAGTTCTGTCATTTTCCTGATTCTCTTGAATTTCGCCTCGTCCTTGATGATGCTGCGGTTTTTGTCTCCTTCTGCTATAAGCGTGAAGGTGTTTCCGGAGTTGTCGGCAATCATCCATCTGTCGCAGAAAGGCATATAGATGTCGAACAGGTATTTCAGGCCGGTGGTATAACGCCTTCGCAGCACATGCTCAGGGATGTTGTGCCCTCCGGCAGCTACCCTGTCCCTGACCCTTTGAATGGCGATTTCGGGACTCTGCACCCACAAATACAATATAGTTATGGTGTAATTGCGCTTGCGTGCGTCTTCTATTATGCTCACCAGCGAACGCGTGGCCAAGGTGGTTTCGATGCTGAAATCTGCGCCTTGATCCATCAGGTATTCGATGCGCCGCAGAAGGAAGCGGCTTGCCGAGACGGATGCGACGGAGGGGTCGAAAGGGGAGAGGCTCTTTGCAAATTCGTCGGAGTTGACGAATTCACGGCAGTCCAGTATTTCCGGGAGGAAAGTGTAGGATGCAGTGGTTTTACCGGCACCGTTGCAGCCGGCCAGAATATAAAGCCTCGGCATTATCTGCTATGTGTTACGCCGTAGCCGAACAGGGCGAAATCCCCAAGCAGGGGATCCTCCGGCCAGATGCGGCGGAATTGGTCTGTAATTTCTTGTGCCGTGGTCAAGTCCTTCTGCTTGCGTCTGGTAAGACTGAGGGCCGTAGCCTGGCCATGAACATGCACGTCCAGCGGCACCGTCAATTCTGACGGCTTGATACCCTTCCACAGGCCAAGATCCACTTTGCCGTCGTTCCTTACCATCCAGCGGCGCATCAGATTAATCTTCTTGTCCGGTGCTTTGGGGTCATCCTTACGGCGGAAAATGATGGAACGTATCTCCTTTGCCGACAGCGATTCCATGCTGTCGTGCCAGCTGTACCACTCGCGCAGGCGGCCGCAGATGCCGGCAATCTCGCTCCATTTGATAGTTCTGTGCAGGGAGGTTTCATCGCTCCTGTAAGAGCCTGTCATGACATAGTCGTAGGGCTTCCACTCCATTTCGTCGAACAGGCGCCCGCAATCCCGGAAAATCATGGGGCGGCGGCCCCAGGCCAGGTGTGCAGCGAAGAGGGCTGCAATCTCTACATCCTGCGTGGATGCTTCGCGCCTGACGAATTCCCGGGGAAACATCACAGGGTCATCCTGGAAATATTTGAGGTCGTTGTATTCTTCGGCCCACTCCCTCAAAAGGCTCTCGGTTTTTTGTGTCATTGGGCAATGAATGGTTTGTGCCCGTCGCCTGTCCAGCGGTACAGACGGGCGGTGCAGCTTTGGATGCCGAGTTCTTTGTCTTTATGATTCTCGGAGATGTACCACAAGCCGTCCCCTATGGGACACAGGCCGGTGGATCCCCATTTGAAATCGTATCCGTACACTCCGCTGGCTTCGTCGAACAGTCCTCCTTTGGATAGTTTCAGCGTCTCCGACTTGACATCCAGCCCGGCAGGCACGGCTTTCAGCGGCTTCTGTTTCACGTCCACGGCAAACAGCGGATAATTGGGGAAGGAAGGCTTCTTGCCTTTATAGACAGCCATATAGATACGCCCCGTATGGGAATCGTATGCAAGATTCTGCACGCCCCAAGTGGTATTTCCAGTGTAGATAAAGTACTTGTGCAGCGGCTTTTCGGGGCCGTTTACAGGTACTGTCCCAAACACCACGGGAGTTTCATACTTCCTGGCCCACTTGGAGATGTCGTAGCAAAGCAGTACCTGGTTGTCGTTGTCGCTGCGACCGTTGTCTCCGTATATGCCGTAGGCTACATACAGAAAGAGCTTTTTTCCGGGATGCCTGCCTATGCGCGGAGCGAACGTGACTCCGTCTATGCCGGAACAGCCGTAGGTCTTGTCAGCATAATCCTTGCAGGCTTCCCGTATGCATACCGTAGTCATTACCCCGTCCTTCTCGGGGTCCATGCCTTCGCGGTCTATACGGTCAACGTCTATGATGGCGATATAAAAAACTGATTGCTCGTGACTCAGGTTCTCCACTCCGAGGCGGGCGGCGATACCCTGCCCGATTACGTCGTCCTTACACTCCAACGAAGCATAAACCCGGCCGTCCGGCCCCAGCGTCATTGCGCCGAGGTGACCCTGGATGCGCCCTATGGAGCCTATGACCCTGCCGTAGAGGTCGGTCTTGATGAAAGAACTCGTAAAGGAGAAGTACATATAACCTTTGGCCTTGTCCAGGGCGATGCCCTGGACATGACCGTCTTTCGTCTCCGCATATATTGTCCTGGGCAGTTCCTGCGCCAGGGTGGCAGTGCCGGCAAGCAACGTGACGAGCAGAATCAGCAGTCTGTGCATACCTTTAGTCTGCGGTAGCAGCTTCGAGTTTCTTGAGCATAGAGAACATAACCAGTCCGGATATGACGCAGAGGGCCATCAGGACACACCAGTTCACCCACAGGGGGACGTGCTCCCACATCATAGACGGGATGGAACTCAGATAGTTGCCTATTGCGGTGGCGGCAAACCAGAGGCCCATCATCAAGCCCTTGTACTTGGGAGGAGCTACCTTGGAAACAAAGGAGATGCCCATAGGAGAGAGGAGCAGTTCGGCGAAGGTGAGCACCAGATAGGTAGAGATAAGGTAAGTGGGGACCACGGGGTCGGGGGAGACGCCGCCGATGCCGGTAAGGTCGGAAGGGGCGGGCTGGCCCTTCGAGGCTGCCAGCATTATGAGGTATCCGAGAGCGGCCACGAACATGCCCAGACCGATTTTACGGGGCGCTGAAGGCTCCTTGCCTTTCTTGGCAAGCGATCCGAAAATAGCCATCGAAATGGGGGTGAGAGCCACTACGAAGAAAGGATTGAACTGCTGGAACTGCTGGGGCAGGATATGGATTTCGGGAGCCATGCCATTGTAGAGCAGGAAGGCGCCGACCCACAGGGCTACAGTGACGAAGCCGCTGATAATCTTGCCCTTGGATGTCTCGGACTGGAATGTGCTGAAGAGGGTGTAAACGGACACGGCTATAAGTGCCAGGGCCCAGATGTTGAAACCTATCTTGAGCGGACCGCTGACCGTGCTCTGGGTGTAGTCGCGGGCGAAATAGGTAAGCGAAGATCCGTTCTGGTGGAATGCCATCCAGAAGAAGATGACAACGGCAAACACGAATATGAGGGCGACGATGCGGTCTTTTGTCTGCTTGGGGCTAAGTTCCGCTACAGGCGCGCCGTTGCCTGCCTTTGCCTGTTTCGCGTTCACGTCGGCATGCTTGAACCAGCTGCGGCAGCCGAGATATATTGCGATGGATACGATAAGGGAAACGCACGCGACTGCAAAACCGAGATTGTATGCAGTTGCCAGATGGTTGATGTAATACTGGCTGAATTCGGTGAGATTCATAGCCGCCACATCGTTTCCGGGCATTGCCGCCTGGAGATTCTGCAGCAGGCCGGTATCGGCTAGGGTGCCGCCGAGATACTGGTGGGCAAGGGCGGGAATGTCTGCCTTATAGATGAGGCCGGCACTCTTCAGGTGGCTGTTGGTCAATGCTGTAGCTGCCGTGGGAGCAAACATTGCACCGATATTGATAGCCATGTAGAAGAGGCTGAATGCAGAGTCTCGTTTGGCTGAGTATTTGGGGTCGTCATAAAGGTTTCCTACCAGCACCTGAAGGTTGCCTTTGAAAAGGCCGGTGCCTACGGCGATCAGCAGCAGTGCTCCTATCATCAGGGCGAGGGCGAATCCGCGTGCCCCGAAAGCATCGGTGGGTATCGCCAGGCACAGGTAACCGGCAAACATAACGCAAACGCCGGTAATTACGCACTTGCCGAAGCCTATTTTGTCTGCGAGCCACCCGCCGATGACCGGCATGAAATATACTGCAGCCAGGAAAATGGCATAGAACTGTCCGGCGGCTGCAGCGGAAAAACCGAATTTTGCCTGCAAGAAAAGCAGGAAGATGGCTAACATTGTATAGTAGCCGAAGCGCTCGCCCGTGTTGGCAAGGGCAAGAGCGAAGAGTCCTTTAGGCTGACCTTTGAACATAACTGTAAAGAATTTATTTTTTCAAAAATAAGTAATATCTCCCAAATCTCAAAGAACAGTTTTGGAAATCCTGGCTCAAGATGCAGCCGTGGCCGATATATCCAGTACTTCCGCGATGTCGCGCACCGGACGCTCGGAATAGCGGTTGAAAGTGGCAAGGCAAAGCGGACAGGCCGTGGCTATGGCGTCGGCGCGGCTTGCGTACAGATTATCCAAGGCTTTTAGCGTCATCGCTTCCCTGGCTGTGAAATCCAGGGAAAGGCTGCCGAGGGAACCTCCGCAGCAGATGCTTTCCTCGCGGTTATAAGGGGCTTCGGATATTCCGGCAATCATTCCCAGCAGTTTCCTGGGCTCTTCGTAGATTCCGCAGCCGCGTCCCAGTTCGCAGGGGTCGTGGAACACGTAAAAGATGTCGCTCTTTTCAGTTTTCAGTTTCCCGGCATCAATCAGCCCGGAGAAGAAACTAATGTAGTTAACTATCCGGATTCCCGGGAGTTTGTAGTCCTGGCTGAAAATCTTATAGCAGATGGGGCAGCTCAGCACCAATGTGTCGGCACCGCTGCCCAGAATAAGTTCCTCGTTCTTGCGCATCAGCTGCTCCGCCTGTGCGTAGCGGCCTGCGGTAAGCAGCGGCCTGCCGCAGCAGAGTCCTTCTTCCCTGTCCATCCAGCAGAAGTCTATACCGGCTTTGTCCATGAGTGAACATACAGCCTTGCCTATTGAAGGGGTCAGGCGGGTCATGCAGCCGGAGAAATACAGTACTTTTGAATTGCAAGGTTTAACTTCAAGCCTGGAAACATCCAGGGAGCCGAAATCCGGTGACATCCCGTACGCCCTTGAAGCTCTCTGTTCCATGCGCAGCCGGGGGCCTTCGACGCCCACCTGGCAAAGCGCTTCGCATTTGCCGCAGAGCAGGCATTTGTCGGAAATCTCTTCTATCCTTTTTTCGTTTCCGCGGCGTATCTGGCGGTTGAGATATACGGTGCAGTCTTTGATGTTCGCTTTTTTTACGCTCATGGGGCATGCGTCAATGCATACGCCGCAGCCTGGGCAGCTGAGTACCTCGACCCGCGCGAAGCCCCGTCTGGGGTGTCTGATCCGCAGGCCGGCGTTGCGCATGGGAATGAGCATCATCTCTGCCGGAATGTGCATGTAGCGGGTGAACGGCAGCACGAACATGAATATGCCGAGGACTATGCTGTAAGCCCACCAGGTCGGCAGCAAGTTAAGGTCGTTGCCGAGGAACTGCCGGAATACCCAGTTGGCCGGAACAGTGAGGAACGAGCCGCCGCTGATGTGGGCCGTGAAACTCTCTGCCAGCAGGCGGAGAGGGAATATAGACCATAAGGAATACAGGCCAACCCGGTCGAGCATACTTGGACGTGTGGTACGTCTCATGCCGAATATCCTGGACCGGACGCGCTTGACTATTGCCATGGCTATGCCGGCAAGTACCATCAGAAGGAAGAAATCCATCAGGAAGAACAATACGGCCCCGCCTATGGTAGATTCGTTTTCCGCAACGAAGTAATTGAAAAAAACGGGGTAATAGAAGAGATGGATGCGGTCCGGGCAGTAAAGCATCACCTCCAGATGACCAAGCAGAATGATCATGAACCAGCCGAAAGCGATGCAGGAATGCATGAGGCCAAGCATCTTGTTACGTTTCCATAACTTGACGTGGATAAGGCAGTTGAGGAAGATGTCCAGGATATTCTTCAGGGCTGTTGCCGGAGTAATCAATGAGAGGAGGAACTTGCGCCTGTCTTCCCTTGGGAGCTGCGACAGTATGCGTACGATGCCGAAAGTGCAGTAGCCGAGTACGAACAGCATCCCCGCCAGGAACGGCAGTACGAACGGGTCGAATCCTGATGCGAAGCGTTCTTTCATTGCGGCCTGTAGATGCGGCACAGACTCAGGATCAAGTGCCTGGTATTGATGCCCCTGGGGCAGACCATGGTACATTTCCCGCAAAGCATGCAGTTGCTGAGCATACCGGATACGTCCTTTCCGCGCTGAAGCGCGAGGATTACTTTGCGTACGCTCATCCCCGACCACTGTGAGGCGGTACAGGAAGCGCTGCACGAACCGCAGGCGATGCAGGTGCGCACCCCGGGTTCGAGGCGCTCCAGTTCGCGGTACAGGCCGAGCTGAACTTCATCCAGCTTGACAGCGGAGCTTTTGGCCAGTCCGAATCCGAAATCAATCATTGCCGTTGAGGTAATTATGTATGTCCAATGCGGCAGCGCGGGCTTCGGCGACAGTTTCCGGGACGGTTTTGGGACCGGTGCAGGCTCCGGCAAAAAACACCCCAGGACGTCGGGATTCATTGATGCGGTAGATGTTGTCCCGGCTCCGCAGAAAGCCGTCTGAATCGACCTCGGTGTGTACCATGGAAGCCATGGCAGCAGTGTCGGAATTACAGAGCATGCCGGCCATAAGCACCAGCAGGTCGGTTTTCAGTTTGACCGGAGTTCCCGAAAGGGTGTCTTCCGCCTTCAAAATGATCTGGCCGTCGATGCTTTCGCTCACTTCCGATACCCTGCCGCGTACGAAGTGGACACCGAAGTCCTTCTGGGCGTTGATGTAAAAGTCTTCGTACTTTTTTCCGAAGAGGCGCAGGTCCATATAGAAGCACCATATTTCTGCTTCGGGGAACAGCTCCTTCATCTCTATCGCCTGCTTGATGGCAGTCATGCAGCATACTTTGGAACATTGGGGGTTGCCTGCCTTCAGGTCTCTGGAACCCACGCAGTGCACAAAGGCTACGGAAGAAGGCTTTTCGGGCACCCGCTTGTCCCTGTTGCCGTTGAACCAGGCTTCCAGGTCGGCGTTGGTGATGACGTGATCATACACTCCGTAACCATATTCCTCTTTCTTCCCGGCTTCGAACAGGCGGAACCCGGAAGCTATGAGCAGGGCCCTGCAGAGCAGGCCCGTGCCGTTTGTTAGTATTATGCTGTACCCGTCTTTGAGGCGGTTCATGGAAGCCACCCTGGTCTTTAGATAGACAGTGGCTCCTTCAAGACCGGCGGACAGTTGTTCCAGGATGCCGGATGCCGGCATCATGTCCGGGAACAGTTTGTGCCATCCCGTTACATGGCCGCCGAGCCGGTCATCCTTTTCCACGATAACGGGTTCCCAGCCCAGCCGGAGCAACTGCCTGGCTGCTTCCATTCCGGCTATGCCTCCGCCGATAATCAGTATTCTCCTGCTTTCCATAATTCAGCAACATTTCAGGATTTGAGGGAACTCAGGCTTCATCAGTTCCTTCTTGTTTACTCCCAGATATTTGGCCGACGGATCGTACTCCACCCCTATTTTGTCCAGGAAAGGCTCCACTGAAACCTGGTGGATCTGCAGCCCAAGGTCCCATGGGTCATATCCAAGGATAAGTCCTGCAAGTTCTTCGTAGGTGAAGACAGGTATTCCGAAACCGCCTTCGCCGTAGGTCTTGCCGGTCTGCTCGGCGATTACATACTGCCAGCGGTCAAGGAAATAAGGACATCCCGGGCAATTGGTAATGATGGCGTCCGGATGGTACGGTTCCATGGATTCGAACTTCTTGTAGGTATTGGAAAGGCTGTATCCGCGGTTGGCCTTGACCAGATACTGACGGAAACCGAAACCGCAGCAATGCCGGCGTTCGGGGTAATCTATCACTTGTCCGCCCCATGAATCGACCATTCCGCTGAGCACGCAGGGGTACTCGGCTCCGCCTACCCCCTTGTGGGGGAACATTTTTGAATAGTGGCAGCCTATGTGTTCCACTATCTTCAGAGGCTCTCCTGTATGTACGTTTACCAGGCGCACGCGTGCCCTTTCCGCTATCTCGTTGCGGAGCAAATATATAACGTCGCTGGCATGGGCGATGTACTCAGGTTTGTCGAACTCCCGGCGGCAGGCTTTCCAGAGATTCTCCCGTATTTTCGCCTCCAGTTCAGGGTACTCCCTCCAGGTCTCGAGGATTTCAGTGTAGTTGCCGAAAGAGGTTATGCAAGAGGTCACCAGATTCTTGTATCCGGCTTCTTTCATCAGGGCGAACTGGCGGGCCACGATGGTCATCGCCGTTTCCTGGGGGATGGTGTCGCTGTGATATGCTATGCCCCCGCAGGTAGTATGGTGCTTGGTCTCATACAGGTCTTTGCCCAGCAAGTCCCGTACAATCTTCACGAAATAAGCTTCGGAAGCCGGGAAAAAGCTCTGTCGTATGCAGCTGCGCACGTAGAACCAGTGGTCAGAGGGTATGTCTTTCTGGTAGTCGGACCAGATTTTCTGCTTTCCTTGAAATATCATAGCCGGGTATTAGTCGTTGAAGTGTCCTGCCGAGCAGTGGCTGAACGTGTACTCTTCGTATTCTTCCATTGTCATGCCCATCTCCGCAGCCTTTTTCCTGGAATACTTTTCCACCAGTTCCATGCGTCCGGTGCCTCCCGTCACGTCGAATATGGCTTTCAGCTCTTCCAGGTCTTCCTCCGGAATCTTGCGGAGCGCGCCTTCCCCGTCCCGTCCGAGATTGGCTCCCAGGCGGGAATATACTTCTTCGCTGTTGTTCAGGACCCATTCGAAAACGGGACCCGATTCGGGATGGTCTTTGTGGCGGAAAGTACTTGGATGGACGCAGTAACCCAGATTCAAAACATTGTTGTTCAGGGCTTTGGTGAGGGGATACAACTGGCGTCCTTTTTCGGATTCGGTAAAAAAGCCGAGCCTTATGCTCAAGTCTCGCAGGGCCATGACTACAAGGCCTGGCCCGTTTTTACGGGGACAGCGTGTTACGCAGCTCATACATTCGCCGCAGTACCATATAGTCTCGCTTTTCAACAGGGATTCGATGGTGTCATTATCCCTGGTCTGCACAGCAGAAACAATCTTACGCGGATCATATTTGTAGAATTCTGCCGCGGGGCAGACTGCAGTGCAAGTACCGCAATTGATGCATGTGTGGAAGCCTTCTTTGAAGCGGTAGTCCTTCAATAGTTCCTCGAAATAATCCATAGGAAAGCAAATTTATAAAAGTTTTGTAAAATCTCAAAAGTTTGACTATCTTTGCGGTCCCAAATATTGGGGCTAATTATTTATTAACAAAACATTATGATCAAACAGTACGAAACCGTTTTCATTGCAACTCCCGTTTTGTCTGATTCCCAGATGAAGGAAGCGGTTGCCAAGTAC
>CAMKQN010000066.1:0-12353 GCA_946414935.1 uncultured Bacteroidales bacterium
GGACGAGTGTCCCGCGAGTACAATACATAATGTTTAATTACTAGTTTTTCAAAAGATTACAGAAAATGGAAAATGAAGAAAAAGTAACCAAGGCTGCAACGATGCTGAATGCATCCATCGCTCCCGAAGATTTCGACTGGGATGCGTTTGAGAGCGGCAAAGATGTCTATGGAGCTTCCGAGAAAGAAGAAATTGAGGCTGCGTACAACAAGACCCTGGCACGCATTGATGCCAACGAGACCAAGGAAGGCGAGGTCACCGCTATCAACAAGCGTGAGGTCGTCGTGTCCGTCGGCGGCAAGAGCGAGGGTGTCATCATGGCAACCGAGTTCCGCTACAACCCTGACCTGAAGGTCGGCGACAAGGTGGAAGTTCTCGTAGAGTCTCCTGAAGACAAGAAGGGACAGATCGTCCTTTCCCACAAGAAAGCACGTGCACTCAAGTCTTGGGATAGAGTCAATGAGGCATTTGAGAACGACGAGGTGGTCAAGGGTTTCGTAAAGACCCGCACCAAGGGCGGTATGATCGTGGATGTGTTCGGCATCGAGGCTTTCCTCCCCGGCAGCCAGATCGACATCAAGCCTATCCGTGACTACGACCAGTATGTCAACCAGACCATTGACTTCAAGATTGTCAAGATAAACAACGAGTACCGCAACGTGGTCGTGTCCCACAAGGCTCTGCTCGAGGCTGAGCAGGAGGCCAAGAGGGCTGAACTCATCGGCAAACTCGAGAAGGGCCAGGTCCTCGAGGGCGTGGTCAAGAACATCACCAACTACGGCGTATTCGTAGACCTCGGCGGCGTGGACGGTCTCATCCACATCACCGACCTTTCCTGGGGCCGTGTCAACCATCCCGAGGAAATCGTTTCCCTGGATGAGAAGATCAAGGTCGTGGTCCTGGACTTCAACGAGCAGCAGAAGCGTATCGCTCTCGGTCTCAAGCAGCTTACTCCTCATCCTTGGGAGAATCTTGATCCCAACCTCAAGGTCGGCGACAAGGTCAAGGGTAAGGTCATCCTGCTCGCAGACTACGGTGCATTCATCGAGATCGAGCCCGGCGTGGAAGGTCTCGTACACGTAAGCGAAATGTCCTGGAGCCCTCGTCTCCACAGCGCACAGGAATTCCTGAAGCAGGGCGAAGAGGTTGAGGCACAGGTGCTCAGCATAGACCGTGAGGCCCGCAAGATTTCCCTCGGCCTGAAGCAGCTCACTGCGAATCCCTGGGAGAACATCCGTGAGAAGTACCCCGTCGGCAGCCGTCACACCGCTACCGTCCGCAACGTCACCAACTTCGGCGTATTCGCTGAGCTTGAGGACGGCGTGGAGGGACTGGTACACATCAGCGACCTCAGCTGGAACAAGATCAAGCATCCTTCAGAGGTTGTGAACGCCGGCGATACTATCGAAGTTCAGATTCTCGACTTCGATGAGGCTAACCACAAACTCAGCCTTGGCCACAAGCAGCTCACCACCAACCCTTGGGATGAGATCGAGGCCAAGTTCCCTGTGGGCAGCACCGTGGAAGGCACCGTGGCTTCCGTTACCGACAAGGGCGCTATGATTACCCTCGAAGGCGATGTGGAAGGCTTTGCTTTCAACCGTGAGATAGTCAAGGAAGACGGTAAGGCCGCAGTTGCAGGCGAGACCCTCCCGTTCAAGGTCGTGGAACTCCGTCGCAGCACCCGCCGCATTATCCTCAGTCACCTGCGTACCTATCAGGAGATGAAGGAAAAGGCCGCCGTCAGCGAGGCCGAGACCACCAAGAAGGCTGTCAAGAAGGTGAACTCCAATGTGGAGAAAGCAACCCTCGGAGACATCGACGCTCTTGCAGCTCTCAAGGAGAAACTCGAGAAGGCAGAGAAATAAAATGATTTTTTCCGTCACGACAATGGGCACAGCTTCGGCTATGCCCATTTCCGATAGAAATCCAAGCGCCCAGATGCTCTCCGCAGCCGGGCGCTTGTTCCTTATCGATTGCGGTGAGGGCACACAGCAGCAGATGCGCCGCTGCCACTTGTCTTTCGTAAAGGTGGAAGCTATTTTTATCTCCCATATCCATGGAGACCACCTTTTCGGCCTTTTCGGCCTGTTGAATTCCATGGCTATGTACGGACGTTCCGGCGCTTTGGACATTTACGGGCCACAGGCTCTCGGAGGAGTGCTGAATTTCTATCGCAGTTACTTCGGGGCGGAGGATATTTTCGAAATCCGTTTCCATGCCCTCACATCCAGGGAGCCGGAGCTCGTTCATACATCCAAGCATCTGACCGTCACTGCTTTTCCTCTTAATCACAAGATTGAGTGCTACGGTTTCCGCTTTGACGAGGCGGTGTCCGAAAGGCACAGGCTGGAGAATCCCGCATACGTCGGCAAATCCTATGCGTACTGCTCCGATACGGCTCCTTTTGAAGCCCTTGCAAGCTATGTGCGAGGCGTTACCTGCCTTTATCACGAGGCTACATATATGAATGATATGGCGGACAAAGCACTTGCCCGTTTCCATTCTACCGGCGCCCAGGCGGCCCGTTGCGCCCTCGAAGCAGGTGCCGGACGCCTTATAATCGGACATTATTCTTCCAGAATAACAGATATCGGCGCAATTCTTGCAGAGTGTAAGGAGATATTTCCCGACACATTCGCGGCGTCCGATTGCGATGTGTTCGATTTTTAGTATTTTCGCTTTGTGAAAAGTTTGTTATTCATAATGCTTGCCGCCCTGCTGGCTGCTCCGGTAAGGGAAGGTGCCTACGATAGATACATTCAGAAGTATTCGGCCACTGCCGTATCTGAGATGAAGAGGACGGGTGTGCCTGCTTCAATCACTCTGGCCCAGGGACTCGTGGAGTCTGCGGCCGGCGAGTCGGCGCTTGCCGTGAAAGGCAACAACCACTTCGGAATCAAGTGCCACGCCGACTGGAGGGGAAAGAAAATCTACCGGGATGACGATAAGTCTTCGGAGTGTTTCAGGGTTTACCCGAATGCAGACGCTTCTTTCCGCGACCATTCCGATTTCCTCCGCTATCGGGACCGCTACAAGAAGTTGTTCGACCTGGAGCCTACAGACTATAAGGCCTGGGCGAAGGGACTCAAGGCCGCAGGGTATGCAACCGACCCCCGCTACGCCGAAAAGCTGATAAAGGTCATCGAGGATTACCAGTTGTACCGTTTCGACCAGGACACCGAGGTGCCTGTTACTCCGTCGGTGGTGGAGACGCCGCAAGAAATCCGGCCTTCGCGCGTGCAGGAGGAGTATCGCTTCTCCATGTCCCGTAACGTTTACGAAATCAACGGAGTGCCTTGCATTTACGCTCTGGAAGGCGACAGTTATCCGGTGCTGGCTGCGCATTACGGCCTTTTCCCGAGGGAGTTGCTGGCTTTCAACGACCTCAAGGAGGAGACCGCGCTCCATGCCGGAGATGTAGTCTTCCTGAAGCGAAAGAAGGCAAAAGCTGCCAAGGGCGCCGAGAAATATATCATAGGCGACGATACCGAAACTTTGAGAGCCATCGCCCAGCGTTTCGGCGTCAGGATGGCTTCCCTGCGCCGTATGAACAAGCTGTCTGCGGACTATACTCCGCATGAAGGCGACACTATAATTCTCCGCAGCCGATGAAAACCATTGCCAAACTGCTTGCTGTATTAGTCGGGGCAGTAGGCTTGCTGCTCGGATACAATTGGCTCAGGGACAACAGGATGCCAAATTTCTACGGGAACGCCGAACTGTTTGTGGAAGAAGGCGACGGCCCCGACGAAGTGATAGAGTCGCTGAAGACGCAGCTGACCATACTGAGCGAAAGGCGGCTCCGCAAGGTCTTCCGCGCCAAAGAGGTGGCCACTTATATCAAGCCTGGCCATTATCTCGTGAACTCGTCCAACAGTTGCGTGTATGTCGCACGCATGCTCAACAACGGCTGGCAGACGCCGGTGCGCCTTACCCTTGCAGGTTCGCTCCGGACACGTGAAGAGATCGCCCGCAAGATCTCCGGCCAGCTCCGTCTGGATTCCCTTTCGGTGATTAAAGCGATGGACGACGAAAAACTGCTGGCTGCTTACGGAGCCACGCCGGAAAACGTCTTCCCGGCTTTCTTTCCCGCAACCTATGAACTTTACTGGACAGCTCCATTCTCCGAGGTGCTGGAGAAATGCAAAAAGGCTTCGGATGCTTACTGGACAGAAGACAGATTGGCGAAGGCCGGTGCAGCTGGCCTGTCCATGAAGGAAGCGGTAATTCTTGCTTCCATAGTGAAAGGGGAGTCGAATTATAAACCGGAGCTGCCCAAGATAGCAGGTGTTTACCTCAACCGGCTGGACAGGGGAATGTTGCTTCAGGCGGATCCTACCGTAGCATTCTGTTATGATTACGGACTCAAGCGGATACTGTTCCGTCATCTGGAGTTTGATTCACCTTATAATACATATAAGTATCCGGGCTTGCCCCCCGGACCTATATGCGTTCCGGACAAAGATTACCTGGAAGCCGTGCTGAATGCAGACAGAGGAGGCGGGAACCTCTTCTTCTGCGCCAGCAAGAACCTTGACGGGACCCATGTTTTTGCCAAAACCGCGGAGGCCCATGGGAGAAATGCAAAGGCTTTCCAAACTGCGCTAAATAATCGCGGATAATATTGTAATTCGATAAATTTTTATTATATTTGCAAAAGTTTTAGTGAAAAACAATATGAAAAAGTTATCTATCTTTATCGCTTTGCTCTTCGGAGTCCCTGTGTTGGGAAGTGCTCAGGCTACTGTACTTCCCAATGATAGTGCAGTCAAGGTAGGCAAGCTGGACAATGGCATGACCTACTACATCAGGCACAACGACAAGCCTGCACAGAGGGCCGAATTCTATCTGGCTACTCACGTGGGCGCTATTCAGGAAACTCCGGATCAGGACGGTCTCGCCCACTTCCTGGAGCACATGTGCTTCAACGGCCTCAAGAACCTTCCCGGCAAGCAGATGCTCGAGTATCTCCAGAGCATTGGTGCCGAATTCGGCCGCAATATCAATGCATCTACCGGCGTAGAGGCCACCCAGTACATGCTCAACAATATTCCCGTTACCCGGGAGGGTATCATTGATACCTGCCTTTTGGTGATGCACGATTATTCCCATTTCGTGCTCAACGAGCAGGAAGAGATAGACAATGAGAGGGGTGTTATCATTGAGGAGCGCAGGACCCGCCGCAATGCCTCCTGGCGTGTGTACGAGCAGGCAAAACAATACATGTACAAAGGCTCCAAGTATGCAGACTGTTCACTTATAGGCAGTCAGGAGAATCTTGAAACCTTCAAGAGGGAGAGCCTCGTGAACTTCTATGAGACATGGTATCGTCCCGATAACCAGGCTCTTGTTGTAGTTGGCGATATCGATGTGGATCAGATTGAAAGCAAAATAAAGGCTCTCTTCGCCGACATACCGGCTCCGGTGAATCCCAAGGCGAAAGACGTAATCAAGGTGCCCGACAATAAAGAACCTATCGTAGGCATAATTACCGACCCCGAGCTCCCCAATTCCGATATTGAGATTTTGTGGAAGTCCGAGCCTATTCCTGTCCAGTATAACAATACGGATATCGCTTTCGTGACGGAACTGCTGAAGGATGTCATTTCTACCATTATGGCGGAGCGCTTCGAGGATATCACTACCAAGCCTACCGCACCTTTCCTCAACGCCAGCCTTGGCTGCGGCAAGATTTGTGAGACCTGCGAAGTGGTTTTCGGTGACGTTGCTTTTAAGGACAACGAAGCTCTTAGCGCTTTTGAGTCATTCTATACCGAGATAGAAAAAATGAAGCGTTTCGGCTTTACCGAGGCGGAGGTGAAGCGTGCAAAGGATGAGCTCATCAGCCAGTACGAAAAACGCGCAGAAGGTGCCGATACCCGCAAGAATGCAGAATTTATCGGCCCTATTATCCAGAATTTCTTCAACAATACTCCTTTCATGGAGCCCGCTACCGAGGCCCAGCTTGCCAAGCAGTTGCTCCAGGCCCTGCCCGCGCAGGTATTCAGCCAGACTGCCGGCCAGCTCATTACCGACGAGAATCTGGTCATCATCTATAACGGCCCCAAGAAAGAAGGCCTCGAGAACCCTACTGAGGCTCAGCTGCTTGACGTTATCGCCAAGGTGAAGGCATCCGATATCGCCGCCAATGCCGAGGAGCAGGTCGAAAGCGAGTTCGTAAACCCCGCTTCGCTCAAGGGCTCCAAGGTCAAGAAGACCCGCAAGCTCGTTCACGGTTTCACCGAGTGGACTCTTGCCAACGGCGTAAAGGTTGCCTGGCTGCCTACCGATTACAAGAAGGACCAGGTGCTTATCCGCCTTGTCAAGGATGGCGGTTCCTCATTGATCCCTACCGAAGACCTGCCTTCTTTCGAGGATAACCTCTGGGCTCTCTTTATGAGGAACTCCGGTGTATCCAAGTATTCAGCACCTACCGTGTCCAAGATGCTTGCCGGCAAGCAGCTCAGCGTCACTCCGTATTTCGAGGACCTCACCAACGGCATCGGCGGAAGCTGCCAGCCCAAGGACCTCGAGACCACTCTGCAGATTATGTATCTGTACTTTACGGATCCCCGTTTCGAAGCAGACGAGTATAACGTAGGCAAGCAGCAGATAGAGGCGGTTCTGCCCAACTTGTCCCAGACCCCTAACTTCAAATTCCAGCAGGAGCTCCAGCGTACGGTATCCGGCGGCAACCCCCGTACCGTCGTGCTGGACGAAGACGTTCTCAACAAGGCCGATGTTGCTGTTGTCGAGCGCAATTACCGCAAGCTCTTCAAGGATGCCGCAGGCACTGTCGTTTACATAGTGGGCAATGTTGACGAGGCCACTCTGAAGCCGCTCGTGGCCAAGTATTTCGGTTCCCTGCCCAAGGGCAGGAAGCCTCTCAAGTGGGTGGATACCGGCGAGCGCATTCCTTCCGGAAGGATTGCAAACGAGTTCAAGGTTGACATGCAGACCCCCAAGACCACCGTATTCCAGTTCTACACCAGCTACGACGTGAAGTACAGCGTGGCGGAAAAAGTGAACCTCACTGCTGCGGAGTATATCCTGGATATGATTTACACTGATACCCTGCGCGAGGAAGAAGGCGGAACCTATGGTGCCCAGGCTTCATTCGGCTGCACCAAGTATCCTGTAGACCGTGCAATGATCCAGGTATATTTCGACACCAACCCCAGCTCGTCCGCGAAGCTGCGCGAGCTTGCGACTGCCGGCCTGAACAAGCTTGCGACAGAAGGCCCTACCGCAGAGCAAATGACCCGCGTTATCGAGAATTTCAAGAAGAACATTCCCGAGAGGCGCATCCAGAACAACTATTGGATGGATGTCATCAACCACTGGTATCGCTTCGGCGCTACCGATTACGATGCCGAATATGAAGCGGCTGTAAATGCTCTCACCCCTGAAGGAATACGCGACGCCGTTGCAAAGATAATGGCTTCCGGCAACTTCGGCGAGGTAGTTATGAGCCCCGACAAAACCGCCGAGCGCGAGTAAGATTTACTGACTCAATTATCAAGAAGGTGTATTCCTGGTTTTTTCAGGGATGCACCTTCTTGGTATTTACGAGAATGAATCAAAACGGCAGAAATGTTTTTTTTGTCACAATGTATCACCAATTGATTTTTTGCGTATTTTTGAACAACGAATCATTAATTAGTATCAACGATTTTGGTATGGATAAATCAAAAATAACGCTAATTCTTATTATCGTTCTATCATTCAACTGCCTCAAGTTGTTGTCGCAAGACTACGATCCCTCCTGGAGCACGCAGCTCAGGGAGGGATATTTTTCACCGGCTAATCCTGAGGCAGCTGCGATGGTGCGTTACGGCGATGACGCGAAGCCGGACCTCAGGACGGGGGCGTTAGGACTCAGCATACCTGTATATACGTACAAGGACCACGATTTTGAGATTCCCGTAAGCCTTTGCTACGGTTCCTCGGGATACCAGCCGGGGAACGACCCCGGGTCGATAGGCAACGGATGGTACCTGAGTTGTGGCGGCTCCATCACGAGGGAGGTCCGCGGAGTCCCCGATGAGGTCAGGAACAGGGAGTATTCCCCTAAAGAAGATGACGGCCTGACCGCACAGGGGATAGCCGAAGTACTGGGCATGAACAAAGTGAGTTACTGGCGAATCAAGAAAGCGGTGGACGAATACTACCAATATGTCCGCCCCAAAGTGGACGGGTATGCTCGCCGCCACCAGAACCTTGTGGCGCTGTCGGACAGCATAGACTTTGCATGCACCAACGAGCTCGGCAGCGAGTTCATGATGTGCAGCAAGATAACGGATTACGGCTACGTAAACACATACGTGGAGCTGGAGCCGGACATCTATCACTACAGTTTTCTCGGCCATGCCGGGTCATTCATGCTCCAGCCGGACGGGAAGGTCCTGCTCATGGAGACTGACAGTCCTTCGGGGAGTATTGAAATCACATATCACTGGCAGGAGAGCCTTCCTATAGACAGCACATACTTCACGATACAATTCAGCGACGGATACAAGTATGACTTCAACTGCCGGGAGGAGGTCCACTCCTTCAACGACACGGTCAGCGAGGACGACGGCAACCGTGGCATAGGAAACTGGAAACTCAGCCGCATCACGGCGCCCAACAAGAGGAAGGTGGAGTTCGGGTATATGCCCAACGCGCAAATCCGCCAGGAATCATATCAGGCAGGCATAAACATCGACCACACCAAGATGTATCCGAGCGGCTCCAACCCCGTCAGCCTTTGGCTCGAGCCGTCGTATCCGAGTGAAAAGGTGACTGTCATCAACTCTGTGCGGCCGTGCCTGCTCCAGACCCTAAGCGTGAGCGGAGGGACCACTATCTCGTTCACGTACGGCAGCAGCGGCCAGAGCTGCTTCCTTGAAGAAATAGAAGTACGCAATTCATCGAACACGCTTGTACGCAGCTGCACGCTCAGCGCCATCGGCATCAACGGGTCCAATGTGCGTTTCCTGAAGAGCGTGAGCATCCCCGGACAGGGAGTGTGGAGCTTCGATTATATAGGCGAGAACAGCTCCAGCTACGAAGCCGCCGCCGATATGGCCTGGAAGACGGACTGGTGCGGATACTACAACGGACAGTCGTTCAAGAATACTGTTTCGGGAAGCAGTCCCGGAGACCTTGACGACAAGGCGGCAACCTTGAGGGCCGCACGCCAGCCTTCCCTTGCCAACAGCTCCCTGACCATGCTGTCCCGGGTTACGTGGCCTACCGGAGGGAAGTCGGAGTTCACCTACGGACAGAACAGCTACAAGTACGAGTGCTCCCTCCCGGGCATGAACCCGGTGCCGGTCACCGAGACTACCACGTACGGCCTCAGGCTTGTCGCAATCGACAACTACGACAACGACGGGAGCCAGTTGCAGCATATCGGCTACACATACGACAAGGGTGCCCTTCTGCGGAAGCCGATGATTTATTTCAACTACAGATTCGGCAACCAGTATCTCTATTTCGACCGCGAGGTGGTAAACACCCTGTCCAATCCGGGATACGGGAAGGACTCGCACGTCGTGTACGACAAGGTGACGGAGAAGATAAGCCGGACGGCGACATCTTCCACCCTGGAAACCGCAACGAATGTATATGAGTATTACGGTGCCGGCGAGGGGGAGACGTGTGTAAGCATGGGGAACGGCTACACCATGCCGTGGACATTCGTGGACTGGACCCCCGTATTTTACGACTATGGTTCCGACTGGGACACCTTCCAGAGCTGGAAGTCCGGAGTCTATAGCGGACGGCTAAAGCAGACAAGCAGTTACAGGGGCGCGGGCGCAGATACGGTATTGGTGTCCCGGGTGGTCAATACGTTGGATTCATACCCGCAGAAATGGGTTGCGGACGATGCCGCCCTGTACAACCGCACGCCGTATGTCGAATGGCCCACGGTGTGGAAGTGCTCCCCGGCCCACTGCGTCATCGTCAATCCCAGGTCGGCATACCTGCGCCACTGCGAGAAGGAGTCCTGCGACACCACAGGCTGCCTGCTGTGCTCGATCCCCACGACGGTGACGGTAGATGCTTACGGACGTGTTGCCAGACAGCAGACCATAGACAGCCGCAACCAACCCCTGCTGACGGATTATCAATACGTTTCCTCTACTCCGTTCGTGCAGTCGGTGACCAGGAAGAGGAACAACTTGCTTATCTCCAGAAAAAAGATCACATACTCCCAGAGGACCGGCCCTGCCGGGACGTATTACAGGCCCCAGTCCGTCAAACGTACCGCCACCAACGCCGGTGAGACGGGGCAAGACCAGACGGTCACCACCTTCACCGCATTTGACCGGTGGGACAACGTGACCCGGTCCACCGACGCCATGGGCTACCGGACCGACTACACCTGGGACTCCAGCGGACAGTACCTGACGTCCATGAAGCGCTATCCGAACGGTAACAACGGCCGGGCCCTCACGACTTCCTGGAGGTGGATTCCACTGGTGGGCATGTCCGGCATGACGACGCCAAGTGGGAAGACGGTGAGCTATACGTACGACAGTTACGGGCGCCTGTCAAGCATATCGGACACCGATGGCGACACCCTGCAGCAGTTCGACTACTACATCACCGACACCCCTTCCTCCTACAGCTGGACAAAGGCCAGCACCTTCCGTACGGCTACCGTATCCGCCGATGACGTGACGTATTACAACGGTCTCGGCTTCCCCGTCCAGAGCTGGAACACCGGCAGCTGTGCAGGCTACGATATGGGAAAGCCATTCACGTATGACGCGCTTATGCGGGAGAACCGTGAATGGCTCCCCATGCCCTTCGAGCAGATGGGCGAGACAGAGGACGAGTGGGCCGGGTTCTACATACCGACGGAAGACAGGGTCCTCTCGTACTACCAGGCCAATTATAGCGTCGAACCGGACCCAGATGACGATCCTGTGCCCGTGCGCCCTTTCTCAGACAAAAGATACGAATTCAGCACGGCGGGAAGGCTTCTTTCCGAAACTCTCCCCGGAGAGCAGTATCATCTCCATCCGGTCACATATGACTACCTCGCCGGCGTGATTGACGGCAGGGCCGTATTGGGAGTTAAGACCACCGACGGCGACGGACGCGAGTCCATCGAGTGGAAGGACTATGAAGACAGGGTCGTCGCGGAGGACCGCCGGATAGGCAACAATACAGCAAGGACGCTGTACCGGTACGACTGGAGGGGCAACCTCACGCAGGTGGTAACTCCGGAAGGCAACTGCTACAGCTACACATACGACCAGTACTCGAGGGTCGCATCCAGGACCGTTTCGGGGAAGGCTGTGGAGACCTTCACCTATGATGCCATTGACCGTATCACTTCCAGCCAGGACGGAAACCAGAGGGCCGGAGGAGTGACAATCCGCTACTATTACGACAACATAGGGAACCTTACTTACAAGAAGGCGGAGAAGAACAACGTCCTCAGGACCCTGGAGGAGTACAGCTACAGTCTTTATTCCGGCCTTAAGACGTCGGAGAAGTTCTACTTGCTTACCGACGACGGCTGGGTGAGCAATACCGATTACCTCAGCCGCTCCTATTCTTACGACGACGAGGAAAGGGTAAACGGCGTGGTGGAGACCGACTCCGGCCAGAGTTACACCCTGACTTCGGACTTTTTTTACGACCTTCAGGGGAATTTAATACGAGCAGATGAGACCTGTGATCCGAGTTTCGGAACCTCCGTCGACATAAGGACGGAGAAGGTCTATGACTCCAGAAGCAAGATTCTCGGCGAGACCGTCGAGGTAGGGAACGTCACCAGATCCGATGTGGCATACTCATATGACGAGCTGGGCCGGCTGGCCGTCAAGTATTACGGCACGGGGAGCGGACGGATATCGGAGTCGAGCGTCTATTCTATACAGGGATGGCCTTCGTACGTAGGCGGCAGCCTGCTGACCCAAAGCTACGGGTACGAGAGCGGCCCGAACCCCAGCTGGACTGGAAATATAAGCCGGTGGGGCTGGCATCATCTGGCGACGGCGGCGGAGAATACGACATACCCGTCAAAGAGCGAATCCTTCACTTATGATGCGCTTGACCGCCTCACGGGCAGTGCGATGACATCGGGCGGACAGAGTGCCGGCAACTGCTGGTCGGAGCGGAACATAAGCTACGACCTTGACGGCAACATCCTCCATCTGGACAGATACCAGGATGTGTCGGCCACGCCCAGTACGACCCTGAACTTCACTTACAGCGGCAATCACAGGAGCGGGTGGACCTACGACAGCAACGGCAACATCACCGGCGACCCCCTCCGCAATTTTGAAATCCAGTATAATCTTCTTAACTTGGCATGCGGAGTCAGGATACCGGGTCCCGGAGGCGGG
>CAMKQN010000067.1:0-12165 GCA_946414935.1 uncultured Bacteroidales bacterium
CGGGTACGGCACCAGGGTCTGCAAGACCAAATATACCGGCAGTTGAGGGCGGCCCGCCTGATGCCGGGGGGTAGGTTGCGAAGATAAATGGCAGAATGAACAGAAACCGGCTTACGGTCCCGCCTTTTTTTGAAGAGTACAACACAATACTATATGCCAATCAAAAACGAATTTGACGTAATCATAATCGGAGGCGGAATTACCGGAGCAGGTACTGCCAGGGACTGCGCTCTGCGAGGCCTGAAAGTACTGCTTATCGAAAGGCAGGATATAGCTACCGGAGCAACCGGACGAAACCACGGCCTGCTTCACTCCGGAGCACGCTACGCCGTAAAAGACAGCGAATCCGCCGAGGAGTGCATACGTGAGAACAAGATTCTCCGCCGCATAGCCACCAACTGCATAGAAGACACCGGGGGCCTCTTCATAACTCTCCCCGAAGATGCCGATTCCGGGTATGGCCTGGACTATCAGGCAAAGTTCCTGGAGGCCTGCAACAAGGCGGGGATAGAGGCCAGGGCCATTTCTCCGGCAGAGGCAATTGCTATGGAGCCTTCCGTGAATCCTTCCCTGATAGGAGCCGTAGTGGTTCCCGACGGTTCTGTTGACCCGTTCAGACTCTGCAGCGCAAACGTCACCGATGCTGTCCTCAACGGGGCAAAGGTTCTGGTATATACCGAATTCCTCGATTTCATACGGGAAGGAGACACGATTCTCGGCGTAAAAGTGCTCGACACCCGTACCGGCGAAACTGCTGAATACAGGGCGCCCGTTACCGTGAACGCTGCCGGAATCTGGGGGCACGGAGTTGCCGGGAAAGCCGGCGTCCACATTGGAATGTACCCTGCAAAAGGCGCCCTGCTGGTTTTTGGCCACAGGGTCAACAACGTGGTAATCAACCGCTGCCGCAAATCTGCCGACGGTGACATATTGGTGCCCGGAGACTCGGTAACCGTCATCGGAACCACCTCTACCAAGGTACCTTTCGAAGAATGCGACCATATGGAAGTGACTCCTGAAGAAGTACGCCTGCTGCTACGTGAGGGCTGTGCCCTGTGTCCGGCCCTGGCAAGCACCCGCATTCTGCGGGCTTATGCGGGAGTGCGTCCGCTCGTAGCCGACGACAGCGATCCCAGCGGCCGCAGCATCAGCCGCGGCATAGTCTGCCTGGATCATGAAACCCGCGACGGCGTCAAGGGATTCATCAGCATCACCGGCGGCAAACTCATGACTTACAGGTTGATGGCAGAACTTGCCACCGACGCGGTGTGCCGCAAGCTCGGAGTGAACAAGGCCTGCATCACTGCAGAAACTCCCCTCCCCGGTTCGATGGACGGCCGCATCGAAAGCGTCAGCAAGCGCTTCGAGGGCAAAGCCACGGCCGGGCAGAAAGGAGCGGCCGGACGCCAGGGCGACATGGTGGAAAAGATACATTTCGAGACGGAAGCCGACAAGCAGCTGGTCTGCGAGTGCGAGAACGTAACTTTGGCTGAAATCAAATATGCAGTGCAGGAACTCGGGGTACGCAATCTGGAAGATTTGCGCCGCCGCACCCGCGTGGGCATGGGGACCTGCCAGGGCACGCTTTGCATACGCAAGGCGGCCAAGGCCCTTGCCGAGGCCCTTGGCCAGCCGGAAATGGCCGGAAAGCTTGCCTCCGACTATCTTGACGAGCGTTGGAAGGGCATGCGGGCAGTAGGCTGGGGTGACACCCTCCGGGAAATGGAATTCATGCAGAGAGTTTACAAATTTGAGAAACCTTATTCCTACGATGAAATTTGACGTTGTTATCATAGGCGGAGGGCTGGCCGGAATGACAGCCGCTACCGAACTGCAGCAAGCCGGGCTTAAGTGCGCCGTGGTAGCTGAAGGGCTTTCTCTGCACAATGCTTCCAGGCGCGCATTCAGTGCCGCAGGAGGCACTCTCCTTGCCGGCGACAGGGTAACGGGAGGCAAACTGGCAGGCGGGCGCCTGCTGTCCGTCAGCACCGCAAAGCTTGGGGATATGGACCTGGAAGCAGATGCCTTCGTGCTCGCCACGGGCAAGTATTTTTCCAAAGGACTTGTTGCCGACATGGACAGGGTGTATGAGCCGCTGTTCGGGCTGGACGTAGAATTCGACGAAGACCGCAGCAAGTGGTTCGACCCTTCCTTCGCCGCCCCCCAGAGATTCCTGGAATTCGGGGTCAAGACCATGGACGGCAGAGCCGTCAAGGACGGGAGAGCGGTGGAGAACCTCTTCCCTGCCGGAGAAGTCCTCGCAGGAGTGAGCAGCGCCCAGGGAGACGCGACTGCCGTTATCAAGGAAAGCGCGATAGCTGCAGCTAACGCAATAAGGAGGAAATAGTTATGCAGGAAACAAATATCAGCGCCAAGAATTTCGAGCAGTGCCAGAAGTGCTCGCTATGCGAGACCGTGTGCCCTGTGATGGCCAACAATCCCAAGTATGCAGGCCCGAAACGTTCCGGCCCCGACGGCGAACGCTACCGCCTCAAGAACGGTATCTTCTTCGAGGATTCGTTGAAATACTGCCTGAACTGCAAACGCTGCGAGGTGGCTTGTCCGTCCGGCGTGCGCATAGCGGACCTTATTCAGCAAGCCCGCATTGACTATGGCCGCAAGGCACCCAAGCTGCGCGACTTGATGCTGGCCAGCACCGACCAGGTAGGCCCGCTGGCAAGCGCCTTCGCCCCCATCGCCAACCCCATACTTGCTCTCTCCCCCGTCAAGACATTGATGGATATAACTTTAGGCGTTGACAAACGCCGCAGTTTACCGAAATACTCTCCTGAGACTTTCGTCCACTGGTACAAAAAGAATGCGGCTGACAAACAAGACCGGTTCAGTAAACAGATAAGTTATTTCCACGGCTGCTATGCAAATTACAACTTTCCCCGGCTGGCCCAGGACTTCGTGGCTGTGATGAACGCATTCGGCTATGGCGTGAGGCTGCTTGACAGGGAACGTTGCTGCGGGGTAGCCAAGATTGCCAACGGAATGATTCCGGCCGCTGTACGTGACGCCAGAATCAATATGGAAGCTTTCCGGGAGTCGGTCAAGGCGGGACGCGACATAGTGACCGTATCCACCACCTGCACCCTGACTCTCATCGAGGAATACCCGGAGCTGCTGAAAGTGGACAATGCCGATGTAAAAGACCATATTTTCCTGGTTGAGCAGTTGTTATACAAGGGTATAGCATCTGGTGCCCTGAAACCGGTATGGAAAGAAGGATGGAAGGCCCGTGCGGCATACCATTGCCCTTGCCATCAGGAAAGGCTGGGCTGGGGCATCTTCACCACTGAACTTCTGAAGATGATTCCGGGGATGGAGCTTGTGGAGCTGGAAAGCAACTGCTGCGGCATAGCCGGCACTTATGGATTCAAGAAGGAGAACTTCAAAGTGTCCCAGATGATAGGCAGGCCCCTGTTTGAAAACATAGCCGCAGTGGCACCCGAGTTCGTTGCCTGCGAGTGCGAAACCTGCAAGTGGCAGATTGAGATGTCCACAGGCGTGCCGGTAAAGAATCCCGTCAGCATCCTCGCCGATGCTCTCGACCTCGCAAAAACCGCCGAAGCCAACAAGTAGTCATCGACAGCACGTCCGGGATTTCCGTTCGATGCGGGCGGCAATCCCATCGTCTCAAGCAATACACCGCGACAATCTTTGGGAGCGTTGCCGGCTCAGCTTGCGTCCATGCTTAAGGATACGGCTGATTACGAACTTATTTCAAGAGTTCTGCGCTGAGGTCATACGCATCTGCTCCGGTAATGCGCACGTCGATATACCGGTTCAACAGCGCCACGGCATCTTCGGGCGCCGGGACGAGTATTTCCCCGTCCACCTCCGGGCTCTCATATTGGCTGCGGCAGACCAGCGTGCCGCTCACCAAGTCATCCACAAGCACGCGTTCCACAGAGCCTACACGGGAAAGGTTGTATTCCAGGGATATTTCGCCCTGGAGCCTCATCAGTTCGTCCAGGCGGCGGCTCTTTTCCTCCTCCGGCACCGAGTCTTCCAGATGCGTGGCTCCCCAGGTGCCTTCTTCCTCTGAATAGGTAAACGCACCTAGACGCTCGAACCTTGCTTCTTTTACGAAATCCAGCAGTTCCCGGAACTCGGGCTCCCCTTCTCCGGGATGACCGACTATCATAGTGGTACGAAGTACTACCCCAGGGACTTTTTCCCTCAATGCTCTGATAATCCTGCGGGTACCTGCTGCGTCTATGTGCCTGTGCATATTGTCCAGCACCTTGTCCGATATATGCTGCAGCGGGATATCCAGGTACTTGCAAACCTTGGGGTTGCTTGCCATCTGATCCAGTACGTCCTCCGGAAAATCCTGCGGGTAAGAGTAATGAATGCGGAGCCTTTCTATACCCTCCACCTTGGAAAGTTCCTCCAGCACACGCCCCAGACAACGCTTGCCGTAGAGATCGAGACCGTAGAACGTAGTATCCTGAGCGATGAGAATCAACTCGCTCACACCTTCGGAAGCAAGCTGGGTGGCTTCTGTCACCAAATCTTCCAGCGGGACGGACTTGTGGGCGCCACGGATGAACGGAATGGCGCAGTAGGAACAGCGGCGGTCGCAGCCTTCAGAAACCTTCAGGTACGCATAGCCCCGGCGCTGCTCCTGGCAGCGGCTGGTAAACCGGGACGGCGGCGCGCCCAGATAGCGCAGGAGAGGATTCATGTCCCTTGCCCCGAACCAGGCATCCACCTCTGGGATAAGGGCTGGCATCTCGGACGCATAACGTTGTGACAGACAGCCGAATACAATCAGCTTTCCCGTTTCTCCGCGCTTTTTGGCTTCCACGCCCTCCAGCACTGCCTGTATGGATTCTTCCTTTGCATCGCCAATAAAGCCGCAAGTATTGTAAAGAAGATAATCCAGAGGGCCTTCATCCACTACTGCAAAATCATCTGCCGGCAGGGCCGCCAGCAGATGCTCAGTGTCAACGCTGTTCTTGGAACAGCCTAAAGTGATTACCTTAAGCCTCTTCAAGTTCTTTTTCGCGCTCTTCGTCCGTGACGAAATCAAAAGATGCGAACTTTTCGAGCTCTGCGTACCAGTCCAGGACCTTCTTCATATGAGAGACGTAGAAGCGGTCCTCGTCATAGTTGGGAACGGCTGCAGCGAAGAAATCCTTGATGGCCTCGGGCTTATCTTTGGATACGGGTACGGCTTTGCCGCCGTCGGCTACCTTCTTCATAGCTGTAAATACATCTGCAAGTCGAAGTTCACCTTCGGATGTAAAGATAGCTATATCGTTGAGTGTGGACACCTTGCTGTGAGTGTCCAAAGCAGTGCGCTTCTGATCGCTCAGGCTTTCGGCAATGACGCCGTTGCGGGCCTGTGCGAGATATCGGTAAAGGCCATGCTGCCCGGAAACGGATAAAATCTTAGCCAGATCGGTTTTCATAATGCTTCTATAAATTTATCGATTTTTGGGAACAACGACTCAAGTTTTGAATCGTTAACTATAATATAATCAACTTGTTTGTCATCAAAATGTTGGAACGCGCCGCGTTCCTCGGCTTTGGCGTTGCGGCGCCTGCGGACGGAAAGAGGAGCGTCAACCAGCAGTACCTTGTCCCAGAGATGGCCGAATGCAGGCTTTTCGAGGGCTACTGCCGATTCGATAAAAGCCATATCAGAACCAAGGACGGCTTTCCATTCCTCAATATCCGCAACGAGAAGGGGGTAAACTATGTTCTCCAGTTTCGCAAGTTTGACCGGGCTCTTGAAAACCATATCCAAGCGGGAAAACGGTATTCCCAGCTCCGATTCGATCTTCGTTTTTAGACCAGGCACAGTGCAGTACAAGGCCTTGCACCTGGAGTCACAGTCATAAACCGGATAGCCTTTTGCCTCCAGATACCGGCATACGGTGGATTTGCCGCCCCCAATGGGCCCGGTTACCAGAACAGTCGTCATTGCGCTTCCTCCCGTACAATGCAGTCAAAAGTTTCTGGCTCAAGACTCCAGTCAATCACATATGGCGGAAGTTTGTCGCAGCGGGCCACGCACCGTCCTGATATGGAAGAGGCAAAATCGTTGAAGTCCACATAGAACTCGCAACGCTCGGCAGGATTTCCTTTTGCCGGGAAAAGGCAGCGGAAGACAGCTTCTGCACGCGACGGGTAAATTGCGAAACTGACGCCTGCCGGTACGTTCCTTGCCGAAAGCACTACGTTGCTGCGTATCTCCACGAAGCGCACAACATCCAAAGACCAGGTCACGTCAGAAGCGGACATTCTCAATCCCTGCAAAGGCACCAGTTTGACTACCCCGCCCTTGTTCCCGGACAGGTCGCTGAGGCTGACGGATTTTGTAACCACTTCATCCACGGCGGCCAACCTTGATTCCGGCCCGTAAACCGTTACTGAATCAGGCACCAGTTTCAACGGACTTGCCGCCATGTACTGCGGTTTGTAAGTCGCAGAATAGACGGCCCTCACGGGAACCGTCTTGAAGTTTTCAGGGGCAAACGAAAAACTGTAGCTCTGGTTCAGAAAGGTTATCAGGCTCACGCCGGAGCCGAATATGTCAGAAGTATATTTGGCCATCTCGGCAGAGGACACGGTATATTTGTCCTCCCCGGTCCACACCAGGTCCTCGGCGTGTATTTCCACCGGGACCTCATGACGGATATGCTTAAGCTGCAATAGTTTGAATCCGGTTGCCGAACAACGGGCACTTACCGTTACAGCAGCCCGGGACACAGCCGCCCTGCCGGTTATCCCGCTATGAGCCACGACCGGCACGTTCACAACCCCGGCATACTCCTGGGAAAGATTGTGAATCAGCCATATACTTGCAGAAAGCAAGAGGCACAGCAGGAATTGGGGCCAGTTTTTCAATACTTTTCTGCCTTGGGCTCTTGAGGGTCTTTGTTGTCCTTGGACTCTTTGGTTTCTTTCTTGGGTTCGGCAGAAACTGCAGAGACCACAGGGGCCGCGGAAGGATCTTTCTGGAGGGATGACTTGTCAATCTTGATGGTAACGTCCTTATCCACCCTGAGCACCACAAAGCGTTCATTCTCCTTTACCTCGGCTATGGTACCGTAAATACCTCCGGCAGTCACCACCTTATCTCCTTTTTTGAGCCCTTTGCGGAACGCCTCGGCCTCTTTCTGCTGTTTGCGCTGAGGCATAATCATGAATACCCACATCACTACGAAGATAAGGATGAGCATTATCCACATGGAGAGACCGCCGCCTCTCTGTCCTTCAGCTGCTGCCTGAAGCAAAATTGTAATAAGATTCATAATTCGTTATTTTTTGTTTATCAGTTTATCAAGTACACCGTTCACGAACCCGCGGCTCTCCGGAGTACTGTAGTATTTGGAGATTTCCACGAATTCGTTGATGGTAGTCCGGTAATCGATACTGGCGAAAGTGTCGGCCTCGGCAAGCCCGCAGATGATGAGGGCGAGGTCGGTGGCGCAGATGCGGTTGGTTTCCCATTTAGGGGTAACGTCCGCAATCATCTGCATATACTTGTCGAAATTGCGCAGCGCGGCGCGGACCAGGTTGTAAACGAAGTCCCTGTCGCTTTCCTTGCCAGCAGAGCCTGAGACTTCGCTCATATACAGCCCTGGTAAATTCCAGCGGAGCCCTCTGCCCAGGGCATCCATAGTCCTGCAGCACCAGGTCAGCGCATATTCGAGCTCGTCGTTCCAATAAATGGAAGCGTCGGTAAGAATATCTTCAAGCTCCTTGTTGTCCGGAAATTCCTCCTCGTAAATCCGGGCGAACAATGCGGCGTCTTCCTGCAGGGAACTCCCCGGAGCTGACAGATAGGCTTTGAACCAGTCTTTCTCCCGGACAGACTCGTAGAGGTGACGGAGGAAGACGTCATCATTATCCCAGGAGAACTTTTTCTTTTTGATAATTTTGGTGAAATCCGGATCTTCCGCAAGCAGAGGAGCGATACGGTTTTCTATGAATTTGGTATTTGGATTAAGTTCCTCGGGAGTGGGATTGAATTTGCCTCTGGCGGCTTCCAAACGGGATTTTGCCTCCTCGGTAAGAGGACCGGCGACAGCCAGCAGGAATAAATACAAATCCCTTGTGGCTTCACAGGAACGCTCAAGTTCAGCTTCCGCTTCCTTGAGTGTCAAAGGATTCTCAACACGCGAATAAACAACCTTGAAAGCCTTTATTCTGAGGATTCTTCTGTTCAGCATAGTTTTCAAACAAATTTTCCTGCAAAGATAACACGTAATCTGAGAAAAAGTTATATTTTTGCACAAATCAACAATTATTTTTGTCGTATGTATAGAGACGATTACGATAGCAACGCTTATCAGGAGCGCAATTCCGAAGACGTTTTCTCAAAACCCGTCCGCGCCGGCAAGCGTACTTACTTTTTCGACGTGAAGTCGACCAAAGGTAACAAAGACTTTTTCCTTACCATTACCGAGAGCAAGCGCAGGAACAATCCCGACGGCACTTTCACTTATGACAAGCATAAAATCTTTTTGTACAAGGAAGATTTCGAGAAGTTCAAAGAGGGACTGGATGAAGTGATTTCATACATTACCAATACTTGTTTCGGAGGAGTAATCCCCCAGCGTGAGCCCGAAGACAGGTCCGTAGAATTTGAAGACCTGTAACAGGTTATTCTTCAAATATGTCGAGGTTGAGGGTTCTGACAGGAATGTCCTCAGGCTTGCAGGCGTAATAACCATTGCACGAAAACAATAACCAGAATGTATTACAGATATGGACGAAAGAGTTGAAAGAATAAACCATGCTGCCCGCTACCTCAAATCCTGTATCGGCCCCGATGAGCCGGTTATAGGCATAGTGCTCGGAAGCGGACTCGGCAAACTTGCCGAAAAAATCGAGAATTCCGTAGTCATACCCTACCGCGACGTGCCTGAATTCCCCATGTCCACCGCTATCGGACATAAGGGCAATTTCATTTTTGGTGACCTTGGCGGCAAGAAAGTGATTGCCATGCAGGGCCGGCTGCATTTCTACGAGGGCTACCCCATGGAAGTGGTGACGCTGGGCGTGAGGGTAATGAGCAAACTCGGCATAAAATTTCTCTTCGTTTCAAACGCTGCGGGAGCCACCAATATCGAATATCATGTTGGCGACCTTGTGATAATAAAGGACCATATCAACATGATGCCCAACCCGCTTATCGGCCCCAATATGGAGGAATTCGGACCCCGTTTTCCCGATATGACTTGTGCGTACGATATTGAGCTACAGAAACTTGCAGAGAAATTGGGAATCCAGATGGGGCTCAATCTCCACAAGGGTGTTTACTTCGGCAGTACAGGGCCCACCTACGAAACTCCTGCCGAGATACGTTTCTTCAGGGAGGTCGGCGCCGACCTTGTGGGTATGTCCACCATTCCCGAGGTGATAGTGGCACGTCACTGTGGCATAAGGGTCTTCGGTATGTCCGTGGTTACCAACGAAGCCAACTCCCGCAACGTTCCCAAGAATTTTAACGACGGGGACGACGTGGTGAAGCAGGCAGGCATCGCCGCAGACGTAATGACGGAACTTTTCATCCGCATGGTTGCGAGTCTGTAAACCGGATCCGCGACTTCTTCTTCCATAAGTACTTGGAAATCACTATCCATGTAGTGATTGGGGAGGTTTTCCCGCGTGATGCGTTTGGTTTTATTTGGGCGGAAGCCAGACCTTGAGATACTGCTGCAACGCCCACATCTCATCACGGTAACGGGCGGCGGATGTGAAATCCAGTTCCGCCGCCGATTTCTTCATGCGCTCCCGGTCGTCGGAAATCATCTTTTCAATTTGGGACCGGGACATGGAACGGATTACGGGGTCCTGCAGTACGGCCGCCAGATCGGCCTTTACAAAGCCGTCGGAATAAGCGGCACCGGCCTCCCGGACAGAATCGTGACCGAAGCCGACCGTAATCTCTCCCCTGCCGAAATCGGAGGGATTGGGGATGTACACAGGTTTGTCGTAAGAGTTGGCGGCAGACATACGCCCCGTGGTTCCTCCTGCTAGTTTTCCGTGCACGGCCTTCATGGAACCGAGCTCGGAAGCCAGTACATTGGTACGAGTCTGTACCTGGGTAGGCACTATTCCGTGTTCCTTGTTGTAGGCTATCTGGCGCGAACGGCGGCGCTCGGTCTCCCTTATCGTCTGTTCCATAGAGGGAGTGATTTTGTCCGCGTACATGATAACCAGGCCGTTTACGTTGCGTGCCGCCCGCCCGGCCGTCTGGGTAAGGGCACGGCCTGTGCGCAGGAAACCTTCCTTGTCGGCATCCAGTATGGCTACCAGCGACACTGAAGGTATGTCCAGACCCTCCCGCAGAAGGTTTACGCCCACCAGGACGTCGAAAAGGCCGCGTTTGAAATCCTCTATTATTTCCACCCGTTCGGAGGTATCCACGTCGGAATGGATATACCGTACCCGTATTCCTATGCGGCGCAGGTATTCATCCAGTTCCTCAGCCATCCTTTTGGTGAGAGTTGTCACCAGTACCCTCTCGTCATCCTCGGCACGTTTACGTATTTCCTCCACCAGGTCATCCACCTGCCCCTCGACGGGACGAACCTCCACTGGAGGGTCCAGCAAGCCGGTGGGGCGCACCACCTGTTCTACCACAAGGCCTTCCGACTTCTCCAGCTCGTAATCGGCCGGGGTTGCGCTCACGTACACCTTCTGCCCGGTGAGGGCTTCGAACTCCTCGAACTTGAGGGGACGGTTGTCGGAAGCGGCCGGCAGGCGGAAACCGTACTCCACCAGCACGCTCTTGCGGGAATGGTCCCCTCCGTACATCGCCCGGACCTGCGGGAGCGTGACATGACTCTCGTCCACAAATGTAATGAAGTCTTTGGGGAAATAGTCCAGCAGGCAGAAAGGGCGCTCGCCTTCCTTACGGCCGTCGAAATAGCGGGAATAATTCTCGATACCGGGACAGTAGCCCATCTCCTTTATCATCTCCAGGTCGTATTCTACCCTCTGTTTCAGGCGCTTGGCCTCAAGGCCGCGGTCCTGGGACTCAAACCAGGCAATCTGTTTGACCAGATCGTCCTGGATGGCGCTCACGGCGGCTATGCTGCGTTCGCGTGTAGTCACGAAATTGTTGGCCGGGCAGATGCTCACTCGTTCAAGCTCCTCGATGTGCGCCCCGGTGACCGGGTCGATAAGACTGAGGGCATCTACCTCGTCGCCGAAGAATTCTATGCGCACGGCCTCGTCGGCGCCGCCCAGGAAAACGTCTATTATATCCCCGTGCACCCTGAAAGTCCCGCGCTTGAAATCGGTTTCTGTGCGGCTGTACAAGGCGTCCACCAGCTTGTAAAGCAGGCCTGTCAGGCTACGCCTTTCACCTTTTATCACCTCTATGGTCTGAGCGTGAAAGTCTTCCGGATTGCCTATTCCGTACAGGCAACTGACGCTGGAGACCACTATCACGTCCCTTCTGCCGCTCATAAGCGCGGAGGCAGCGCTGAGACGGAGCTTTTCAATCTGGTCGTTGATACTCAGGTCCTTCTCTATGTATGTATCGGTGGTAGGGATATAAGCCTCCGGTTGGTAATAATCGTAGTAGGATACGAAATACTCAACCGCGTTGTTCGGAAAGAACGACTTGAATTCACCGTAAAGCTGGGCTGCAAGGGTCTTGTTATGGCTGAGAATCAAGGCAGGCCGCTGCAGGCGTTCTATAACGCCGGCCATAGTGAAGGTCTTGCCGGAGCCGGTTACGCCCATGAGAGTCACATCCGGGACTCCCTCGGAAAGGGCCGAACAAAGTTGGTTGATTGCCTCTGGCTGGTCTCCAGAGGGCTTGAAAGCAGATTCGAGGACAAATTTCATTTCTTCTGCGAATATACAAAAAAAGCGGCTATTCAAACGCTCCGGACGGCCGGAAGGGAGCCGGAAGGCAAAAATATGAAAAAGCCCGGCAAGAACCGGGCTTTTTCATATTAAGCTGGACCGAGGCTTAGTCTGCCTTGCGGATGCAACGGAGCTCCATTCCGTAGAGATAGTTGCCGTAGCTCAGGCTGAGCTTGCCAAGAGGATTGGCGGCGGTGAAAGTGCTCATCATACAGAAGTACTGCACATTGTCGCCTGCCGGGTTAGGCATGTAAGGCGTGGAGCACATGACCTCGTTGAGTGCGGGCTTACCGACCCACTCGGAAACTGAGCAGG
>CAMKQN010000068.1:0-11651 GCA_946414935.1 uncultured Bacteroidales bacterium
GGGCGTTTCACCCCATTCTACAGTCTTCCCGGCAAATTTCTCGCGGAACCAAGGCTCGTCCTTGATTTTCGCGCCAAGGCCCGGAGTTTCCGATTCATGGTCGAAAAATGCGCCTGCAATGGTGTGGCAGTCTGGTTTGAAAGCGATGTATCCCCATACCGGGCCCCAAAGGCCTGCGCCGTAGATAGGGATCACGGAGATACCGCTCTTGAAGATGTAAACCGGCAGGATGGCGTCCCCGCCGTTGATGATGGCCTTGTTCTGCGGCTTGAGCCTGTCCACGATCTGGATGTTGTCCTTGGAAACAGAGAGCTCCCCGTTCTTTTCGCCGTCCAGGCCTATGGTGTATGCTTCCTCGATGTTTTCAGCGTAAAGCTGGAGGATATCTGCATTCTTTGCGCCGTAAAGCTCTTCCGTAGGTTTGATGCCGGCTGCGCTCATCATCTGGCGCAGGGTCTCCGCCTTGGCGTTGGCGTCCTGGGCGGGACCAAGCTTCTGGGCCACGAATGCAAGCACGGCTGCTACTATCACCACGATAACCGTGGTATAGACTACTGTATAGACGTTACTGTTGGTATTCATGGCTATGCGGCGTTAAGTTTCTTGGCTTTGCGGGAAATGTGCACGCTTGTGACGCAGTGGTCGATCAGCGGAGCGAAGGTGTTGCCGAGCAGGATGGCAAGCATCATTCCTTCTGCGTAGCCGGGGTTGAAGAGACGTACAGTGATGCAGAGCATACCTACGAGGATACCGAATATCCATTTGCCGGTCTCTGTCTGGCAGGAAGTCACAGGGTCGGTTGCCATGAAGACTGTGCCGAATGCGAAGCCGCCGTAGAGAAGCTGCATGTAGAAGGGGATGTCAGTGATGCCTGCTATGTTGCCTATCCAGCCCACCAGCAGGGCGCCGGCTATGCTGCCGCACATTATCTTCCAGCTGGCGATGCCCGTCCAGAGCAGCAGGATGGCACCCAACAGTATGGCTATAACGGAAGTCTCACCTACCGAACCGGGTACCGTGCCTATGAAGAGGTCCCAGAATCCGGTGCCGTATTGAGCGGGTGCGCCGTCGAGGGCGAGTGGAGTGGCTCCGGTAAATGCGTCAGCCACTGCCGTTTCGCCTTTCTTGAAGGCAATCCAGCACTCAGACCCGGACATGTAGTTAGGATACGAGAAGAACAGGAACGCGCGGGTAAGCAGTGCAGGGTTCCAGATGTTCATTCCGGTGCCTCCGAAAACTTCCTTGCCGAAGATTACGGCGAAAGCCACTGCCAGGGCAAGCATCCAGAGGGGGATATCCACGGGGACGATGAGCGGGATGAAGAAGCCGCTCACGAGGTAGCCTTCGCTAACCTCTTCGCCGCGTATCTGGCTGGAGGCGAATTCTATGGCGAGGCCTACGACATAAGAGACTATGTAAAGAGGAAGGACTCTCAGGAAACCGAACCAGAAGTACTCCAGAATGTGTACTCCGGTCTGGCCCATTGCAAGTCCGTGCTGATAGCCCACGTTCCACATGCCGAACAGGGCAGCTGGAGCGGCGGCTATCACTACCAGGATGAGAAGACGCTTCAGGTCAATCGCGTCGCGTACGTGAGACCCCTTAAGTGTAACGGTGCCCGGAACGTGAAGGAATGTCTCAAAAGCGTCGACGGTGCTGTGAAGCCAATACAGCTTGCCGCCCTTTTCAAAAATCTTGTTCATATCTTTTAAGCCATTTCTTTAAGCATCAGGTCGATACCCTTTGCGATCATGTCCTGGATGTAGTTTTTGCTGGGATCTACGAACTCACAAAGAGCAAGGTCTTCCGGCAATACTTCATAGATTCCGAATTTTTCCATTTTGTCAATGTCTCCCGCATAGCAGGCCTTGGCAAGGAAAATAGGATAAATATCCATGGGCAGCACTTTGGCGTAATATGCATCGTTCATCAGGAACGGGCGGGGACCGCCGTGCAGGTTGGTGTCCATATCATACTTGCGGCAGGGGAAGAGCCAGCTGAAATAGCTGCGGTCCTGGCTGAACTGGTTAAGGCGCAGCGGCCTTATCCATCCGAGGAGCTCTTTGTCAGTGCCTTCGCGAATGATGCTCAACTGGTCGTCGTTCCAGAGCAGGTATCCGTCTTCGCCTAAGTTGGTGCCGCTGAGGATGTCTCCGCTGATGAAGCGGTCCTCTTCGGGGGTGTTGCCGTAGAACGGAGCGAAGCACTTCACGGGAGTGCCGGGAACGGTTTCGACATAAGCAGGTTCGATGGCTGCAGGTCCGCAGACTGCTACCAGGCGGCGCACGTCGTAACGGCCGGAAGCGAATAGCTTGCCTATCGCGGCGAGGCCGGACAGGGAGATGGTCCAGACCGTCTCACCCTTGCGGATGGGGCTGATGTGGCTGATCTGGACGCCTACGTTGCCGGCGGGATGCTTGCCCTGGAACTTGTGGAGCGTGCACCCGCCGAGTTTCGCGAAAGCGGAGTCCTTCACGCATGCGTCGAGCGACACGTGAACCGGGGCAATCTTCGCAAGGGCGTCGATACCCTTCTGGATGAAAGCCGCCTGGGAGCCAAGCGTGAACTCGGTGTCGGCAGCTAGCGGAGCGCTGTGGAAAGCGGAAGCGAAAATGGCCTTGGGAGCAGCGGCAGGGTCTGCGAGGATGCCGTAGGGACGCTGGATCAGGAATGGCCACAGGCCACTCTGAAGCAGCGCCGTCTTGACATCTTCGGCAGACAATGCAGCCGGGTCCTTGACGCCGAAATCCACTGATTCCTGCTTTTCATCCGCTTTGATCAGAACAGCAAGAAGCTTGCGCTTCTCGCCCCTGACCACTTCCTTCACGCTTCCGCTTACAGGGGAAGTGAGGAGGATGTCAGGGTTTTTCTTGTCAGCGATGACGGGAGAACCGCACAGCACGCGGTCGCCTTCCTTTACCAATAGCCTGGGCAGCAGACCCTTGGCGGAATCCGGCAGCACGGCTACTACTTCGGGAGTCATCGATTTGCTGACACGAAGGTCTGCGCGGCCGCTCACCGGCACATCCAGGCCTTTTTTCAAAACGATGGTTTCAGACATTTTATAAGCTTAAATTATAATTTGCTTTTTAGAGTGCGAATATACCACTTTTTTTTGTATTTTCGCGTCATTATGGAGAACAATGTGCGTGCTGTTTTAGCGGATTTGAACGAGGAACAGAGGAGGGCGGTGGAGTGCCTTGAGGGGCCTGTGTTGATAGTGGCGGGGGCAGGGTCCGGAAAGACCAGGGTATTGACCAGCCGTGTGGCTAACGTACTTGCGCACGGATGCGAACCATCCAGGGTGCTGGCGCTCACTTTTACCAAAAAGGCTGCGGGAGAGATGAAGGAGAGGATAGCCATGATGGTGGGGGCGTACAAAGCCAGAAGGGTGGTGATGGGCACATTCCATTCGGTGTTCATCCGGTTTCTCCGGGAGTATGCCGGTAGCCTGGGCTACCCCGGGACCTTTACCATATATGACCAGAGCGATTCCACTTCCGCCGTGAAGGCTGTTGTGAAGGAACTGGGGCTGGACGACTCAGTGTACAAGCCCAGGGATGTGCTGGCCCGTATTTCCAATGCGAAGAACAGCCTGGTGACGGTGAGCGGATACAAGGCGGACGCCGCAGCCCTGCGTGCCGATGCCTATGCCAAGAAACCGCGCATTGTGGATATCTACGAGCGCTACCAGCTGCACATGAAACAGTCCGGGGTAATGGATTTCGATGACATCCTGGTGAATATGAATATCCTGCTGAGGGACAACCAGGCGGCACTGCAGGATATCGCATCCCGTTTCTCCTACATTATGGTGGATGAGTACCAGGACACCAATTACGCCCAATATCTTATAATCAAGAAGCTGGCTTCGGGCCACCGGAACGTGTGCGTGGTAGGGGATGATTCCCAGTCTATATACGCTTTCCGCGGAGCCCAGATTCAAAACATCCTGAATTTCAAAAAGGATTATCCTGAGTGCAAGCTCTTCCGCCTGGAACGCAATTACCGAAGTACCAGGACTATAGTGGATGCAGCCAACTCGATTATAGAGCACAACACTGGCCGTATCCCCAAGAAGTGCTACGCGGAAGGGGAGGCCGGAGACAAGATAAAACTCATTCGCGCCTTCACGGAGCAGGATGAAGCTGTGGAAATAGTTTCCTGCATCCAGTCCCGTATGCGTAAAGACGGGGCCCGGTACGAGGATTTCGCTATCCTGTACCGCACAAACGCGCAGTCCCGCGCCCTCGAAGAGCAACTCCGCCGCCGGAATATACCGTATATGGTGTATTCAGGCAACTCTTTCTTCGAAAGGGCGGAAGTGAAAGACATGATGGCCTATTTCAAGCTGGCGGTCAACCCTCATGACGACGAGTCCTTCAAGCGTGTGGTGAACAAGCCTGCAAGGGCTATAGGTGACACTACGGTCAAGGCCCTCGAAGCAGCAGCTCTTGCCCTCTCTGTCCCTTTGTTTGATGCTGCCTTGAGTGACAGTCTGGAGAATTATGGCATCCGTGCCGCCGCTGTGCAGAAATTAAGGTCTTTCTGTGCTATGATCTACGGCCTGTCCCAAGTGGTCCGTACCACCGATGCATTCGAACTGGCCCAGCGTATAGCCAGGGAAAGCGGCCTTTGGGATTTGTACAAGAACGATACGTCCATCGAGGGACAGGCCCGTTTTGCAAACATCGAAGAGCTTGTGAACTCTGTAGCTTCTTTTGTGGAGGACAGACGGGAAGAAGCCGAAGATGCCGAGGGTGCCGAGGATGCGGTTTATACCCTGGATGACTTTCTGGAGAATATTACCCTGCTCAGCAACGTGGATCTGGTGGACGAAGAAGACACTAACAATAAAGTTGCACTGATGACGGTGCATTCGGCAAAAGGCCTGGAGTTCCCCTTTGTGTTTGTGGCCGGCATGGAGGAGAACCTTTTTCCAAGTCAATCTATGTTGTTGAGCCAGAAAGATATAGAGGAAGAGCGCCGATTGTTCTATGTGGCCGTGACCCGCGCCCGCAGGGCTGTCGCCTTGTCTTTCGCCGGAACCCGTATGCGAAACGGACGCCACGAATCCAACGCTCCTTCACGCTTCCTGCGGGATATAGATTCGGAGTACCTGGACAGTCCTCTCTCCGACGAGGATTTCAGTTCCGAAGGCCTCCGGCACGAGTGGGGCGGGTTCGGCAGCCGTTGGACCGGCGGACGGCTGGACCGGCTGTCAGGTCAAAGCAGCGGCTACTCCCGTCCCGCTCAACAAAGCGTTCGTCCAGTACAGCAGCCTGTACGCCAGAGTCCTGCGGTTACCCCCGTGGATCCTGACTTCGTGCCTTCTCCGATGACGGATTTCCGCGTCGGTATGCGTATAGAACACAACCGCTTCGGTCCTGGCGAGATCCTGGAAATCACCGGAAAGGTCCCCGAACTCAAGGCCCGGGTACGTTTCGATGAACTGGGAGAAAAACTCCTCCTCCTTAAATACGCCAAAATGCGTCCCGAAAAGAAACCATGAAAGCAATACAAATAATCAGGGCCATAGAGAAAGTGGCTCCGCTGTCCTTCCAGGACGATTTCGACAACTCCGGCCTTCAAGTTGGAAGCATCCTCTCGGATGTTGACAAAGTACTTGTGTGCCTGGACGTTACCGAGGAAGTGGTAGATGAGGCTATAGCCGGAGGCTGCCAGATGATAGTATCGCATCATCCTCTTCTTTTCCATCCTCTCAAGCAAGTGTGCGGCTTTACCTATCAACAGCGTTGCGTAATCAAGGCACTCGGCGCAGGGGTAGCCATTTATTCCGCACATACCAGCCTCGACAATGCGCCCGGAGGGGTTAATCATAAAATGGCGGAAATCATTGGCCTTCAAGACATTCAATGGTTACAGCCCAAGGATGGAGGCGTGGCCGGATCGGGACTCGTCGGCATGCTCCCGGTTCCTGAGACGGACTGCGCTTTCCTCCGCCGCCTGAAAGAACTTTTCAAGGTGGAGAGCCTGCGGCATTCGGAGTGCAGCGGGGCACTGGTAAGCAAGGTGGCTGTCTGCGGCGGGGCGGGAGCGTTCCTGCTGCGCGAGGCCTTAGCGCAGGATGCTGACTGCTTCATCACGGGGGAGTTGCATTACCACGATTTTTTTGAAAATGGCAATACGCTGCTTGCCGAACTTGGCCACTATCAAAGCGAGCAATTCACCATAGATTTGTTATGCTCGATCATTGCCGGTGCTTGTCCTGATGTCACTCTTGTCAGCACTACCATAAACACCAATCCTATCCGATATGATTCCATCTAAGTATCAAGAAGAATTTACGATACCCAGCTATTTTACCGGCAGCAATTTCTGCTTGCGCCCCAATTCCTTTTTTGATATCGCCCAGGAACTTGCTGTCAGGGGATCCACGCAGTTGGGAGTTCCCGACACTATGCTGCATAAAAAGGGGATAGGATGGATTTTGATCCGTACCGCGCTGCAATTTGAAAAATATCCCCGGATAGGGGAGAAGACCCTCCTGCAGAGCTGGCACTTTGGTGTTAAAGGCCCGTTCTATTTCAGGAATTACAGGATGCTTGACGCTGACGGACAAACACTTGTGCTTGGCACCAGCTCATGGGTGCTGATGGATATCCAAAACCGCAGCGTAGTCAAACCTTCCCGCATTTTCGATATCATATCCGCTGAGCCCCAGTGTGATGAGGTCACGCTCCCGTTTGACCCGCCCAAGCTCGTCATGCCCCAAGACTGCGCATCCGAGTCCGCGGGAGTGCACACGGTAACCTATACCGATGTGGATTATAACCGGCACGCCAACAACGCCAAGTATCCGGCCTGGGCCATGGACTGCCTGCCGTACGAACAGGTCGCAGGCGGGAGCGTGAAGGAGTTCCAGATCAATTACAACCACGAAGTCCGGCTCGGCGACTCGGTCCAACTCTATCGAGCCCAAGCAACTGACGGTGCGTGGTACGTAGAAGGGCGTGGCCCCGACGGCCTCCCAAGCTTCATTTGCAGGATTAGTTTTATCCGGGCTTAAAGCCGTTCCGACCCCCAGCTTCACCTTGCCACGAGACGGATGTGATTGACCTCACGTCCGTTTCGTGGCCATAAACCAAAGGAAATACCGCCATACCGGGACACGAGACGGATGTGACTGACCCTACATCCGTTTCGTGGCAACCGCAGGACCGGATGGGGCTACGACGCCAACGGGAACGTCACGCTTGAGTCTAATTTAGAAAATCAGCCAGGGGCGCAGGCGGTACTTGCTATTCTTGTCAGTTGTGGTTCCGCCCACCAGGTAGACGGTGCTCTTGTCCAGGGTATTGATGCTCCAAGAGCCGGCAAAATCCTCGCCGCCCGCTTTACGGATATTTTCGTAAAGAGGATCGCGCCAGGACGGTTCCAGGAAATTAAAGTAGCTCTCGGAACCGTACCCACTCATTATAATCATACCATAAGTGGGCAATACCCAGTGGGTGTTGTATCCGTCATAGCGTTCCACTTCTTCCGCGTTAGGGTTGAAAGTTCCCGACGGATACAGGTTCGCATATCCCAGAAGTGCCTTCAACAATTTGATGTCGTGGCTGTCCCCCCTCTTATGATTGTACATACCGGTATAGAAAGTCAGGCTGAATGCGGTTCTCCATTCAACCCCCGGCGTATTCTGTGGCACGTAGGTAAAATACCTGGTACTGAGCCAGTTATCACTATTGTCCACATCGTCTTTATCCTCACTCCACATGAAGTATTTCTCGCCCTTAAGCGGCGCATCATGGAGCGCAATGGCATAGCCGTGGACATTGCTGCCGTCCACAAAATCCGGCAATACTCCACTAGTATATGAATGGTCCATAAACTTACCGATATAGGTAACGACAGCTATACATTTCTCCCCGCTTCGAGGACTTGGGCTGACGCTCACCTTGCGGCAAATACTCTCCGTCTTGACCATGGCGCGCAATCCACCATCAGATATACGGAACTTGTCCGTGGTGGAATTGTAGTACACATAGTCCATGGGCTTGACGTCGGTGGCAAGCCATTGGTTCAACTCTAACATAAAGCTTTTTGTAAGGCGAACCGAACTGCTGCCTATGGTAGTGGCGACAAACCTGTACGATGCTCCAAATAAATGCCACTCATCCATTGATGAGTTGTATGTAGGGGCAGTGAAGTCATAAGAACGGTCAGTAACACGGTAGAGTCCCCAATTGGGAGAATACTTCGAGCTGTTGCCGTTTGTCATTTCCAGGGACTGCCTTGCGGTTGAAGGACTTACAGAGAATGTCAAGCGTCTTGTCCTTCCGGGAACAAACTCCGCATCCGCCGTATTCGTAAGGATGATATCCGTGGGTTTGCTGTAAACGTACACATTCAAATAGTCACTCACCGACGGGTCGGCCTTTGACTTGGCCACGATGCGAACGGGTTTCACTACGCCGCCTTGTATCATAGGAGTGGCACCATAGACTTTACCATCGCTGGTTACAGAAGCATAAGAACTGCTCTCGCTGCTCCAGACAACGGACTTGTCGGCTCCGTCACTGCCGTTTACAGTGGCCTGCAAATAATAATATTCTCCCTGCGTAATATGAAGTTCCTTGTTCTTCATCCAGTCGTCATTATTGGACTTGGACGTAATGGAGATGCCGCTGATACCCGATGTGACAGTCACATTGCAGGAAGCCGACTTGCCGCCGGCTTTTGCCGTGATTGCTGCAGATCCTACTCCGACGGCCGTCACTACTCCGTTGCTGCTGACTGTGGCCACACTCACGTTGGATGAAGACCATCCGACGGACTTGTCGGTAGCATTATCCGGCTTGACGGTAGCGGTAAGGGTTTTGGTTCCGCCCTTGATAAGCGAAACGCTTGCCGGCGACACTGAAACGGATGTTACCGGTATATATGCTTCCTTGACGGTCAGATGATCGGTCACTTCCTGTCCGCCCGCCCGTATCGTAATGTCCGTTTCTCCCGCGGCCAGGGCCTTGACCGTAGCCTTGTGCCCCAAACCGTCAGTCGCGGTAACAGAGGCGACCGAAGGATTGCTGACTGACCATTTCACGACGTACTCGGCATCGGCCGGAGTCACAATCGCCGAAAATTCTTTTGCCTCCCCCACAGTCATTCCGGTGTGAAAATTGTTGAATGACAAACCGAATACCCGTACCGTCACCTTGCAAGTAGCGCTCTTTTCGCCTGCGGTGGCGGTAATAGTAGCGACACCCTCTCCACGTGCATACACGGTTCCGTTGGATAATGCTTCAGCGATATTATTATCGGAACTGCTCCAGGCAACTGTTTTGTAGGTGGCGTTATCGGGTTTTACCGTGGCTGTAAGCTGACACGCTTCGTTAAGCCAAAGCTTAATCTCAGATTCGCTCAGAATCACATCCGAGACGGGGATTACACGCTTCTTTACTATTACATTACAAGTGCCTTGCTTGTCGCCGGAAGTGGCGGTCACGGTGGCTGTCCCTGCCGCCACGGCCGTCACCAGACCGTTCTCGGAAACAGTTGCTACGGCAGGGTCCGAGCTTTTACAAATCACCGACTTGTCGGTGGCATCCTCCGGAAGTACACTGGCCGTAAGCTGCTGGGTTTCACCCTCGGTGATGCCAATGGTTGAAGGCTGGACGGTCACGCTTGCAACCGGGATTACACGCTTCTCTACGGTTACGTTACAAGTGCCTTGCTTGCCTCCGGAAGTGGCGGTTACGGTGGCCGTACCTGCCGCCACGGCCGTCACCAGGCCGTCATAGGAAACGCTTGCAACAGCAGGATCCGAGCTTTTCCAAACCACCGACCTGTCGGTGGCATCCTCCGGAAGCACACTGGCAGTAAGCTGCCGGGTTTCGCCCTCGATTATGTTGACGGTTGAAGGCTGGACGGTCACGCTTGCAACAGGAATCTCCTTCTTGGTCTTGTCGCAGCCCGTCATGGCAACAAGCAGCACGGTGGCAATAACAATAAAAAGCTTTTTCATATCAGTTCAATTGTGTCATTTCTAATACTTCCAGTCTGCCTGGATACTGTACGGGACTCCATTGAGTACATCCGTCCTTCCGGAGTAGGAGAACCAGTGCCCCAGGCCGGAGGAAGGAACGGTAACGATTTCCTTGGCATTCACGGTAGTGGCGCAGCGTACGGTTACATACCAGAGCCCCTTCTCCAGCGGCCCTGTGGCCAGAATGCACTTCCCGTCAGACGATGCGGTGACCGAGTATTCGGGGTCCGCATCCGGGAATGCGAAACTGTCCCGCTTAAGGAAAATCTGCATGTCGTAATCGCCTGCGAATTCCACCCTGATGGTAAGCTCGCTCACGTCGGCTGCCGGACAAAGCACGAAATGGTGGCATTGCAGGTCTCCCAAGCCCGGTCTCACAGGAATAAGGTCGCCGCTTCTGAGCACATCCTTGACGAATGCCCGTCCTACACCGTCCCACGCATAGCGGAACATAGACGCCGTGAGATTCAGTATGTCGCCCGAAGGAGCATCCTCGGGGTGGGAGCCCGTCACCACAAGTCTTCCTGAGTAATCCGAAGCCTTGTAAGCCCAAATTGAAGGCTGGTCGTAAAACGGCCTTTTCGATGAGTCGTGGCCGGCCTGATCCTTGAAAAGTGCGAGCACTTCCGTACCTGCGGGGGCTAAAACCGTATCCAGATACCCGCCCCCGTTGTGCCTTATCCCGGACACGAGACTGCCTTTGGCGGGACCGTAATACTTTGAAAATATGTCACTTTCCATCAACATGTCGATGCTGGAAGAGCCCACGTCGGTGGAATTCATGTTGGCGTTGTTCAAAATGTTGAGGTAACTCCTCCGCCTGCCGTCGGCATAGCAGCCCGCCAGGAACGCCCCTGCACATGAGCCGACGTAACTGCCTCCGTTGCTGTAAAACTCCTTGATCCTGGATCGTCCGTCGGCGCCAAGCGTGGTGCCGTGAGGATTGGAATGGCCTCCGAACATGTAAATCATCCTGAATCGCGGCTGTCCGTCGGGATACAGCAGCACCCCGTTCTCGTCGTCAGGATTTCCTGCCATTATGAGCCTCTGCAGGTCATAGTCGTTCTGAGTCCATCCGTTGGATACGTCGTCGACGGTGGCGAGAAAGTACTCTGCGTCCTCTATGCCGGCCTTTTTGAGGGCGTACGGCAATCGCCCGTTGATGACGGTGCCGTTTTCCTTGATACCGGGATTGAGCTCGCAGCCGCCATCCAGGAAAATGTCCTTGTAGAAGGCGGAATTTGGTACGTCGGTGCGTACCAATGCCATTATTTCAGCTTCGGAAAGCTCCTCGACGTGCAGTGGCGCAGGAACCTCATCTCTGGTGCAGGAAAAAGCAACGGCGGCCGCAAGCAGCAGTATGAAAGGTGAAACTTTGGGCATATCAACATCAAAGATACGAATTATTCTCAATAATGCAGTCTGCGGGGGACGCAAAAGGAGGCCGACCATTGCAGTCGACCTCCTTCACTTATACTTCAGCGGGGGGTGGTAGCCGAAGTTGGTTAAAGCTGGGGACCAGCTACGTCAGGGGGTTTCGGGGGGAACGCCCCCCGTGCCCCTGGGGCAGCTGCAACGCAGCGGGGGTTGGTAGTCGGAGACCGGCGGAAGCCGGTTTCGGGGGGAACGCCCCCCGTGCCCCTGG
>CAMKQN010000069.1:0-11364 GCA_946414935.1 uncultured Bacteroidales bacterium
AAACGGTGTACTTGAGCAAGGCTCCTACGTGCATGAACTGAAGCGTCTCGGCAGAGTCGTCCACCACCGCGACAATGGGACAGAGGCTGCCGGAGAGGGCTTCTTCCATGGTGTAGGCCGCCGGAAGCGTGACTGTGCCCGGCGCTTTGGCCATCGACACGGGATATACGGCGCTGGTGAAGCTGTATTCCTTGCCGGGTTCCCCCGTGAAGGAGAATACTCCGTCGCCGGCTTCCGAGGTGAAGGTGCAGTAGGTGCTGCTTACTTCGTCCCATACGGCAATCTGGTCACCTTCGCTCCAGGAGACTTTTCCGTCTTCCGCCACCGATGTCTTCACGGCCTCGCCTATCACGGCTTTAAGCGTGTACAACCTGCCCTTGCCGCCCTGCTCCGCATCCTCTCCCGCGGGCACCTCGCGCGAGCACGAAAGGACCAGGAGCGACAAGCATAACATTCTGATAATCAGCCGACTTGTCTTCATTTTTAGTCTTTCTTATGGGTCTGAATTTTATAAATTAAGATGCTTCCCACCCTATGCATTCCGGCAGGAATCGCCAAATCGCACAAATTAAATAAAAATTGTCCCAAACAGCGCCGCCCGGGGGGCGGCGCTGGGGACATATACTTAGGGTTCAATTACTTGTAGTATTCTTCACCCTTATCAGTGAGTGAACCGGGTACCGGGTAATCACATCCGGCGGGGATATTCCAGCCTAAGGATGAACCATAGTTGTTACTGCCAATCGTCAAAACATAATTATGGGCGTTAAAGGTTTCGCAAGTAGCGCTGCTTGCTATTTCAGAAGCGGTTTTCTTCGTAAGATTATCCTTCGTAGTATTGTTATTTATGGTCACGTTGGTATCATCTGCAACATAATAGCAGTAATGCAACTCGCCATAGCTTTCAGCATTGCCGACGAATCCTCCGAATAGGGAATCAGGAGAGGTTATGCTTGAGACTAAAGTATAACTATTGCGGATACGAGTGCGATTCTTGTTGGTATTCGAGCTGGCGAATCTTCCGACGAATCCACCGACTTTGGTTCCGCCGCCAACCGTCACACTTGTTGCGATTACTCCGCAATTATCGATTGCGATGTACTGTGCTTGATTATTGGAGACGAATCCCACTGCACCACCCGTACGGGCTTCGTTAGAGGCACCGGAACGTGTAGTCGTAACGTTCATAGCAGTAAGGCAGTCATAGACGCATACGCGGGAGTTAGCATTACTGTTATTTACCTGGACCAGGCCGGCGATACCGCCCACGTCGTACGATTCACTGGAAACCGTACCTTTGGCAAAACAGCTGCTGACGACAGAACCGTTTATAATGCGTCCTGCAATGCCACCCGAGCAGTTCGCCGAGGCATTAATGGTAGCATCATTGCGGCAGAAGGAAATGAACGAAATGGCCGAAGGGGCAGCACCTGCAGCGCCCATATCTCCGACGATACCACCAACATAGCTGGTGCCGCTAACAGTACCCTTGTTTACGCACTCGACAATAGTTCCGCCGTGAATTTGCTGGCCTACAATGCCACCTGTATAGGAAACCGATGATGTTACCGAGCCGTTGTTCGTGCATCCGGAAATAGCAGTGCTTGAGGTAGACTGATATAATCTTCCTGCAATCCCACCAGTATATGTAGCTGAAGAAGTAATCGTAGCATTATTTGTGCATCCGGAGACACTTGCTGCGCCCCTTACAATTCCGGCAATGCCTCCGACACAGGAGTTATCAGTTGACCCGGTCTTTGTAATGCTTCCAGAAACCGTCAAATCTTTGATTGATGCACTTCCGTTCACATAGGCAAAAATCCCGGCAAACGCACCAGTTTCACTGATGTTTACATTCTGCAGTTCTTTATTATTTCCGTCGTAAGTGCCGGTGAATTGATGGTCACTATCTCCAATCGGCGCCATCTGGACATTCTTGAAATCAATATCCGCAGTCTGCTGATAGTAAGCACCAAGGAAATCAGCTGCTGCAAGTGAGCCATAGCCGTTTGTGATGTAAGTATTTATATGCTTGAAATCCCTTGCATTTGCAATGATGTACGGATCCTCGCTTGTGCCGGTGCCGCCGGAGAAGAGGCCGGCGTAGAATGACATCTTATAAATATTGCCAGGGGTGGCGTTCCAGTTGCCGCGGTCGATAGTGAACATCTCCATACTACCGTTATCCTGAGTTGTGAGGAATGCCGTTACGTTGACACCTGTGAGGTCAATCCCTGCGGGAACAATGAAGTAGAATATGGCGGGAGTATCGGAGAGCGTTACGCTGCTGCTGACCGAAATGGACTTTGCCGAACCTTCGCCGCTGGCCATTGAAGGAGTATCGCCGCTCCAGCTGACTGAGAAAGTAGTTCCGTCACCGATAAATTCGTCTGCGGAAAGCTGAACTTTCGAAAGGGTCCTGTTACCGGTAATACCTACCTGGAGAATGGAGGCTACATTCTTGAATGTCACGTTCACTGTCTCGCCGGCAGCTGATTTTGCCGCCATGGGAGCCTTGTCGCCGAGGTCGGCGAGGTCGGCAACTGCATCGGGCATGGTGAATACACCCGATGTGTTAAAGTTATCCGCAGGATAGTAGAACAGAATCTCGTCTGTAGAATACTTCAGGGGCTCACCCTCGGGGGTAAACTGATCGGCGTCCTTATTGTAGGCATAAGTAGCGGAGTTGCCTCCAGATACAACTAACACTTTGTCGTTGTCGTCAAACTCGACGCTAGCTTCGGTATTGCCGATCGTAATCGTCGCCTTGGTCTGCGGGGCCTCGATGGTGGCACCGAAACTCACGAGATACTCGTCAGGGTTGTACTTGGAGAGGTCAACGCCCTGCTGTTCAGGGTCTTTGGGAGTGTCAACCGTGGGATCGACTTTCTTTTCACAGGAGAAAAGAACTGCGGCCATTGCGAAAAGGCCGATGAATTTCAATGTCTTTTTCATAGCCTTAAAACCAATTGTCAGAATCGTCTGTTACTGAGTAAAGTTCAGTGTCGGGCGCAGCGCTGTTCAGCGGACCCGAAGTCATCAGCACGCCGTTCAGAGAGACGCGGATGACTCTGGTTGAGGGTGAAATGTAGTTTTTTTTCATGGTGCATTATGTGTTTTGGTTTGTTTCGCTTCAAGGAATCGCCAAATTACGGAATAATTGAATTTCATAACAAATAAAAAAAACGACAATTTGTCTGCATCCGCGTAACAAATTGTCTGTCTGACCAATCATTTGGTAGCGGTGCAGATGCCATTAAGCCGCCATGTAAGGCGGCTTAAGTCTGAAAATGTGGATGCTGAGAAGTTTCAAAACGATCCCTCCTATTCCGCACACCCGAGATTGTCCCTATATTCTGAGGGGGTAAGGGCGTACTGTTGCTTGAAACTGCGGCTGAAGGATTCCCTGGTGGTGAAGCCGGAGGAGGAGGCGACGTCGGTGACGTTCATCTCGCGGTCGCGTTTCATGAGGCTGCAGGCGTATTCGAGGCGGCAAGTGTTTATGAACTGCGGAAGGGACGTGCCGTAGGCGGAAAACGCCTTCCCGATTTTTTCCTTGCTCAGGGAATAATCGTCCATCAGCGTCTGCCTGCCGAATCCCGGATTGAGGAAAAGCTTCTTGCCAAGTATTTCCGTATGCAGGAATGAATACAGTTCTTCAGAAGTCATCGCCTGAATGTCAGGCGCCGGACCGTCGTCGGGGATGTCTTCAGCGTCCAGATACTCTTTTTCCTTGTAGCCCGTCGATTCGGCAAGCAGTTTGGACAAGGCCTCGTTTTTCTTCATGATAGCCTCCTGGTCGGATATAATTCGGGCAATGAAAAAAACCAGCATTATTATAATGACGAGCGCTCCGACCGCAAAGCGGTTGTGGCTTGCATCTATCCTCTCATTGAGGTTGTTGTAGCGCTTTAGGAATTTGAGGCTCACGGCCGTGTTGCCTTCTGCCTCGGCCGCCTCGCTCTGAAGAAGCAGGGCATTGGCATACATCTGACGGAGAGTGTCCCGCCCGAGGTCGCGTATGAGTATGTCAAGTTCATCCCGCATGGTCGCAAAGTCTCCGTTCCGGAAGGCTTCACGAGCCGCCGAGGTATTAATCGGCTTGCTTCCTCCTCCGTTGGCTCCTGCAATCAGCGGGATTGCAATCAGGGTCGGAAGTACCCAGCCGGGGACTTTGAATCGTCTGAATAGGTTGGATGATGGTGACATTTATGTCTACATTTAAAGCTATCTTCGCAAGATACTCAATCGGCTCGTTCCGACGCCGTTGAGCCTGGATACATTTTGTCTCTTTGAGTGTGATTTTTTGTCGTTATGCTGTGTTTGCTTTTTTGGAAACGAATGGACTATCTCGCTGTTTACCAGTACTTATAGAACAGCGAAATACTTTCCATTCCCCTCCAGAGCTGGCTGAGCAGGTAGCTTTCGTTGGGGGAGTGGATGGTGTCTCTCTCGAGTCCGAAGCCCAGCAGCAGAGGGTCTATCCCCAGTATCTTCTGGACCTCGGCCAGCACTGCGATGCTGCCGCCGCCTCGGGATGGCACCGGCTCTGTTCCATAGACTTCAGCTATGGCGCGGCTGGCTGCCTTGTAGGCGCTGCTGCTGATGGGGATCAGGAATCCGTCGCCGCCTTCGCAGGGGGTTACCTCCACCTTGACATATTTCGGTGCGATGGACTTGAAATGCTTTGCGAACAGGCGGGTGATTTCACTGCTGAGCTGATTGGGCACCAGACGCATGGATATCTTGGCGTGCGCCTCGCTGGGCAGGACGGTCTTTGCTCCCTCGCCGGTGTACCCGCCCCAGATTCCGCACACGTCCAGGCATGGACGGATACCGGTGCGTTCCATAGTGCTGTACCCTTTTTCTCCGCGGACTGCGCGTATGTCCAGGAATTCCTTGTACTCTTTAAGGTCGAAGGGAGCTTTGGCAAGCAGCTTACGGTCCGCCTTCGACAGTTCTACCACTTTGTCGTAGAAGCTGGGTACGGTCACGCGGCCGTCTTCGTCTATGAGGGTGGATATCATCTCGCACAGCACCTGGATGGGGTTGGCTACCGCACCGCCGTAGTGGCCGGAGTGCAGGTCCTTGTTTGGCCCCGTTACTTTTACTTCCAGGTAGCTCAGTCCCCTCATGCCGCAGTTGATGGACGGGACCTTCTCGCTTATCATCGTGGTGTCGCTCACCAGGCAGATGTCGGCGGCGAGCATCTTCTTGTGGGCCTTTATCCAGGCGGGCAGGGAAGGACTGCCAATCTCTTCTTCCCCTTCGAAAATGAACTTTACGTTATGCTTAAGCGCGCCGGTCCGCATCAGGTATTCGAAAGCCTTTATGTGCATGAACAGCTGGCCCTTGTCATCGTTGGCACCCCTTGCCCAGATGGCGTCGCGGCCGGTAGCGTCCGGAGCGATAACGGGCTCGAAAGGGTCCGTGCGCCATTTTTCCAGCGGCTCGGCAGGCTGGACATCATAGTGGCCGTAAACCAGCACGGTGCGGGCGGAGGGGTCGATCGTCTTCTGTCCGAAGACCACCGGATGGCCGTCGGTCTCGTAAACGGAAGCCGTGTCGGCCCCGGCCTCGAGCAGCAGCCCGGCTAGCCTGTCGGCACAGAGATACATATCGGCTTTATGGTCTGCCTGAGCACTCACGGAAGGAATGCGGAGCAAGGAAAACAGTTCTTCGAAGAAACGTTCTTTGTTTTGTTGTATATACTCTTTCATAGCTTGTAAAGTTAAACAATATTCACTAATTTTGTACAAGAAATAACTAACTTTATGGCACTGATAAAATCAATCTCCGGTATCAGGGGTACTATCGGAGGCCCCACGGGCGACAACCTCACCCCTGTAGATATTGTCAAATTCACTTATGCATATTGCCATTGCCTCCGTCAGCGCAAGGCTCCGTTCGGCGATCGCTATAAGGTAGTGGTTGGCAGGGACGCCCGGATAAGCGGAGAAATGGTGGAACAGCTGGTCGTGGGCACGCTGATTGCCTGCGGCGTGGACGTGGTGCGCTGCGGATTCGCAAGTACTCCCACTACCGAGCTTGCCGTGACCTTCAGCCATGCAGACGGCGGCATAATCATCACAGCCAGCCACAATCCCCGTCAGTGGAACGCCCTCAAACTGCTGAACGAGCATGGGGAATTCCTGACTGCCGTGCAGGGACAAGCCATCCTGGATTGCGCCGAGAGCGGAGAATTCGACTTTGCCCAGGTGGATGAGATAGGCTGCATTGAAGACCACGATTTCACCGACGAGCACATCGACGCAGTGCTCAAACTGGATGCGGTGGATGTGGAAGCCGTGCGTGCTGCGGGTTTCAAAGTTGTCCTCGATGCCATCAATTCCGTCGGTGGCATAATTATGCCGAGGCTGCTTAAGCGCCTGGGTGTCAAGTGTATAACTCTCAACGGCAATCCTACTGGAGACTTTGCGCACAACCCGGAGCCCCTTCCCCAGAACCTTGTGGATCTCAGCGAAACCGTAGTACGGGAAAAGGCGGACCTGGGCATCAGCGTGGATCCCGACGTGGACCGTCTTGCCTTTATCTGCGAGACCGGAGAAGCTTTCGTGGAGGAGTATACCCTGGTGGCTGTCGCGGACTACCTGCTGGACGATGCGGTACGTCGCGGGGTCCAGCCTCTTGCAACCGTATCCAATCTCAGTTCCAGCCGTGCCCTGCGCGATGTGACCGAGGCACACGGCGGCACATATTACGCTTCTGCGGTTGGCGAAGTGAATGTTACCACCAAAATGCATGAGGTGGGCGCGCTTATAGGCGGAGAAGGGAACGGCGGCGTAATCTACCCCGCCTCGCACTGCGGACGGGACGCCATGGTGGGCGTGGCCATCTTCCTGAGCCAGCTTGCCCATAAGAAAATGAGCGCGAGCGAGTACAAGGCGACCTTGCCTCAGTACTTTATCGCCAAAAACCGTATAGACCTGAGCGACAAAGCATTGATAGACCGTATCCTGGAGGCTTTGAAAGAGCACTTCAAGGACGAAAAGGTGAATACTATCGACGGAGTAAAGATAGATTTCGAAGCTACCCGCCGCTGGGTCCATCTGCGCAGGTCGAATACCGAACCCATCATCCGTATTTACTCCGAAGCTCCGACAGAAGCAGAAGCGGAAGCCCTTGCACAGGAAGTCATCGCGCTCGCCCGCAAAATAATAGGTAATGTTTAGCTTCCGCACCAGTCCGCTTTCCGAGCAGCTTGACAAGAGCCTTACCGAAGGTCGCGTAGCGTGTTTCTGCACAGCCAACTGCTGGGACAGCGCAACGCAATCGTATCTGTACGACATATTCCGTTCGCGAGGCAACCTGGCGCGTATCTTCGGCCCCTCCGGAGCGGAAATGGACCCCTCCGCCGGGCATATCGATTTCAGCGCCGGAGATCTCGAGGGCCTGGATGCCATAGTAGTTGAGATACAGGATGTAGGCAGCCGTTATTTCGCTTATACCAGGGATGTACTCCGTCTGCTGAGCTTCAGGGCCAGGATGGAAGAAGGGCCGTCGATATACATCATTGACCATATCAATCCCGCCGGCCGTATAGTAGAAGGTACCATTCCGGTGCTGGAACCCAAGCTCTGGACGCCCAGGGTGGCTCATCGCCACGGCCTGACCATAGCTGAACTGTGCAATTTGTGGTGCGGCGAAATAGGCGCACGCTTCCCCCTGCACATAATTTCGGCTATGGCAGGAGGGGTGGGAAAAGACCTGCTGCCGTGGGCAATACCCCCTTCGCCGGACATTACGGGACTGTTTTCCTGCGATATGTACAGCGGCGGTGCGCTCTGGACCGCCACTACCATCACACCCGGTATAGGCACTCCGCGTCCCTACGAATTCATCGGCGCGCCTTTCCTGAGCAACGGTTCCGTGCCGCCCAGCCCGCAAGGCGTGCTCATGCGTCCGTGCACCTTCACCCCTTCTTTCGGAAAATATGCGGGGGAACTTTGCCACGGCTACCAGATCATGCTTCTCCCGGGAACGCAATACCATTCGCTGCTCCACACGGTTCAGCTGATGCGCTGGTTTGCCGACAGGGATTCCCGTTTTGAAATCACCTCCGAACTGCTGGACATGATCGACGACCCTGTCATCAGCGAATATCTTTCCGGCGGCATCACCTTCGACATAGTGCAGGAGCACGTAAAACTCGAAGAACAGAAATGGATTCGCAAAGCCAAGCGATATCTGCTCTATGAATCAGCACCTTATAGAATGAAATGATATGAAAAAACTTTTATTGTTTTCCGCCATCCTGGCATTGACAGTAGCAGCATGCACAAAACCGGTGGACCCGGAACCGGATCCGGATCCTGATCCGATAGACAATCCCGAGCCCGAGCCTGAGCCCGAGCCTGAGCCAGAACCCTCTGTCTGGCATTTTTCCGGCGGCAAGGGCACTTTCGAAGAGCCGTTCGAGATAGCTAACGCCCGCGACCTCGACTCCCTTTCGTTCTACACCAACGGAAACGAGGCGTCTTCATTTACCGGGGCAATCTACAAGCAGACGGCAGACATAGACATGAGCGGCAAAAACTTTGTGCCCATCGCGCAGTCGGGGACCTTCACGGGAACTTACGACGGCGGCGGAAAACGTATTGCCAATCTGAAGATTGCCTCGACGGTCAACAAGCCGGCAGGTCTGGTGGCCAAAGCGGAGAATGCGACTATTTCCAACGTGAACCTTGAGAATGCGGACATAGACAGCAAGTACGTGTATTGCGGATCCATAGTCGGCTATGCAAAGGGCTGCAATATAGAATCTTGCAGTTTCAGTGGCCAGATTCGTCAATATACTGCAAGTATCACCATCGGTTCCGATGCCAATGCCGGTTATTCGGGCGGCATAGTTGGCTATATGGAAGACAGCAAACTGGCGAATGCGGTGCTGGACGGCAACGCGACTTTCTACGGGAAGTTCTCCGGCGGCGTAGTCGGATATGCCAAGCACAGCACGATAGAATCTTGCAAAGTGCTCAAGGAGCGCACGGTGAACATTTACTACCACTGGGCCGGCGGCATAGTGGGTAAGACGGAAGGGGCAAAGACAGTGGTGAAAGCTTGCAGCTTTGAAGGCAACCTGACGACGGTGGGCTACATCCTCGGCGGCATAGTGGGCCAGCATATGGGCGGCCGCGTAGAGGAGTGCGTGTTCGGCAGCTACGGAGACATGGGCTCGGACAAGTATTTCGTGGGCGGAATCGTAGGAGCTGCGGTACCCGTAAGCGACATAGTGATAACGAAGTGCGCGTGCTACGGCCGCGTTAAGGGCCAGTACTCGGTAGGCGCGATAGTGGGTTACACCGGCTTCCTTTCCAGCACGCTGAAGGTTGGCAACGCCACCAAGTCGGTGGAGATATCGGACTGCGCGTCCATAGGAGCAGAAATCACAGCCACCGGCAACAACGGCGGCTCCAACGCATACTCTCTGGTGACTGGCTTGTGCGGCTGGACCCACGGCAGCGGCAAGACCACCATCAGGGGTTGCTACGCTGCTCCGTCGCTTATCCAGACGACCTCTGTCGGAAACCGCGGAGCGCTCGGCGGCATCAGCGGCTACCAGAACTGCACCGGCGCGACGGTCTATGAGAACTGCTACTCCACCATCACTCCTCCGGTGGTTCTGAACCGTGGCGAGCAGGTGACGTCGGTCTCCGGAGACTGCTTCTACGGTGCGATTTACGCCCGTTGCACGCAGCCCACGACGGTGCGTAACTGTTTCTGGGACCAGGCGATGAAGCAGATAGGCCCGGCTGAGGGCAAGACGACGGAGAGCGGGAACCAGGCTCTCAGCACGTCGCAGCTCAGCGACGGTACGCTCCTGTCCAAGCTGCAGGCGACGTCGACAGGCACGGAATGGATTGCCGGCCCCAACGGTCTCCCTACCATCAGCGGCCTGCCTGCCGACCCCAACGTGAAGCCGAAGGCGGCCAAGCGCCTGAGCGTGATAGGCGACTCCATCTCCACCTTCAAGGGGTGGATACCCTCCGGCTATTCGGCCCATTATCCTGCCTCGGACGGCACTCTCACGCTTGTGGACGAGACGTACTGGTACCGTCTGGTCCACGACTACATGAAGGACTGCGCCTTCGACACCAACATTTCGTTCTCGGGTTCTACGGTGACCAACACCACGGACGCCAACTACAAGGCGAAATACGGCTCGACGTCCAGCGCCTGGTTCAAGAAGGATTTCAGCACGCGCTTTGCGGAATGCGGCGGCTGCGGCCGTCCGGACATAATAATCATCCACGGCGGCACCAATGACTGGGCTCACAACGCGGACCCTCTGGCCCCGGGCGTGGATATACGTAACGACGCGTCCAACATCTATGGCGGCAGCGCTCCGTCGGCATCCATAATGGAAGCTATCTACGCGAAGGCGGATGCGGCGAAGACCCGGTCGGAGATCAACGCCCTGCCGGACGGAAGCTTCTGCGAGGCATACGTGAAGCTCCTGTGCCAGATAAGGGAACGCTATCCACAGTGCAAGGTGGTGTGCATAATCGGTGACTATCTCAACAGCGCCATAGAAGAGTCGGTACTGCAGATTGCCGCGCGCTACGGGGCGAAGACCGTCAACCTGTTCAGGGTGAACGGATTCAACGACCTGGGCGGGTACAGCCCCTCGACCCTTTCCAACAAGGGCAGTCAGCCGCACATGCCCAAGCACGACTACAGCGGCGATGTGGGCGGCTGCCATCCCGGTTCCGAGGCAATGAAGTTCATCGCCGAAAAAATCTACACTGAACTCGGAGCGTGGCTGGAAGAATAGGTTTTGTTATTTCAAAATAATATGCTATATTTGCGCCCGCTTTAAAAACTATAGTTTTATGAAACAAGGAATCCATCCCGAAACCTACCGACTTGTAGCTTTCAAGGATATGTCCAACGAAGACGTATTCATCACCCGCAGTTGCGCCAACACCAAGGAGACGATAGCTATCGAGGGCGTTGAATATCCTCTCGTGAAGCTTGAGATTTCCAACACTTCTCATCCTTTCTACACCGGCAAGATGAAAATCGTCGATACCGCCGGCCGTGTGGACCAGTTCTACCAGCGTTACAAGGCCCGCAAGAAATAAAATCTTGCGTCCAGATAGGCAAAAAACCGGAGTTCAAGGAACTTCGGTTTTTTTGTCCGGCAGCCTGGCCAAGGGTTATAAAACAGGAAAAAGCATCGCCTGAGAGTCGATGAGAAGTAGAAAGTCGCCGCAGGCGACCGGCCGGAGGCCGAAATACGGACCAAGTTCAAAACCCTGTGTTTGAGTCGTCATAAAAGTGAGTATCTTTGTACGAACGATCCCAAAGTTATTCATATATGTCATCACATTCTGTCCTTCA
>CAMKQN010000070.1:0-11290 GCA_946414935.1 uncultured Bacteroidales bacterium
GCCGCAGGCAGTGAAGTTGGAGAGTTAATTGTACAAAAAAATGTAAAACTTACGTTCTTTTTTTGCTCTTAAAGCAAAAAATGAGTATATTTGAACATTTAAAACATCACTATGCAGAACAAATTACAGGAACTAACCGAACAGCTGTACAATGAAGGCCTTGCAAAGGGCCGGGAAGAGGGTGACCGCTATCTTGCTGAAGCCCGCGGACAGGCAGCCAGAATATTGGCGGACGCAAAAGCAGAAGCCGACGATATTATTGCCAAAGCCGGCAGGCAGGCCGATGAACTTAAGTCCAAGGCAGAAGCTGATATACGGATGGCTTCCGCCCAGGCTCTTCAGGCTACGCGCAAAAGCATAGAAAATGTCATCGTTGCCAAGGCATCTTCCCAGACTGCTACATCCGATCCCGATTTCCTTAAGGAAATCATACGTGCTGTGGCTGAAAGGTTCAGTGCCGGTGAAAGCGCCGATATCGCCCTGGTCTTGCCGGAGTCTCTGAAAGCCAAGCTCGAGCCTTGGGTGAATGCGGAGCTTTCGAAGGCCTTGGCTTCCCCGGTCGAGCTTTCCTTCTCCAGGAAAATGTCCGGAGGCTTCACCATAGGACCAAAGGACGGAAGCTATTATATAAGTTTCACCGACAAAGCCTTCAATGAACTCATAGCGGAATTCCTCCGTCCGGTAACCCGCAAACTCCTGTTCGGTGAATAATTACGAGTACATAATCGCGTCGCTTCCCGAGTTCGGGAAAGATTCCGGTATTTTGGATGCCGGTGTATTGACGGGGTTTATCCTCAGCCAGTGCTCCCCTTCCGACGCCTCCCTTGTGCAACTTGTAATAGACGGCTGCTCTGACCGGGAAAGGTTGGACAAGGCGTTTTATGAGAGGGCGCTTGGCAGCCGCAATCCTTTTATCCGTGAGTATTTCCGCTTCGACCTTATGGTCCGCAACACCAAGGTGGAATACTTGAACCATGCTTTGGGGCGTCCGGAAGCAACAGATATCATGCCTATGCCAGGCACAGAGGATAACGGGTTTGAGGATAGTTACGATTTCGAAGACAAGCCTTCGGTCATGGCTGTCCTGGAGCAGACCGATATCCTGGAGCGCGAACGGGGGATGGACCGGCTGATGTGGGGCAAAGCAGAAGAACTTACCAGTCTTCATTTGTTTGATCTGGATATGATCCTGGCTTTTGTAACCAAGCTGATGATCAGCGACAGATGGAACAGGCTCGACCCGGAAACCGGCCGCCGTATGTTCCGTACACTTGTTCAAGAAATAAGAAATACACGATAATATGGTAACTAAAGGAAAAGTGACAGGCATAGTTTCCAACCTGGTCACCGTCCAGGTTGACGGTCCGGTTGGCGAAAACGAGCTCTGCCACATCAATCTCGGCGGTACCCAACTGCTTGCCGAGGTAATCAAAGTCACAGGCGATAAAGCTTCTGTACAGGTTTTCGAAAGCACCCGGGGACTTAAGAACGGCGACGAGGTCACCTTCCTAGGCAGGATGCTGGAAGCCAGCCTGGGACCAGGTCTTCTTTCCGGTGTATATGACGGATTGCAGAATGACCTGACAACTATGGAGGGCGTGTTCCTGAAGCGTGGCGAATATACCGACCCGTTGGACCACACCGTGCTTTGGGATTTCAAACCCATTGCTGCAGCCGGAGACAAAGTGAAAGCAGCCGACTGGCTCGGTGAAGTTATGGAAGGCTGGCTTCATCATAAGATCATGGTGCCCTTCAGCTTCAGTGGAGAGTACGTCGTAAAATCCATAAAGCCGGCCGGCAGCTACAACATTGATACCGTTATCGCTATACTGACTGACCAGGAAGGTGTCGAACAGCCTGTCACTATGGTACAGAAGTGGCCTGTAAAGGTGGCCATCAAAGGATATGTGGAGAAACCCCGTCCCGGCAAAATAATGGAAACCGGGGTCCGTATAATCGATACGTTCAACCCTATAGCAGAAGGCGGTACGGGTTTCATTCCCGGACCTTTCGGATGCGGAAAGACTGTGCTGCAGCACGCCATTGCGAAGCAGGGCGAAGCAGATATAGTAGTAATGGCAGCATGCGGTGAGCGCGCCAACGAGGTGGTGGAAATCTTTACCGAGTATCCCGAACTCGTCGACCCTCATACTGGCCGCAAGCTCATGGAACGAACGGTTATTATCTGCAATACATCCAATATGCCTGTAGCGGCTCGTGAGGCTTCCGTCTATACTGCAATGACCATTTGCGAGTATTACAGGGCGATGGGGTTCCGTTGCCTGTTGCTGGCCGATTCCACTTCCCGCTGGGCCCAGGCGCTAAGGGAAATGTCCAACCGTATGGAGGAGCTTCCCGGCCAGGATGCTTTCCCCGTGGACCTTTCGGCTATCATCTCCAATTTCTACTCCCGTGCAGGGCAGGTGGTGCTGAACAATGGGAAGACCGGCGCAGTCACTTTCATCGGCACGGTTTCCCCTGCCGGAGGTAATCTCAAGGAGCCGGTAACGGAAAGCACCAAGAAGGCGGCCCGCTGTTTTTATGCACTGGAGCAGAACCGTGCCGACCAGAAGCGGTATCCTGCAGTCAACCCTGTAGAGTCATATTCCAAGTATCTGGAGTACCCTGAAATACAGGAAAGCTTGGAACGTACGGTGGAGACGGGCTGGATAGACAAAGTGCTGCTGGCCAAGAACTTGGTGCGCCGGGGCAAGGAAATGGCGGACCAGATCAACATCCTGGGAGACGACGGCGTCCCCATGAGCTATCACGAGGCGTTCTGGAAAAGCGAGCTGATCGATTTCGCCTTCCTCCAGCAGGACGCTTTCGATGCTGTGGATTCCGTATGCCCCATGGAACGCCAGAAATATATGCTGGACCTCATTCTGGGTATTTGCGCCCGCAGTTACGATTTTGACGATTATGAAAAGTGTCGTGCATGGTTCAAGGAACTTATCAATGTACTGCGTCAGATGAATTACTCCGAGTTCAATTCTCCCGGCTTTGTGAAGTATAACGAATCCCTTACCAAACTGCTCTCAGAATATGGCAACTAAAGCATATCAGCGCACATATACCAAACTCCAGGCAATTACCAAGGCGACGGTGTCCCTTGATGCGAAAGGAGTTGCGAATGACGAACTTGCAAGCGTAAACGGTAAGCTGGCGCAGGTAGTAAAGACTCATGGCGACCGTGTAACCCTGCAGGTGTTCTCAGGAACTGAAGGCGTGCCGACTAACGCTGAGGTTTCATTTTTCGGGGCACCTCCTACCCTGAAGGTGAGCGATCAGCTTTCCGGCCGTTTCTTCAATGCCTACGGCCGTCCTATCGACGGTGGTCCGGAGGTGGAAGGAGAAGAACGGGAAGCTGGAGGCCCTTCGGTCAATCCGTATAAGCGCCGCCAGCCCAGCGAACTTATTCCTACCGGTATTGCAGGCATAGATTTGAACAACACTTTGGTGTCCGGTCAGAAGATTCCCTTCTTCGCCGACCCGGATCAGCCATACAATCAAGTGATGGCGGATGTTGCCCTCAGGGCTGATGTGGACAAGATTATCCTGGGCGGCATGGGACTCAGCAATGACGATTACCTGTTTTTCCGCCATGCTTTTGAAAGTGCCGGCGCGCTTGACCGCATCGTGTCGTTCGTCAATACTACAGAAGAGCCCCCGGTAGAGCGCCTGCTGATTCCGGATATGGCCCTTACGGCCGCTGAATTCTTTGCCGTTGACAAGAACGAGAAGGTGCTGGTATTGCTGACGGACATGACTCTGTATGCCGATGCCCTTTCCATAGTCAGCAACCGCATGGACCAGATTCCATCCAAAGACGCTATGCCCGGTTCGCTGTATTCGGATCTTGCCAAGATATACGAAAAAGCCGTCCAATTGCCTGATGGAGGGTCCATTACTATCATTGCGGTGACTACCTTGAATGACGGAGACATCACTCATGCCATCCCTGACAATACGGGGTATATCACTGAAGGCCAGATTTTCCTTCGCGCCGACTCGGATTCGGGCAAAGTCATTGTGGATCCCTTCCGCAGCCTGAGCCGTCTCAAGCAGCTCGTCCAGGGTAAAAAAACAAGGGAGGACCACAGCCAGGTGATGAATGCCGGCGTGCGTCTGTATGCCGATGCTCAGAATGCGAAGACAAAGTTGCAGAATGGTTTCGACCTTTCCGATTACGACCTGCGTTGCCTGGATTATGCCAAAGACTATGCTACTGAGCTGCTCAGCATTGACGTTAATATTTCCATAGAAGAGATGCTGGATACAGCCTGGCGCCTGTTCGCCAAGTACTTCTCCCCTGCCGAGACAGGAATAAAGCAATCTTTGATTGACAAATATTGGAAGGCATAATGGCGATTAAGTTCCAATATAACAAGACTTCTCTGACCAATCTCGGCAAGCAGCTGAAGATCAGGCAGAACGCATTGCCTACCCTGAAGAACAAGGAGTCGGCGCTGCGGGTGAGCGTGATCCAGGCAAAGGCAGAAGCCAAGGCGCAGGCAGACGCCCTGGAGGCAAAGCTCCAAGAGTACGACTATCTGGCGGCCCTTTGGAATGAGTTCGAGCCGGGCCTGATAAGCATTAGCGATGTACATCTGCGTACCGTGAAGATTGCCGGAGTCAAGGCGCCACAATTGGACCGGATTGATTTTGAACTTCGGCCGTTCAATGCTTTTGCAAGCCCTGCGTGGTATGCGGACGGAATTCGTATCTTGAAGGAACTGAGCACATTGGGTATAGAGTCGGAGGTTTCGGAAGAGCGCAGGCGCATCTTGGAGTTCAACCGCAAGAAGACCACCCAGAAAGTGAATTTGTACGAAAAAGTACAGATTCCAGGTTATCAAGAAGCTATACGCAAAATCAAGCGGTACATGGAAGATGAAGAGAATCTGTCAAAGGCTTCATCCAAGATAGTTAAGACCCGCCATGCCGCCCAAGAAGAGGAGGAAAGCCTATGATTGAGAAAATGACCCGCTACGACTTCATCCTCCTGAGCGGCCGCAAGGAGCAGTTCCTGGAGAGTCTAACAGAGCTTGGAGTAATGGATATTACCCGTTCTTCCAAACCAGTGGACTCTGTTTCCGAGTCATTGCTTGCCAGGATTAACGGTATCAAATCCGAGATTCGCCGCATTGAAAGCGGTAAAGACTCCCGGCTTTCCGAGCTGGAGGCCGAGCGTGCGATGCTTGCCAAAGAACTTGAATCTGCTAGCGTCTGGGGAGATTATGACCGGGCCAAACTCAATTCCCTTGGCCTTCGACTTAGGTATTTTTGCGTTCCGGAGAAGAGTTTTGACCCGGAATGGCAGGAGCATTGTCTGCTGCAGGAAACCTGCAGGGACCGGGGCAAGGTATGGTTCGTGGTTGTGGGGGAAGGAGATATTCCTTTTCCGCCCCTTACTGAGCCGACCCGCACGGTGTCTGAAGCAGAGTCTCTGCTGGCCGCCCAGGATGCAGCGATTGCAAATTATAAACAGGAACTTGAGGCGCTCAAACCAACTCTGCCTTCTCTGCGTGAAGAATCTTCGAAGTTACTTTCCGAATTGAACCTTTACCTTGCAGGTGCAGGTGCTGAACCGGCTGCCGACAATTTGCTTTCAGTCTTTGAAGGTTTTGCCCCCGCTTCCGAAAAGGAGCGCCTGGCCAATGCGCTGGAACAGTTGGACTGCGTATGGTATGAATCAGAAGCGACGCTTGAGGATAACCCGCCTATAAAGCTTAAAAACAACAAGTTCGTTCGACAGTTCGAACTCTTGACTGATATGTATGGACGACCGGATTACAACGAATTCGATCCCACTCCTTATATATCTATTTTCTTCCTGCTTTTCTTCGCAATGTGTATGGGAGATGCCGGGTACGGATTGTTGCTGTTCATAGGTGGATTCCTGCTGCGCAAGGTAGAGAGCATGAAGAAGTTTGCACCGCTTGTAACTATCCTTGGAGCCGGTACTTTTATTGTCGGCATCGTGATGCACACCTTCTTCGGCGTAGATATTTCTACGCTTCCTTGGATTCCATCTTGGCTGAAGGCCGTAATGATAACCGGAACTATTGCCGGATTCGAAGCTCAAATGGTGCTGTCTCTTGCAATCGGTATCGTACATCTCTGCCTTGCTATGATTGTGAAGACTGTTTATGCTACCAAAAACCGGGGCTTTCTTGGTTCCCTGGGGGTTTGGGGGTGGACTTTACTCATCGTGGGCGGTGTAGTTGTGGGTGTGCTGGCCATGCTAAAACTGCTCTCCACGGAAACTGTGAAGTGGATTGTAATTTCCTTGGGCGTTGTATCTGCGCTGGGCATTTTCCTATTCAACGATATCAAGCGCAACCCCCTTAAAAATATAGGCTCGGGCCTTTGGGAAACCTATAATACAGTAACCGGGTTGTTGGGAGACGTTCTCAGTTACCTTCGTCTGTATGCCCTTGGACTCGCCGGCGGTATGCTGGGCAAAGCTTTTAATGACATAGCGGCAATGACTATCGGCGACGGGTCATTCGGATTCGGGTGGATTGCTTTCATCATCATCCTTATTGTGGGGCATGCCCTCAACCTGGCGATGTGCTGCCTTGGTGCATTCGTGCATCCTTTGCGACTTAACTTTCTGGAATTTTTCAAAAATGCCGGTTACGACGGCAAGGGTCGCGCATACCAACCACTTAGTAAGTAAACAATTAAAATTTATACAATTATGAATGAAATTCTTGGTTATCTCGGTCTTGGCCTTATGCTTAGTCTGGCCGGTATCGGAAGCGCATTCGGCACCACTATAGCCGGCAATGCAGCTGAGGGGGCACTTAAGAAGGCACCCGAAAAATCCAGCAGTTATCTAATTCTCTCTGCCCTTCCCGCTACTCAAGGCATCTATGGATTCGTGGGCTTCTTCATGTGGATGCTGGTTTACAGATTTGACTTCGTCGCGAACGGCCCGGTTCTCTTCGGTGTCGGTCTTGGAGTCGGTCTTGTCTGCTTTTTCTCAGCCATTCGTCAAGGCCAGGTGTGCGCAAACGGTATAATAGGAATCAGCCAGGGCCATGATGTCCAGACCAATACGCTCATCTATGGCGCTCTCCCTGAATTCTATGCTATCCTTGGACTAGTTGCTGCACTGATGCTCCCGCTTGCCCTGTAAAGCAGGATTCAATATAACAAAGGGCGGTGACTAAATAGCACCGCCGTAAGTTCGAAGAAAAGTAGAAAGTCGCTGAAAGCGACCGGCCGGAGGCCGAAATACCCCTGACAGGGGTCGACAGCGGCAGCTGTCGGGGGTTCGGAAGTACAGACAAAATAGTCGTTATCGACTATTTTGTCTGATCGAATGTGAAGGCCTCCCAAGGTAGCTCTGCATCCTTACCTTTGTCAAGAACGGCGGCTGCATGGCAAAGCATGGGATACAAACTAAGATCCGCCTTGCCGAGTTCAGCTTTCCTGACTATTGCGGCATATACACGGCGGGCGACCACAAGGCTCTCAAGCGTAACTCCGGCCAGAATTGCGAGAGCTTCATTGTAACTCTTGCCTTCTCCCAGAAGAATACCAATCTTGCGGGTGCGGCCTCCATAAACCGTAACATATAAGTCTCCGATTCCGATATTTTCACAATCCCTGCTGGCGCCTTGCATCTCCAGCAGGTATCGCATCTCTTTCACTGCCTGGTAGAATGCGGCAGCCTGGGAATTGTAATGCAGGCCGGCATCTGCGCCATGGTGGCGGTTCACGAGTCCGATGGTCATTGCTACAGCCAGGGCGTAGCCGTTTTTCAGGGCAACCGCACTCTCCAGGCCCTCTACATCGTTTGTAAGCGAAATATGGTAGTAAGAGGTCTGCATAGCCTCTTTCATCATACGTATGACTGCAGAGTCGTTACCACAGAATGCCACCTCAGTCTGGTCGTGGAAAACCAGCTCATATGAAGTGCAAGGTCCTCCGATAGCACAGATTTCCCTATTTATTCCCTTTGCTGCAAGTTCCCTCTTCCAATACTCGGGATAAGAAATCAAACTGCCGTCCTCCAGGTTTATCAGGCCTTTTGTCACTGAAAGTACCGGGACGGAAGGATCCAGCTCGCTTAGAATATTCTCCAGGAACCAGTCCACACCGAAAGAACTGACTCCGCCAATAATGAAATCAGCACCCTTTGCGGCCTCTTTCCAGTCTTCATAATAATAATACTTTACGCCTTGTGGAAAGGGTATGTCAAATTTGGGATGCTGGTTATTACGGATGCAGTTGTCAATTATTTCTTTGTCGAGATGTGTACCTACGAGGCGCACTTCGTTTCCGTTTTCAAAAGCCGGAAAAGCGAGGGCGGAGCCCATCATTCCGGAACCGATAATTGTGATAGTTTTAGCCATATTATTAATCGTTATCTACATTTAATCAAAGCATAACCACGCGGCGGCGCATCTATAAGGCATTCCTCCTGGTCGATGTCAGCAAGCCGGCAAAAGTCTTCCGGCAGCACTACACAAGCGCTGGCCCGTTCCGAACTGAAGTTACAGAATACCAGCCAAACAGATTCCCGGTCAAACCTTGCGAACACAAAGTGCTTGTCGGGATTGAAACCTGCGGAAGTCAAGTTGCAGTAGCACAAATCCCATACTCCCCCGCTCATAAACAGCGGCAGCCGGGACAGGCTCAGCAATTCTTTATAATTCGCGAGCAATTCTTTAGCCGGAGACGTCAGCTCAAGTCCGTGAAGAGAACCATACAAAAGCCCAAGGCTTTTAGGCTTGCACCAATTGAAAATTGAGGTCCTGCCATCACTGCCTTCTTCTGCATTTTCTCCGGCTTCCTGCCCCGCATAAAGCATGAAGGAGGCATCGTTAAACAACAGGTCAAATGCCAAAGCCGCCCACACTCCGTCCGGATCTCCGGCAAACTGGGGACTGGCGATGCGCTGCTCGTCATGATTCTCAAGGAAATTGAGCATACGTGGCTGAAGCTCACCAAGAGACTGCCAGTTCCATGTGAGTTCCCTTGCAGAACGGCTTCCCGAATAGATCCCACGGAGGATATCGTAACTTCCGGATTTGTCGTACAGCAAATCAAAGCCGCCGGTGTCCAGATAGAGGCGGTAGTTGGCTTTGCCGTAAACCTCGGCAATAAACAGGAGGCTGGGGAATTCCCTTTTAACCGATTTTATCACCCTTCCCAGCATTTCACACGGTACAAGTTCCACCATATCGCAGCGGAAGCCATCTATGCCCTGAGAGGCCCAGAAACGGAGGATGTTCAGCATTTCCGCTTCGGTGGCAGGATTCTGCCAATCTACCTTCAGGGTATCAGTCCAGTCTCCGTCGCACCAATCGTGGATAGGAAGCATTCCTTGGTAATTCCTGGCAACATGGTTGGGAATATAATCGATCAATACCTTTATGCCATATGTATGCATCCGTTCCACTGTGGCTCGAAATTCATCCATGCGCCGTTTCGGGTCTTCTGCCAGGTAGGGATTCATGTCATACCAGTCGCACACGGCGTATGGTGAGCCCGGGTTGCCTTTTACGAAATCTTCTCCACTGGCATGGCGCGGAATTCCGGTGAGCCAGAGATAATCGACACCGAGGGATTTGAGATGGTCGGCAAACGCCTCATCGCAGGAAGAAAGCTTTCCGTTTCCCCATAAGCGGGGCAACAACTGATATATAATACTCTTGGAACTCATTAAAAAGGATAGCCTACACCAAAATGGAGGGAAGACCCGTTTGCATTGAACCACTGGTCCGGGGTAAGCCAGCGGTAGCCCTTGGCACGAGACGGCTCATACAATTTAAGGCCCAAATCCAGACGCAGGAGGATGAATCCCAAATTGAGTCTTAGTCCAAGTCCCCAGTCGGCCGCTATAGTTCTATACCAGGGTAAAAAATCTTCATCTTTATAAGGATTCAAATCCCAGATATTTCCGGCCTCGGCAAATACCGCAGCTTCAAACTTCCAGAACAAGGCTTGTCTATACTCCAGGTCAAATTCCAGCTTGCTGTCTCCAGTCTGGCTTGGGATGGCAAACAAGTCAAGCATTTCATCATCTCCCGGGCCCAGCGTACGAACTTGCCATCCACGCATGCTGCTGGCTCCTCCTGCGTAGAATTGCTTTTCAAAAGGAGTGAAATCCAAATCGGTGAAGCCATCGGTAACTCCGGCAATAAAACGCAAAGCCAAAGAACTTTCCGGCGAAAAGCGGAATGTATGGCCCAAAGTCAGTTCGACCTTTCCGTATCTTGAATACGGGAACCCGAACAGCAAATGGGACAAATTGTATTCATCCATGGGTAACCATCTGTCGAACAGAGAGATGACATTACCGGAAAGGTCAAAGGCCAGTCTGGCGTATGAATAAGTCTGTTTGGGTAAAATGCTGGCATCTGTGGTCCAGTAAATCTGACCGCTCACGCCTGCATCTATATGGTCGTAGAAAGAATCAAAGAGGGTGATATTTCTAAAGATGGTTTCGAAAAATGTCTCATTCATATCACATTTCACTACAGAGACTCTCAACGGATAAAGCTGATAGAAAAACTTTTCGTTGCCTCCGCTGTAGCCGTAAGAACCGGATGCAATATACCTTTTGAATTCCGGCCGGTTCTGGTAATTGAATGAAGCCTGGATGACAGTACGGGGAATGTTAGGCCCCTTGATTGCGCTGTATGGCAGTCCGAGGAAACGAGGAAAACTCAAGCTTCCGTTTACGCCAAACTCATTGGCCTGCACGTCGGTATTGAACTGTCTTTGGAAATTCCCGGAAAAGCCAAGTGAAAGCCACTCGCCACCACGGAATACGCTCTTGTTATAAAAACTGATGGCCGGCGAAATACCGAACAGCCAGTTGGAATTGGTGGAAGCTTCCAGATTTAACTTTATACCCTTGGACTTTCCCTGCCCCAGGGTAATATGGCAGTCAACCGTGGTACTGTCCACCGGAGTCATTTCTATGGACACATTATTAAATACGCGGAGTGCAGTATAACGCTTGTAATTAATGTCCGTCAAGCTCTCGCTGTAAGGGTCTCCAGGGTGTATTATATTAATATCTTTCAAGACCTTTTCGCGGAAAGGAAGTGACTTTGAATGGGATATCTGCACCTTCCCGATGCTGAATTTGCGCAAAGGTTGGGCGCTGGACGCAAGTTCATTACGGGTATAGTCGCGAATTTCGTATGTCAAGATGTTTTGTTTGCCAAGCGTATCCGCTTCGAAGAAATAGTTGAACTTGCTGAAATCGTAATACCCCTTGTTCCTGAAATAGGAGGCACCGCGTTCACTTTCTTTTTCCAGC
>CAMKQN010000071.1:0-11186 GCA_946414935.1 uncultured Bacteroidales bacterium
AAACTGCGCGCCGGCACATCTAAACGCAAGCGGCACCGCCGCAAGAAGAAAGAATCGGACAATGGTGAAGATAATACTGAAAAGGGGTAGAGACGAGTCTATACGCCGTTTCCATCCTTGGGTTTTCTCCGGGGCTATAGCCCAGATTCTAGGCGCACCGGCAGAAGGTGATCTGGTGGCCGTCCACGACAGCGAAGGACGCTATTTGGCCAGCGGCCACTATCAGATAGGCTCCATCGCTGTAAGGATTTTAAGTTTTTCCGGAGACCCTCAGTCTCCATCTTTCTGGGCAGATGCAATCTCTGATGCACTAAAAGCCAGAAAAGCGATAGGCTTGCCCTCGGCAGACACCAATTGCTTCCGGCTGATACACGGTGAAGGGGATGGCCTTCCCGGGCTTATAATCGACTGGTACGACGGGGTATGCGTGATGCAAGCCCACAGTGCCGGAATGTTCCGCGCCAAAAACCGTATCTGCGAGGCGTTAAGGCTGGTTTTCGGCGACAGACTGAAAGCGGTATATGACAAGAGTTCCGGCACTGCTCCGTTCAAAGCCGGGCTCGATCTGGTGGACGGGTACATTTACAAAGCTCCCGGCTTCGAAGAAGGGGAGAGGATAGTCAGCGAGAACGGTTGCCGCTTCATTGTCAACTGGGTGGAAGGACAAAAGACCGGTTTCTTCCTGGACCAGCGTGACAACCGGGCAATAGTGGGGAAGTATGCCTGCGGGAAACGGGTACTCAACCTTTTCTGCTATACCGGAGGATTCAGTCTGTATGCTTTAAGGGGAGGCGCCCTTTCCGTAGACAGCGTGGACTCTTCCGCCAAGGCTATGGCTTTGGTGGACAGGAATGTCAGCTTGAATGCATTTGCAGGCGAACACCGCTCCCTATGCTGCGATGCCATCGAATACCTGGGTCAGTGTGAAGAAGGCCGGTACGATATGATGATAGTGGACCCTCCGGCGTTTGCAAAACACAGGGGTGTGCTGAAAAATGCTCTCAGGGCTTACCAGCGATTAAACGCCGCCGCAATATCTCGCGTCGCACCCGGCGGCCTGGTCTTTACTTTCAGTTGTTCACAAGTGGTAGATAAGATAGCATTTGCCGAACTGGTGTTCAGTGCAGCCGCCCAAACTGGACGACGAGTCCGTATAATAGACCGTCTCTGCCAGGGAGGAGATCACCCTGTAAACATCTATCACCCTGAAGGAGAGTACCTTAAAGGATTACTGCTCTACGTCGACTGATTTTTCTGATTCTATCAGTTCCAGCAACCTGTCTATTGCTTCCGCTTCAGGGACGTGCATCAGTACTGCTTTGTTCCGGCGGTAAATTGACACTTTGCCGCCTCCTTCACCCACATATCCCCAATCGGCATCGGCCATTTCCCCCGGTCCGTTGACAATGCAGCCCATGACGGCTATCACCATTCCTTTCAAATGAGCCGTCCTGCGCTTCACTTCTTCGAAACTCTTTTCCAAATTGTACATAGTGCGTCCGCAACCTGGGCAAGCAATGTATTCCGGACGGTAGAAGCGCCTGCGGGCCGCCTGCATTATTTCCTCGGCGAGGTGTGGATCTATGCCTGCGGATTCGGGAATCTCGTCGATCTCACGGTCGAGCAACTTTGGCCCCCACTGTATTGCAGCATCCAGCAAAACATTTCTGGAAGAAAGATGGGAGTCGCTGAAGTATTTAGCAAGGTAATCTGCTACAGGAAGCTCATTTTCAGGGTCTTCGGTAAGAGATACACGTATCGTATCTCCTATCCCTTCGCGGAGTAGCGATGCGATTCCAACGCAAGATTTTATACGTCCAGCTTCACCGTTTCCTGCTTCGGTGACACCCAGGTGGAGGGGGAACAGTACGCCGTTCTCTTTCATCAGTTTCACAAGTTCACGGTATGCTTGAACCATTACCACGGTATTGGACGCCTTCAGGGAAACAACTACATTGAAAAAGTCAGCATCAATACACATCTGCAGCCACTCCATCGCAGCCTTGGCCATGGCGAAAGGGGTGTTTCCGTACAGTTCCGTGATATATTTTCCAAGAGAACCATGGTTCAGCCCCACCCTCACCGCAGTGCCATGTTCCCGGCATACTTCAAGGAATTCGGCAAATTTTCGTCTGGCAACACCATGGTCGGGGTGAAAGTTTCCAGGATTGATACGTACTTTTTCTACTATTGACGCGCATGCTATGGCCGTGTCTGATGAAAAGTGTATGTCTGCAACCAAAGGGACATTGCAACCCAGGCTTCGAAGCCTGGAATGAATATCGGAAACTGCCGGCACATCCTTAAGTCCGGGGACCGTGATGCGTATCATGCCGGCGCCGGCTTCTGCGAGCCTAAGGCATTGGTTTACAGTTGCTTCTACGTCAGAAGTATGAGTGTTGCACATGGTCTGTATGACCACGGGAGCACCTCCTCCTATGAATAAGGAATCACCGACTTTAACTTTAATCGTCTTCAGCCTTTCCATACACAATTTCTTTTGCTTGCTGCTTAATCTGCCTTGTAGTCTTGCCGGTACGCTTGGTGAGCTGGAAATAGACTCCCAGAGTAACTGCGATATCTATGGGATTTGCATACCGGTAATAATAAGTGTTGTATGGGTGGAAAACCTCGTTGTAGTAATCCGGAGCATACAGATTCTGCAGGCTCCACCGGCCCAAAACATTAAGATGCAATTCAATAGGGTCTATCATGAAACCTATTCCTACGCCGCCTGTGAGTCCATAGTCGAAACGGTATTCATAATCGCGGAATGCCTTGGCGAAATCCTGGTCCATCCACTCTCCGCTCCTTTCAACCGAAAGCCTGTACCCCAGATAGCCGCCCAGATTTGCCAGAATCTTCACAGGAGCGGCATCAAAGTGCATCTGCATCATGGCTGGAAACTGCACTGTCTCCATAGTTATATCAGTTGCGCCGTCTATGTATCCTAGAGGTGCCCCCGTATCCGGATTATCTTCGAAGCGGACTCCGGAATGCCAGTATGAAAGCCCAAGGGTGATGCCGAAATAAGGAATGTAGTTGAACATCTTCTCATGGTGAGTGTACATAATAGAGAAGTAGGTTGGCTCAAACCGGAATGCAGTCCCCATCTTGGCCGGGTTGAAATACACATTAGAAAAGCTTACGCCATAGTTGAAGCCCACCATGTGATAGTCATTAATCGTAATTACGCGATTTATGTTCACCGTGTCCAGATACTCCGGAGTAAATATGATGGAATCTACCTGCGCACGCAAAGCGTTTCCGCATGTCAGGAAAAGAAATAATATAAGCAAGCGTCTCATTGTTCAAACAGAGTTTTGACATTGATTTCCTGCTCCACATCGGCGCTGGGCGGCACTTCTATGTAATCGCTGTCGCCTATCTTAAAATACAGCACAGATTCAGGCTGGCGATGCTCCAGCAGGGACCCGGTATCCACAATGGAGTTTCGGTTACCGTCGTCGGTGATACGGATAGAGTATTTGCCTTCGCTTAGATAGGGGAAAGTAAGTACGCAGTCCTCGTCTATGATGTACTGCCGCAGAATAGACTTCCGCTTGTCATCCAGCAGGTCGACAATGATTTTTCTGTCCACTCCGGACATCACGGCTTTGAGCGTGCTTAGTTTGTCGTCGGTAGGGAGGCTGACTTTCACTTCCGTACTATCCGACCAGAAGCCGTTTATGTCACGGAAAGCATGGTGAGGAACTTTCAGTTTGTACTCGAAGCCAACTTGCATCTTCTCTTTGGGACGGATGATGTACCGGCATAAGTCGGTGGAATCCCTTTCGATGGTAACACTGCCGCTGAATTCCTTCTGCTTTGGGTTGATATAGGTAAACTTCAATGAGTCAAAATGCTCATATACAATGGGATATGAGAACGACAACTGGAAGCCGTTCTGCTCCACTGTTTCTGATTCGGCAGTTAACTTGAAGACACAGGTAGTATCTTCTTTCTTCAAGTTCCGCCTGGGGATCCTCTGCAAAACCCTCTTGCCCTCCGGCATGGGCAGCCTTACATGTTCCAGATTGGGCTGCAATACACCGAGAGAGTCGGTTTTCCTGTAATTAACGAACAGATGCAGGGTATCCGGGGCAGGCTTGCGGGAGTTAATCCACAGGACCAGACTGTCGTGGAGCCGGTTGAACTGGGAAATCACCTGGTCCGAGCTGTAGCCTCTGAACCAGAGGGAGTCAATCCACACATTAGGCGCCTGGAAGGTTATATAAGCAGCCCTGTCTGCCGTACGGTTTTTGTTAACAAGAAACTGCTTCGTAGGCTTTTCCCTGAACAAACGTAGTTTATAATCCACTCGCCTGGCCTCGCACATGAGAGTATCGGTCATGTCGTATTTGAGCATCTCAGGCAAAGTATCGACAACCCGCACCACCGGTCTCACCAACGAATCAACAAAACCGACCAGATCCGTATCCGGATCGTATATGTTGTTTCCGGCTTCGTCTTTCAGCGCATAGAGCCTGTATTGGGTATCTTCCAGGTAAGGCAGGCAGAAATAGCCCCAGTCATCGGTTTTCACGGCGGCGGACGGCCTTTTCAAGAATACGGCAGAGTCCGATAAATCCTTATATAGCACCACTGTAGCTCCTTTCACCGGTTTCAATGTATTACAGTCCAGGACTACGCCGGTAAGAAGCAGTGAATCTATGCTCGGACCCGTCGAAAATACGTAGGTGTACCCCGGAAACATATTGCCCTCGTTATTGTCGGCCAGGGCATCTGTCATGTTCAGGGTGTAGGTGGTATTGGAATCCAGCGGGGATTCAAAAGAAACAATCAGGAACTTGTCCTTAATCTTGGCTTTGGGAGCTTTTTCCAGAGGCGGTGAGAGAAAGATATTCTTCTGGTTTTTGATGTTGATATATTCATCAAAACGGAAAACAATTTTTGTCCCTTCGACAGGTACGTTTACGGCTCCCGGAAGGGGATTGATGCCGATGATGAAGGGGGGAATGGTATCTTTGTCTCCGCCGGTAGGAGCCTGCGTAGTGTTGGCGCAGGAATGCATGAATATCATCGGCAGGAATATTGCCGAACATATCACTATCAGTGGAAGGAAGCGTTTTATCATATCTTGCTTATCTCGACACTTTCAATGCCGTCAATTCGTTTGAGTGCGTTTTCTATATCTTCAATCAGTCCGGGGCGGTCTTGACCGCGCAGGTGTATTTTCAGCGGAATGACTTCCGAAGTGAGCCCTGCCGACTTTTGCATGATTTCTTCGGCCTTGGAATATAACCCCGGATAATCTGCCCGCAATGTGTCAAGCATCTTGCGCCTGGCGCTTCTGGTCTGCAGGAAAGACAGCCATTCAGGCTTCGGCTTTGCATTCTTTGCCGTAAGAATCTCTACCTGGTCGCCGGCCTTGAGCACACGCGAAAGGGGAGCCAGTTTGGAATTGATTTTGGCTGCGATTGCATGATTGCCTACGTTGGTGTGCACCTTGTATGCAAAGTCAAGGGCCGTGGACCCTTTACTTATGCAACGCTGCTCGCCTTTTGGCGTGAACACCACTATATCGTTTGCGAAAATATTATCCTCGATGAGATCCAGTAATTCCAAGGCGTTCACATTGTCGCTGCCCAGAATATCCTGCACCTTGGCCAGCCATCTGTCCATCTGGCTGTCCGACTCGGACAGGTAGCCGTCGTTTTTATACGCCCAATGGGCGGCAATTCCTTTCTCGGCTATGTCATCCATGCGCCTGGAACGGATTTGCACCTCCACCCAGAAACCTGCGTTGCTCATTACGGTAAGATGCAGGGCTTCATAGCCGTTAGCTTTGGGATGCCGTATCCAGTCCCTGAAACGGCTGTCCTTTCCCTTGTACATGGAGGAGACCGTGGAGTAGATAATGAAGGCCTTGTCCCTCTCCTTGCCTAAATCGTCGGTATCGGGGTCGAAGACAATGCGTACAGCATACAAATCGTAAATCTGCTCGAAAGGGACCTGCTTTGTACGCATTTTGTACCAGATGGAGTACGGAGTCTTGATACGTTTCTTTATGGTGAACTTGAAACCCTTTTCCAGCAGCGATTCGGCAATGGGTTCTATAAATGCATCCAACTCCCTTGACCGGGCTGCCACATCTTTGTCGGTACGCTCCTCAATATCCCTGAATTCCTGCGGATGCACGTACTTAAGCCATATATTCTCCAGTTCCGACTTGATGCTGTACAATCCAAGCCTATGGGCAAGCGGGATGAAAAACATCATGGTGTCGCCGAGTATCTTTTCCCTCCTGGCTTCCGGGATGCTGTCCAGATTACGCATGCATTGAAGGCGGTCGGCCAGTTTGATAAGCACTACGCGGACATCATCCCCCATACATAGGAGAATGCGCTTAAGATTCTCTGCCTGAACGCTTTCAGGGTCTTCAGACAGAGCGGCGCCCTGTATCTCCGGGCCAAGGATTGCATCAATATTGACCAGGCCTTCTACCAGGCTTGCGATTTTATCTCCGAAGAGTCTCCTGAGATCTTCTGTACCATAGTCGGTAGTTTCGACTACGTCTTCCAGCAAAGCGGCACAGATGGATTTGTAGCCCAATCCCACCTTTGCCACTACAATCTTGGCTACTTGCAGGGAATTAACAATGAACGGTTCTCCGGTGTGCCTCAGCACCCCTTTGTGGGCCTCGTCGGCAAACTCGAACGCCTTGCGTATGGTGTCCATTTCTTGACGGTCCCGGCATCGTCCACGAGCCAGTTCCATCAAGGAATCGAATTCGCGCTGTACTATCTCATTCATATTCTGCCCTCCTCCCGGAGTCCGTAATTCTTTAGATTTTGGAAGCTGTATGTAAGTTCAGCTCCGTAAATGATTATCTGCCAACTGAAGTTCAGCCAGATTAAAAAGAGAGGTATTGCCGCCAAGACACCATAGACGGTGTTGAGCCTGGCGACGAAAACCTGGGTCTCCAGATAAAGGTATTGAAATCCTACGAATACCAAAGCGGCAATAGCGGCTGCTTTCAGTGCATATTTATACTTGACTTCAGTGGCCGGAATAAACTTGTACATTGCCGACAAAGTGAAAGTGGCAATGATGTAGAAGCCGAGATAACCTAGCAATTTCGGGAGAAATCGCAACTCGGAAAGGTCCAGGCCCAAGAGTTTAGTAAAGTTACTGTAATACGCGATACCGGTACCGAAAAGGATTACCAGAAAAGGGGCCAGGATGAGTACAAGGAAATAATAACCTACACGCTTGTAGATTTTTCTCGGTATCTTGCGTATGCCCCACACATTGTTGAATACCCTCTCGACCTGGAACATCATCCATAAAATGGTCCAGAGAAATGACAAGGCAGCCACCACGCCTACCCAGCCGTTTTTGGCGATGTCTATGAGGTTGATGGCCTTCTCTTCAACCATGTAAAGCATGCCCGGATCGACGAATGAGGCAAAAAAATCCATCAGCCTGTCGATGTAGCCGGTCAACCCCATACCGCCGGTTACGGCAAAGGTGAAGGCCAGCAAGGGAATAAGGGCCAAAGTGACGAAATAGCTGAGGGCAACGCATTGGAAGCCCATTCGGTTTTCCGCGAAGGTGTTGATAGTTATACGCACCAGTTTGACGGTAGTTACAAGCCTGGCGTAACTCTTGGACACAAGGGAGACTTTGCGCGTGTCAATAGACCAGATATGGTCTGTAAACAAATCTTTAAGTCTTCCCATTTCTTAAAACAACGTCAATTCTTTAACTTCTCCTGCAGCCGTGGAATCCTCCGGCAAAAGACGGAGGAATTCTTCCTCGGACAATACATCGATACCCAATTGCGAGCACTTGCGAATTTTTTCCGGGCCCGGTTTACTGCCGGCAAGTAAGAAGGAAGTACTGCCGCTGACCGATGATGCACATTTGCCGCCATGACTGGCAATAAGTTTTTTCATTGCGTCCCTGGAGACGCTGAAATTGCCGGAAATGACTATAGTCTTCCCGGCCAGTACATCAGACGCCGCCCTGGCTTCATCCACGACGGAAAAGCGCAATCCGGCGGATTTGAGCCTTTCGATTTCCTGCAAATGAGCTTCGTTGTGCATATATTCGTAAACGCTTCCGGCTATAACATCTCCTACTTCTGCGACTTCAAGCAACTGTTCCATGCTTGCCTGAGCAAGTTTATCAATATCACCGAAATGGCGGGCTATATCATTAGCCGTACTTTCTCCTACGAATCTGATGCCAAGAGCAAACAGAACCCTTTCAAAAGGTACTTCGCGGGTCTTGGCAAGACTGTCGAGAAAACGCTGGGCGGAACGCTCCTGCCAACCTTCAAGACTCATGAGTTGATACTTGCTGATATGATACAGGTCAGCCGGGCCGTGTACGAGCGAAGCCTCATAGAACTGATCGACCGTAGCCTCTCCAGCCAGGATATTCATGGCTTTCCGGCCCATAAAATGGAGAATGCGCCCCTTGATCTGGGTAGGGCACCCGTCTCTGTTGGGGCAGAACCATTTGGCTTCGCCAGGCTGTTTGACAAGGGGAGTACCGCAGTCCGGACACAGCTTAGGGAAAACAGGCGGCACGGAAGACTCCGGGCGGAGGGACAAGTTTACACCCGTGATTTTCGGAATTATTTCACCGCCCTTTTCTACAAATACCGAATCTCCGATACGGATGTCCAAGGCTGCGATCTGATCCTCATTGACCAGGGTGGCGCGCTTGACCACGGTGCCGCCCAACTGCACCGGCTCAAGATTCGCCACCGGAGTAACGGCTCCTGTACGCCCGACCTGGTAATCAATACTAAGAAGGGGAGTACAAGCTTGTTCTGCCTTAAACTTGTATGCAACTGCCCAGCGCGGGGACTTGGCTGTATAGCCTAAGACCCTTTGGGCCTGTAGCTCATTTATCTTGATTACAATGCCGTCTGTCGCAAAAGGCAGGGAGCGGCGGGCCTCATCCCAATAATCTATGTACGCCCGGATATCGTCGATACTATGGCAGAGCTTCCTGTGCTCGGAGACGGGCAAGCCCCAAGAGGCAGCCTTCCGGAGTGCCTCGTCATGAGTCTCGAAAGGTACGCTCTGGGCAGGAATATGGTACAGAGTACACCACAGGCCACGCCGGCCGACTTCTGATGGATCGCCAAGCTTAAGGGAGCCGGAGGCTGCATTCCGAGGGTTGGCAAAAGGAGCCTCTCCTTCGTCCGCACGCTCGCGGTTCAAGGCCTCGAAGGAAGCGAAAGGCATAAGCACTTCGCCGCGAATCTCGAACTCATCCGGGTAGTCACCGTGCAGGCGGACGGGTATGTTTGAAATACGTCTCGCATTTTCAGTGACATCGTCTCCCTGAATTCCGTCACCGCGGGTAAGCGCCCTGGAAAGCACGCCGTCCGTATATGTGAGGCAAATTGCCGTACCGTCGAACTTCAGCTCGCAGCAGTAGCTGAACCCGCTGTCTAGCAGTTTGTCGGCCCGTGCCGCAAATTCTTCTACCTCCGAGATGCTGTAGGTATTGCCCAGCGACAGCATAGGATAACGGTGAGCCCGTTTTACGAATTCAACCCCCGTGCCCGGCTCCGCGTTGCGCCCGACCGGGGAATCCAGGTCGCTGCCGACACGCTGGGTAGGTGAGTCAGGACTGTAGAATTCCGGGAATTGTGTCTCCAGCGCTTCCAGTTCATGCATAAGAGTATCGAACTCCTGGTCGCTCATAGTTGGAGCATTGTCCACGTAATACCGACGGCTGTTCTCGTTGAGAACGGCCCGGAGCTCTTCTATCCTCTGCCTTGCTTCAGTTTTTTCCATACTCTTCTTCGCGCGTGCGCATGTAAATCATGCAAAGATATGCATTTTCCTTCGTTTTATTCGGTCTTTTTATTAAATTCGCAGGATTTTTTGAAGCATTTTTTATTCTATAGTATGAAAGATTCCATTATTATTCTGTGCGGCGGCGGCCCCGCTCCAGGCATGAACACCGTCGTTTGCTCCGTCGCAAAGTCATTCCTTTCAAATGGTTACCGCGTTATCGGCCTCCACGGTGGCTACAGCGGACTTTTCAACAAGTCTCCCAGGATTGAAGACATCGACTTTTTCAAGGCGGACGCCTATTTCAACAGAGGCGGCTCATACCTGCAGATGAGCAGGTTCAAGCCCACCGATGAAGATTTCGAGCAGCGCTTTAACCTTGATCTTTTCCAGCAGAACAGCATCAAGCTTCTCGTGACCGTTGGCGGCGACGATACCGCTTCAACCGCAAACCGTATAGCCAAATTCCTCGAAGCCAAGAAGTATCCGATTGCCAACATTCACGTACCGAAAACTATAGACAACGACCTTCCCCTTCCCAACAATACTCCGACCTTCGGATTCAACTCGGCCAAGCAGGAAGGCGCCCACATTGCCCGTACAATTTACGAAGATGCCCGCACTTCCGGCAACTGGCTGCTTATTTCAGCCATGGGTCGTAGCGCCGGCCATCTGGCTCTGGGTATCGGCGAGGCTACCCACTGCCCGATGACCATTATTCCGGAGATGTTCAACAAAACGGAAATCAGTATTGATAAAATAATCAAGCTCACTCTTTCTGCTATCATCAAGCGCAAGCTTCTGGGCATAGATTATGGTACGGTAGTAGTCGCCGAGGGCGTATTCCATGACCTTTCCGCCGAGGACATTAAGGCTGCAGGAGTGCACATGACTTACGACGAACATGGACATCCCGAGCTTGGCAAGATAAGCAAGGCAGTGCTCTTCAATGAGCTACTGGAGAAGGAGTTCAAGAAGACAGGCATGAAGGTTAAGACCCGCCCCGTTGAAATAGGCTATGACGTCCGCTGCCAGGACCCCATTGCCTACGACCTGACCTACTGCTCCGAACTTGCAATGGGCGTTTATGATCTTTTCAGGAAAGGGGAGACCGGCTGCATGGTCTACGTAGACGCTTTCGGTAACCCTTCACCGCTTTACCTCCATGACCTCCAGAACGCCGAGGGCAAGATTCCTCCCCGCAGGGTTGACATCAACGGCGGAATAGCATGTAATTACTATAGCCACATTTGCCATTACATCACCCCCGAAGACTACGAAGCGGTCAGGAAGTATGTTTCAGACCCTGAAGCCTACGACTTCAAAAAAATTCTTAATTGGTAGAATCACTGTTTTTTTATTCACATGAAAAAATTCACAGTTCTGATTGCAGCGATCATG
>CAMKQN010000072.1:0-11152 GCA_946414935.1 uncultured Bacteroidales bacterium
GGCGCATCGTAACCGTCCTAAGCGGATGCGCGATGCGCGGCAGAACCGCAGCATTGCCCGACTGAAACGTCAAGGAAAGATACAGATTGCCATCGACCGTATCCGGACGGCAACCGGCGCAGACGAAGAAAGCCTCAGTTACCTATTTGACACCACAGCCATCGTAGAATACGACTTCTTCTCCCGGACTCCAACGCCTGAAGGCCGCGCAGAATACATAGCCGACAACATCCGAAAATACTTCAACTCAGACCTGAGCTCCTACACCAGCGCTGAAATCATCGTCACATCCGACCCGTACCACCCCTTCACTGCCGACGAGGCCCGCACAATCAGAAAAGCGATTGATACTCTCCTGGCTCCATACTCCATCGAGTATATATACCGCTTCGGCTCCAAATCCGGCATTGGCCACGATCTGCACATTCAACTGCTGATTTCGTCGCCAAGTCGCCAAAAAGCCGCCAAAAATAACAGCGAACCGGCCCCAGAGTATCTCTGAGACCGGTTCTTGTGCGCGAGATGAGACTCGAACTCACACAGGTTTTACCCCACTAGCTCCTGAAACTAGCGCGTCTACCATTTCGCCACCCGCGCATCGGTTTGGGCTACAAATATACAACTTTTTCAGAAAATGTATGATATTGTGAGAAGAATATCGTTAGGAAGTATGAAAAATTTTTCTCCCTCACCTACAATCTTTCCGCACCTCAAACATTCATAAGCGACATACTTATCATATCCTCCCCATAGTCCCAAACCGAGATCGAGGTTCAAATGAGTATTCAGCATAAAGGTGTAACCTGCTGCCAGAGAGCCGCCTAAACGGTCTCCTTCCGTAGCCTGCAACGACTTGAAGCCTCCTTTATTGTATTCCTGCCATTTCATCTTGCCCGCAAGCCACCAGCCGGAGTAGATGTGCCAAGGCCAGAATCTGGCGCCTGCGTCCAGGCTGCGCTGGCGGTCGGCAAACTCACCCCTGCCCTCCCCGTACGAAAAGGGATTGTACTTTACCCCGGCCGTGAGCGTCCATCGCCGGGCAATACCGCAGGACGCTTCCAGATTCAACGTCCCCAAATTCACATAGTCCAGCACATTAGTAGTTAGCGCATAATTCTGAGCTGAGACCATACAGCACAGGAGCAATCCCGCGGCAGCCGACAATAAGTTTTTCATAGTATTAGTATTCATATCGTGCAAATGCTTCCATTATTACATTCTTAAACTGTGGATAGTAGCTGAGCATCTTCTGTTTCAGGAAGGCCATATCGGTCACGTCCGAGGTAAACAGCGGAGCAAGCAGCTCCAGACCAAGACCTCTTTCTTCCAGATACAGAAATATTTGAGGAGAATTCAGGCGGTCTCCGAACAAAGCGTCAGACCCCGGATAATGCCTGCGGTACAATACCGTCTGGCAGTAGTTGGAATAATTTTGTACAATCTCTGCATAAGTACTGCTGCCGCCGGCCGCACAGCTCTTCACATTGTTTTTTGCGCCTGCTTCTTCCGGCTCCTCCTTCCCATCTCCGGCGTCTCCGGGTGCAAGCAAATCTGTAACAGACTGCACTATGCCATCTCCAATGGCGCCCAGCACATATTCATGCCACCAATCCTTCCCCACCCTGGCAAAATGACCGGCCTGCACGAAAGCCAGGAGAGCTCGGGCATAAGCATCACTGTAGGAAGCACATCCTTCAATCCCGAAATAAACGTCAGGTTGCACATACCTGGCCACCATAGCAAGCGGACCGAGCACATCGTGCAGCGGAGAGAACGTATCGATTATAACCCCATGATGCATCATTATGTTGAAGCTGCCGGCAAATAGAGGCAAATCCCATATTCTCAAGTCTTTAGGCGGTTTGGGAATAGCTCCGGCACTCTTCTCGCAAGTCTGGCAGTACTCATATCCGGCATTATTCAGTACCGAACGCACGAACAAATGATAATCCGAGCCGTTATCAATCTCCACAGAACAGCCTTCCGCAGGGTATTTCCCAAGGGCCGATACGGAAGCCGGCAGCAAAGGATGGTTGAGTCCCTGGCTGAAGCCTTTGCTGTTCTTGAACATGAGGCGGAAGCGCAATTCGCCCGAATACGTACGGCTCATTTTGTAGTGACCGTTTTCGTCTGTATAGGCAGCAGCCGTCTTTACGAATGAATTACAACAAACGCGCACCCCCTTCACTCCTACAGTGCCTTCAGGATCGTCCGGATCCAATATGGTAATGTATCCCTCCGGCGCCCGTGGTGCATCATCTTCCGCCTTGGTGCCTAAGCCAAGCATAGCTGCATTGCCGGTCAAACGGAACGACTCCCTTTCTACTGCAGCCCAGTCTATGCCGTCAGACTTGGTCTGAGGGTCGTGTTCGGAGAGATAACAGTCTTCCAGACGCTCGTAGCGTATGTTGGACGGGAATTCAAAGTCCAGCGGGACTACGCCGTAGAGCCAGGTTACATCATTTTCCGGAACCCCGGGATCGTGATACCAGTCCCCGTCTTTCACGATTCTGTAATCCAGCGGATGATCCAGCAAGAGTAATTCCATATCCAGGAGCTGCTGCACCTGTTCTTCGTTCTTGGGGAGGAAACGGACGTAATAATCGGTGGGATCAATATGGCTGCGCCCGGCTGCTGCCGGATACACAGACAAGAGCGCCTTGGTCATGTTCTCCACCGAATACGGGTCTTTGAGTTGCTCACCCAGAACGATTTGTCCGTGTGTCAATTCGTACTCGTCCGCCGCCGGCCTGTTCCAGGGATAATCCTCTTTATCCGAGCATGCATGCAGCGGTGCAAGGGCAAGAAGAATGGCAAATATGAACTTTTTCATAGCATCATCTGTTTTTGTTCTGCTGCAAAGGTGAGGCTTATTACCGGTTTTTTCCAGAATTGCAACGCTTAATTGCAAAACCGGCCCCTGATCTGATCCAGGGGCCGGTTTGAGAAAATTTCAGACTAAAAAAACGGGCCGTTTTTTAGAAGTACTTTACAGTTTCGCCTGCAATCGCGCTGATGAGACTGTTGCCGAGGCGGCTGACGCCGTAACGGAAATACTTTCTGTTGAGCCAAGCCTCTCCGAGAATACCGGAAACGATGCGATAGTAGCACATAGCATCTTGAGCGTTGGAGATGCCCCCGGCGGCCTTGAACCCTACACGGCGTCCGCTGACTTCATAATAGCGGCGGATAGCCTCGCACATTACGAAAGCGGCAAGAGGAGTGGCATTCACATCCACTTTTCCGGTTGAAGTCTTGATAAAATCGGCCCCGGCCTCCATTGCCAGGAATGAAGCCTCGGCAATATTCTCCGCAGAAACAAGCAAACCGGTCTCAAGTATCACCTTGAGCACCACATCGCGGTTCTGGGCAACCGCAGCTTTGTTGATTGCGTTCTTCATGGCCACTATCTCTTCGAAGGCGCGGGCCTTGTCCCCGGCAAGGAAAGCATTGAGGGCCAGCACTATATCTATTTCATCGGCACCATTCTCTACGGCCAGTTCACACTCCCTTACCTTAACTTCGAGGAAACTCTGCGCGGAAGGGAAGCAACTCGCAACCGTAGTGACATGAACCTCGGAATCCTTCTTGAGGGAGCGTACGGTGGATGCGAAATTGGGATACACGCAAATGGATGCGGGAGCGGGATATCCCGGGAAAGCTTCGGGCAGATTGTTGACCTTTTCTACCAGTTTGCTTACAGACGCTACCGTGTCGTTAGGGGAAAGAGTGGTAAGGTCCATAATCGAGAAGCACAATTTGAGAGCCTCAACGGGGGCCGGCTCATCCTTCTGCCTGGCTATAGCCTGAAGAGCGGAGGCAATCTTCTCTTCGTCCGGGGTGTACCCGTATTTTTCGAGATAATTCATAATATCTGTAATTAATTGGTTATTGTTTCAACATCCTTCACCTGTGGCAACTGTCTGGCTTTCTTCGTATGGAAACTTTTCTTGCCCCTGTGAAGCCGCAGGGAATCCAGTCGCAGGGAATCGCGGAGAATTGAATCCCGCACCAGGGAATCCCTGATAATAGAGTCCCTGATAATGGAATCCCTGATAACAGAATCCCGAATAAATGCCGCCCTGATCAGGGAATCTTTGTGGGGAGTACGCCACAAAAACGTATCACGGTCAAAACGCTTGAGCGTAAAGCCCTTGATTCCGGCGTTGAAGTCCTTTATTCTCTGCAACTCGTCAGCTTTCTTCTGATAATGAGCGCTGCGCTTCCTCAGCATTGCAGTTGCGTCCCTGAACACCCTTGAAAACTTCTCCGGATCTTTGAGGTAGTGCTGCACTGAAGCGTCATAATCTTCAAAAGTGTAACCATAGCGGCGGAAAATAGGGTCGTAAAACAACAACGTGTCCAAGTCCTTGCGATGCGAAGGGTGATCGGCCAGCCATTGGTCAGCAAGCAGCATTTCAGCATAGATATCCGTCATAGTACTGCGCGGAATAATACGGGGACGCCCGCCGCAGGAGCACAGCAAAAGCGTCAGCAGCACAGCAAAAACGATATGACGGAACCAGTTCATTACCTGAGTTCGGCCCCGAAGTCGTTGCGGAACATCTGGAGCAGCCTGTCCATCAGGCGCTCGGTATCCTGGTCGGTGAGCGTCCTCTCATCGTCGCGGATGACGAAGCTCAGCGCATACTGCTTCTTGCCGGCGGGAATCTTGTCGCCGCGGTAAACATCGAACAATCCCACCTGCTTCAGGAGCTTGCGGGCCTGCTTGAATGCGGCGGCACGCAAGTCTGCATAGCTCACCTGCTCATCCAGCAGCAGTGCCAGGTCGCGCCTTACCTCGGGGAACTTGGGCAGCTCGCTGAAGCTGACCTTGTCACGGGAAACCAGTTCCAGCAAGACCGGCCAGGAAATTTCTGCGGCAAGCACTTGCTGCTTAATGCCGAACTTACGGCAAAGTGCAGGATTGACTATACCCATGCTCACCAGAGTATGGCCCTTGCCGGGCAGTTTGTAACTCACTCCGTCGGAGAACAAGTCAGCGGGGGCAGGTTCAGCCCACATCTGGTAAATATCTGCCCCGTAGCGGCGCAGGAGCAGGTCCACGTAGCCTTTGAGCTGGAAGAAGTCGCTCTTTGCAGGAGCCGCCTTCCAGGATTTCTCCGGGGTACCTGCCAGCGTGAGACAGAAGCAGCTGTGCTCCTCGTAAGCCTCCAGTTTGGTGGGGTCCTTGCCTTCGAGCTTGCGGTACACGTTACCGTATTCAAACATCTTCAGCGAGCCTGCCTGACGGTTGAAATTGTACGCCACGACCTCCAGTGCTCCAAGGAGCAAGGTCTGGCGCATAACGTTCAGGTCCTGGCTGAGCGGATTTACGATCTCAACGCAAGCGCCGGCCGGGTAAGTGCCAAGCTGGGTGTAGTAGTCCTTCTTGGTAAGGGAGTTGTTCATTATCTCCGTGAAACCGTTGGCAGCCAGGAAGTTGGAGATACTGTTGCGGAGTGCTTCAGGGTCCGGATCCGGAGTGGGGGCCACGGACATCTTCATCCGTGACGGCAAGTCTATGTTGTTGTAGCCGTAGATACGCAGTATTTCTTCCACCACATCGCATTCGCGGTAAACATCTACCATATAGGAGGGAGCGAGCACCGTAGCACAGTTGTCTCCGCGGCTCTCGAAGGTGTAACACAGCGACTCGAGTATAGCCTCCATCTCCGCGTTGCTGATTGCCTTTCCGATAAAACTGCGCATGCGATTGTAATCCAGCTCGATACGCTTGCGCTCAGGACGCTTTGGGCAGATGTCCACAGGCTCCCCGCAAACTTCGCCGCCGGCACAGTCCAGAATAAGCTGTACGGCACGCCTGAGGGCGTAGGGCTGCATGAAGGGATCTGCACCGCGCTCGAAGCGGAAGGAAGCGTCGGTCTGCAGAGTCTGGCTCTTGGAGGTCTTGCGTATGGAGGCAGGATCGAAGTAGGCGCTCTCTACGAACACGTCCACGGTACTGTCGGTGACGCCGCTGTCCTCGCCTCCGAACACTCCCGCGATGCACATAGGGCCGACGGTGTCGGCAATTACCACGTCGGAGGCGTGAAGCTTGCGTTCGATGCCGTCGAGAGTCTTGATGGGCTCGCCTTCAGCGGCACGGCGTACGATTACGCGGCCTCCGCGTATCTTGCCCGCATCGAAGGTGTGGAGCGGCTGGCCAAGCTCGAACAGAATGAAGTTAGAGATGTCCACTATGTTGTTGATGGGATGGCTGCCGATGCTCATCAAGCGTTTCTGTAGCCATTCGGGCGACGGTCCGACCTTGATGCCGCGGATGGTGACGCCGCAGTAACGCGGAGCGCCGGAAGGGTCTTCGACTTCTACCTCGATACCATCACCCTTACCGCTTACAGTCTCCGGGGCCTCCGGCAATTTAAGGTCGCAAGGGACATTATTCAGTTTGCACCATGCGTACAAATCTCTTGCAACGCCCCAATGGGAGGCGGCATCCACCCGGTTTGCCGTTATTTCATACTCTATGACAGCTTCGGTCTCCAGATGCAGGTAATCCTTGGCCGGCGTGCCTACGACGGCATCCTGAGGCAGCACCATGATACCTTCATGGCTGGTGCCTATGCCAAGCTCGTCCTCCGCGCATATCATGCCGAAGGACTCAATCCCGCGAATCTTGGACTTCTTGATCTTGAAGTCACCTGGCAGCACAGTGCCAATCTGGGCCAGCAGGACTTTCTGCCCCGCAGCCACGTTGGGCGCTCCGCACACAACTGTAACTGGCTCTCCTGCACCGGTATTGACGGTAGTGACGTGGAGATGGTCGCTGTCCGGATGCGGTTCGCAAGTGAGCACCTCGGCAACCACCACTCCTGCAAGACCGCCGGGTACGGCCTCGCTTTCTTCGAGAGCATCTACTTCTATACCGATGGAAGTCATGGCCTCCGCCACCTGGGCAGGAGTGAGCTCACACTTCAAATAATCCTTTAACCAACTGTAACTGAGTTTCATATATCTTCTGGATTAAATAGCGCCGCCACAAATGACTCCTTGTCGAACGGCTTGATATCTTCTATTTTTTCGCCTACCCCTATGAAGCGGACAGGGATGTTGAACTGGTCGCTGACGCCTACCACCACACCCCCCTTGGCTGTACCGTCAAGCTTGGTAACTACCAGTCCGGTGATGTCGGTTGCGCGGGCGAACTCTTTTGCCTGTGCGAAAGCGTTCTGCCCCGTGCTGGCGTCGAGCACGAGCAACACTTCGTGGGGGCCGTCGGGAACCACCTTACGCACGGAATTACGTATCTTGGTAAGCTCGTTCATAAGGTCCACACGGTTGTGAAGGCGCCCGGCGGTATCTATGAGCACCACGTCCGAGCCTCTGGCAACGGCTGATTTTGCGGTATCGAAAGCGACGGCGGCAGGGTCGGAGCCCATCTGCTGTTTCACTATCTCGACTCCCGCGCGCCCGGCCCAAATATCCAGCTGGTCAACGGCTGCTGCGCGGAAGGTATCGGCGGCCCCCAGGAGGACACGTTTCCCCTGCCTGCGCCAGTAATTGGCCAGCTTGCCGATGGTAGTGGTCTTCCCTACTCCGTTTACGCCCACTACCAGGATGATATGGGGCTTGCCGGCCAGTTCGGGACCTGCCGGGGTATCTGGGATGAGGGCGGATATCTCTTCGCGGAGCATGCCGCGGAGTTCGTCCTGGCTCATATATTTGTCGCGCTGGGCCCGCTCCTCCAGCCTGTCGATGACCTTGAGCGTGGTGTCCACACCCATATCGGATTCGACAAGTGCCTCCTCTATTGCGTCGAGGGTATCGTCATCCACTCTGGAGCGGCCGGCGATGGCCCTGCCTATCTTCTGAAAGAAACTAAATGCCATAACTTACAAATGTACCGATTTTTTTCAATAATCACAAACTGTAGCGCTTTCCCGTACACTTTTGCCGGAAATAGATTATCTTTGACAAAGTATGCGAAAAAATCGAACTATATTCTTTACAGCGATCCTGCTTTGCATCCTTTCCTGCGAGCGAGAACAAAACGGGAGGCTTAACACCGTTGTATGCACCCTTGCCGACAGTACTCCTGCATTCGAATGGCAAGCTGGAGATATGATATCCGTATTCAACTGCAACTCGGGCAACAAGGCCTTCACCTGCCCTGGCGGCGGGCAGAGCCGCACCGAGTTCAAATACAGCTCCGGGGAAGACGGGAGCGCCTCTTTATCCGGCAATTATGCGCTTTTCCCTTGGGCTGCATCCAACGTCTGCACCGGCGAGGGAGCCCTGTACTTTGACATTCCGGCTTTTTGCAATTACCCGGTGCGCCCTATGCTTGCAGCTTGTTCCAAAGATGCCGAATTCCTGTTCAGGCACATTTTCGGGGCCCTGGATGTAACGATTAGCGGTTCCGGCAGCATTTCCAGAATCTCGCTGCAGGGCAACGGAAACGAAGCGCTGGCCGGCCGGGCTGTGGTCAAATTCGACGGCGACGGCATCCCGTCAGTCAATATCCCGGCTTCCGGCGCGTCCTCCTCGGTAACTATGGTATTCTCCCCTGTCCTCAATCCGGGTCAAGATGCCGTTACGGTTCGTTTCCTGCTGCCCGAAACCAGTTTCGACAAGGGAATCACCATACTGCTGACGGATGCCGGGGGAGCTACCAACGAGCTTATAGTAACGGATAAAGTGGACGTCAGGCGGGGAAGGGAAACCGCCCTGGACGCCTTTGAAGATAAGTCCGACAATCCGGTCACCGCCGTTGTTGGAGAGCCCCTGCCCCTGTGGGAAGAAGGCTGGCTGGACATCCACAGTATAAACGGCGGACGAGGAGAGGCGTTCTTCTACATCTTCCCGGACGGTACCAACATGCTGGTGGACGCTGCCGGGGGCGCCGAGTTCGAGATACAAGGTTCAGAGGGCTCAGGCATCTACTCCAAGCCGTCGCCGGACTATTCCAGCGGCACCGTAATCAACCGCTACCTGCAACGCTATATGCCCGCCATATCGGACAATCACATCGACTACTTCCTGCTTTCCCACTACCACAGCGACCATATGGGGTCGTTCACCAAGTCCCACGCAAAATACGGCTGGAAAGCGGTGGACAAAAACGGCAATCCTGTTTCCACGGTGGATATCAACAAAGGAGGCTTCCTGCTGAACGGCCTGCCGGAGGTAGGTATGGCATTCCCCATTACGAAGCTGATAGACCGGGGCGATTGGGACAATCGGGCGTCGAACGTGTGGAGCTCCGGGCAGAGCCGCAGGCAGAACTACCTCAACTTCATAGACTGGACCAGACGCGCCAACGGAACCATACGGGAAAGTCTGTCAATTGGGAATACCGGCCAGATAGTGCTCAAGCACAAGCCAAATCAGTATCCGGAGTTCTCCGTGCGCGGAATAGCCGCCAATGGCGACGTCTGGACCGGCAAGGGCAACTCCGTGAATACCACTTACCTGCCGTCAGCCGCCGATTGCCTTGCCAACGTGGAGACCTGGGATATCAACGAGAATGTATTGTCCTGCGTGTTTACCCTCAGTTACGGCAAATTCGACTGGTTCGCCGGGGGTGATATACAGTACAACGACAAGGGGATTTTCAGCTGGAAAGATATCGAACAGCCCATATCCAAGGTCGTTGGCAAGGTGGAGGCGATGAAAGCCTGCCACCACAGTACCAGCAACACCAACAGCTCCGCCCTGCTGAACGCCCTGAAACCAGACAGTTACGTGATAGGCGTATGGACCAAGAACCAGCCCAACTATGCCACGCTCAAAAGGGTATATGCGGCCAATAAGGACGTGAAGATATTTGCCACCAACCTGTCCGGATACATTATCCCCATCCTTGGAGCCCAGGGCATAGATGCAGGCAGCTTCCTGGCCAGGGGAGGCCACGTGGTTATACGCGTCGAGCCGGGAGGCGGGCAGTACTATGTGTTCGTACTGGACGACTCCGACTTCGAATACCGCATTACGGAAATCCACGGACCTTACCCGTGCGGGTAAGACGGAAAAGCAAGGCCGGCAACGGTTCGTACGGTTCGGACAGTTCGGACAGATCCCCTTCGGGTGCCGAAGACATATCCTGCGTTTTTTTAAGATAATAGCAGAAGTCTTCACTGCTCCCCGCAGCCACTCCGCTCCTGCCGGCGAAAGCAACTATCTATCTCGAGACGGATGACGGAAGGATTACGTCCATTTCGTGGCTTCATACGAGAGATAATTTCGAAATATCCAGCCACGAAACGGATGAATGAGGTCCCACGCCCGTCTCGTGGCAATAGACCAATTATTCGGGAGCGGAATATGGTGATTCGCTCCCGGATTGCCGCTTTTCCGCTGTTTCGGGAGCGGAATGCGGTGATTCGCTCCCGGATTGCCACTTTTCCGCTGTTTCTGGAGCGGAATGCGGTGATTCGCTCCCGGATTGCCGTTCTTCTGCCGTTTTGGGAGCGGAATGCAGTGATTCGCTTCCGGGCGGGTCGCCGCCACGGGGCGCCTTCCCGCTACGCGGGCCCCTTCCCTTTTCGGGAGCCAAAGGCCCCGTAGCGACATCCACGCCCGGAACCTCCGCCATCTCTTCCTTGGTCCAGTCACGAGACGGATGACGGAAGGGCCACGTTTATTGTTCGCAAACTAGAGTTAATTCCGCATTAGCCGGCCACGAAACCAATGAAGGAGGTCTCACGTCCGTCTCGTGGCATTAGACTCATTATACGGGAGTGGAATGCGGCGATTCTCTCCCAAAATGCCGCTTTTCCGCCGTTTCGGGAGAGAAATGCGGCGATTCGCTCCTGAAATGCCAGTTCACCACCGTTTCGGGAGAGGATTGCGGCGATTGCTTCCTGGTCCGACCTATCCGGTGCCGCGAAGAATCAACGCCCCAAGTCTCAGAAGAACGCCTGCCATGACTTTTGCGACAAAGCGGTCCCGACATAATATCAGCAAACAGCAGGAATTGGCATCAAGCTCCAATGGACATAGCTCGAGGTATCCAACAACTAACGGAAAAGCGGCTCCAGGATTCCCCGGGGCCGCTCTGCCTTATAGAATAACAGGAATGATTACTTCTTGTTTGCGAAGAAATCCTTAGCCTTTTCGGCCTCTACCAGCTGCTCGGTGAAAACATAAGCGCCGGTCTTGGGAGATTTCTCCATACGGATGCACTTGACCA
>CAMKQN010000073.1:0-11002 GCA_946414935.1 uncultured Bacteroidales bacterium
ACGGAGCCAGCATGATGCGCCTGGGTTGGGCAGATGCCGGCGTGATTGTGCCGTGGACGGTATGGAAGCAGTTTGGGGATACTGCCATCATTGACGAAAACTGGGAGTCCATGGGAAAATTCATGGACCACATCATGGAAACCAAGTACCGGCACGAGGCGCTTGTCTCCGAAAACGGCAATTACCAATGGGCGGACTGGCTCAGCTATGAGCCTCTTGAGTCGGCCGGGCGCGGTGCTTTCATTCCCGGTAAAAGTCCCCGGACGCCACTGCCTGAGGCCGTTGATTACTGGAATTACCTGTCTGTCTGTTACTGGGTCATGGATGCCTCTATGATGCAGGATATGGCCCGTGCTACCGGTCGTGATGCGTCGCCGTATGAGGCTATGGCCTCCGAAGCACGGGAAATTCTGATGGACTCTTACTTATATCCCGACGGCAGCTTCCGCTCCGGCATTCTGAACACTATGCAGACCCCGGCCTTGTTTGCCCTGAAGCTCGGACTTGTGGACGGAGATGCACGGCAGGCCATGATAGCCCGGCTGAGGGAGAATTTCGCTGCCCACGACGGTTGCCTCCAGACTGGCTTCCTGGGAACTTCCATCTTGATGCAGACCCTGACCGAAAACGGTATGGCCGACATTGCCTGGAACCTTCTTTTCCAGCGCAAGAATCCGAGCTGGCTGTATTCGGTAGATAACGGAGCTACAACTATCTGGGAGCGCTGGAACAGCTATACCCTGGAATCCGGAATGGGCCCCAAGGGCATGAACAGCTTCAATCATTACGCCTACGGCTGCGTATGCCAGTGGATATGGGAAACAGCCGCGGGCATAGCGGCAGATCCAGCCGACCCCGGCTTCCGCCACATCATAATGAAGCCAGTCCCCGACAAGCGCCTGGGCTCCATTTCCGCCGAATATGCCTCCGCTGCGGGCTTGATAAAGAGCTCCTGGAAGTACGAGGGAGACAGCTGGATCTGGAAGTTCACCATTCCTGAAGGCGCAAGTGCCAGCGTGACCCTTCCGGGGGAGAGCGAGTCCAAGGAATATGGCCCGGGGCAGTACGAACTCAGGCAGTAGTACTTGAGGCGTCCCGCTCGTGTCAGCGGTGTCTGAGCGCCAGTTCCCGCTCTATGTCTTCTATCGTGCAGCCCAAGGATTCCATAAGCACGAGCAAGTGATACACCAAGTCAGCCGCTTCATACACGAAGCGGCTTTTATTGCCGTCCACTGCTTCAATGATAGCTTCGCTTGCCTCTTCCCCCACTTTCTTGGCGATGGCTTTCGGGCCCTTGATGAAGAGGCGGCTGGTATAAGAGCCCTCCGGCATTTGCTGGTGGCGCTCTTGAATCAGCTGCGACAGAGACCTGATGAAACCCTCATCGTCGGAGGTGTCGAAGCAGGCGGTCGTCCCCCTGTGGCACGTAGGTCCGGCGGGATATGCCTGGATGAGCAAGGTATCCGAATCGCAGTCTGGAAACATCTCTTTTACCGTGAGAAAGTTTCCGCTTGTTTCACCTTTGGTCCATAGCTGCTGCCGGGTACGGGAAAAAAAGGTGACTTTGCCTTCAGCCACGGTTTTGTCAAATGCCTCCCTGTTCATATATCCCAGCATAAGGACTTTCAGGGTACACGCATCCTGAACCACGACAGGCAGGAGCCCATCTGCAGTCTTACTCAAGTTGAAATCATCAAAACTAATCATAATCAGATACGTACAGCTATGTTCATTTCTTTTAATTGCCGTTTAACCTCCGCCACTGTATACTCAGCGTAGTGGAAAATGCTGGCGGCAAGGGCGGCATCTGCCTTGCCTTCGGTGAGCACGTCCGCTATGTCTTTTACGCAGCCCGCACCTCCGGAGGCTATGACGGGGATTCCCAGGCTGTCGGACAGCGCGGCATAGAGTCCGCAAGGGTAGCCGTTACGCGTGCCGTCATGGTCCATTGAAGTAAACAAAACTTCTCCCGCGCCCAGGGATTCGGCCTCTTTGGCCCAGGAGAACAACTCTTTGCCGGACATCTTACGGCCGCCATGAGTGGTGGCCATCCACCGGCCATCTGGGCACCGTTTGGCATCGATTGCGACTACCACGAACTGACGTCCGTATTTCGCGGCTATTTCTCCGATCAGTGCAGGGCGGGCGATGGCGGCACTGTTGAGGGTTATCTTGTCCGCTCCGGCATCCAGCAGCCTGGATGCGTCGTCCAGGCTGCTTATGCCTCCGCCCACGGTGAATGGTATGTTGACCGCCTCCGCTACCTTGCATACCAGTTCGGCAAAAGTCTTTCTGCCTTCGACAGTGGCGCTTATGTCCAGATATACCAGTTCGTCCGCACCTTCCAGGGCATAGCGCCGGCCCAGTTCTACAGCGTCCCCGACGTCTTGAAGGCCGACGAAATGTACCCCTTTCACTACGCGACCATCCTTTATGTCCAGACAGGGAATTATCCGTTTTGCAAGCATAACGATATGTCTTTTAAGATAATACGCTTCTCGTAAATGGCTTTGCCTATGATGATGCCGGAGAGTCCCATGGCTTGAGCCCGGTATATGTCATCCACGGAAGATACGCCTCCGCTGACAATTATTTTCAACGTCGGAAATGCCTTCTGCAGAGATGCATAGAGCGGAAAAGCCGGTCCCTGCAGCATCCCGTCCCGGGAAATATCCGTAACTATGCTTTCTTCCAACCCTTCCGGCAGGAATTGGCCGATAAGGCTCTCCAGGGAGCTTCCGCTGTCTTCCATCCAGCCGCTTATGGCTACATTTCCGTCCCGTGCATCGGCTCCCAGGATAATTTTTCCGGGATACTCATGCAGCCAGCCTCTCATGCGCTCAGGTTCTTTAACTGCAATGCTGCCTATGATTGCCCTGCCGGCTCCTGCATTCCATACGGACCGGAGGGCTTCGTCGTCCTTGATTCCGCCGCCCCATTCTATATCCAGTATGCCCAGGGAGGCGATTTCTTCCAGCGTACGGAGGTTTACCGGACGTGCGGCCCTGGCTCCTTCGAGGTCAACCAGGTGCAGCCTTTTCACCCCGCAGCCTGCGAAGGCACGGGCCCACTCGAGGGGGTTGCCGCCGTAGTCTTTCTGTGTCGCATAATCGCCCTGCGACAGTCTCGTGCATTTGCCGCCGATGATGTCGATGGCTGGAATTACGTCAATCATAGGCTCAGGAAATTTTGAAGAATTCTTTCGCCTATGCTGCCGCTCTTTTCCGGGTGAAACTGCGTGCCGTAAAAGTTTTCATAGCGCAGGACGGCGCTGAAGAGGGTTCCGGAATACCGGCAGGTGGCAGCGGTATCCGGACATAGCTCGGCAAAGTAAGAATGGACGAAATATACAAAAGGGTGCTCCGGAAGTTCTTTCAGCAGCTTTCCTTCCGTGTTTTCCAGTGTGTTCCAGCCCATGTGTGGCACTTTGCACCCCGGGGTGGGGGAGAACAGGCGTACGTGTGCGTCAAAAACTCCCAGGCAAGCTTTCCCCGGAGCTTCTTCGCTGTCCCTGCATAGTACCTGCATGCCTACGCAGATTCCGAGGACCGGCTGCCGGAGCGAGCAAATAGTCCCGGAAAGCTTCCGTTCAGCCAAATTGTCCATAGCCGTTCCAGCGTTGCCCACCCCCGGCAGTATGACGCGCTCCGCGGAACGGATTGCCGAAGGGTCTGCGGTTACCGTGTACTCGGCTCCCAGTCGGTCCAGGGCATTCTCCAGCGAACGGAGATTCCCCATGTCGTAGTTTACTATTGCTATCATAAGCTTCCTTTGGAGGAGGGGAGTGAACCGTCGAATACATTCCGCCGGACGGCTTGGCGCAGGGCTCTGGCAAAGGCCTTGAAAACAGATTCGGCAAGATGATGGTTGTTTTCTCCTTCGGCCTCTATGCGCAGGTTGCAGCAGGCTTGGCTGCAAAGCGATTTGAAGAAATGGGGAAGCATTTCGGTGGGGGTGTCGCCTATGTATTCGCGGGTAAACCGGACTTTCCATACAAAGTCGGCCCTGCCTCCGAAATCAATGAGTACCAATGCTTTACACTCGTCCATAGGGAGTGCGAATCCGTATCGCTCCAGACCTCTCTTGTCGCCGAGCGCCCGGTTGATTGCCTGCCCCAGGACTATGCCTGTGTCTTCCATGGTGTGGTGCTCATCCACCTCCAGATCACCCTTGCAACTGAGTGCCAGGCTAACTCCGCCGTGATGCGGAATCTGCTCCAGCATGTGGTCGAAGAAATGCAGGCCGGTGTCTATGCCTGAAGGGCCTTTGCCGTCCAGGTCAAGGGTTAAGGAGATGTCGGTTTCATTGGTCTTGCGCAGAATAGTGACCTGCCTTGAACTGCTGCGTACGGCTTCGGCTATTTCCTGCCAGTTCATCGGGCCCACCTGCAATGCCCTTGCTCCAATGTTCTCGGCGAGTCGGATATCCGTGTCCCTGTCTCCGATGACAAAACTGGAGCCGAGGTCATAAGAACCGTCGAGATAGGCTCCGAGCATTCCTGTCCGGGGCTTTCTGGTGGGGGCGTTTTCATGCGGAAAAGACCTGTCTATCAAGATGTTGCTGAAATGAATCCCTTCTCCTTCCAGAGTCTTCAGCATAAGATTCTGGCAGGGATAGAAGGTCTCTTCCGGAAATGACTCCGTGCCCAGTCCGTCCTGATTTGAGACCATCACCAGTTCGAAGCCGAGTCCGCTGATGGACTTCAGTCCGGAAATGGCTCCTGGGACAAAAGCGAATTTCTCCAGAGAGTCGATTTGCTCGTCTGCAGGCTCGGCCAGGATAGTTCCGTCCCTGTCGATGAAAATGGCTTTCTTCAGAGTGCTCATGCGTGATAATTCTTTAGTGCGTTGATAATTGCTTCATTCTCTTCAGGCAAGCCCACGGTGATCCTGAGGCATCCTTCACATCCCCGTACCCGGCTGCGGTTGCGTACGATTATACCCTTTTCCAGAAGGTAGCCGTACAGGGCATCGGCATCATCTACCCGGACCAGAAGAAAGTTCGCCTCACTTGGGAACAACTTCTTCACAAAAGGGAAGGACTTCAGCACGGAGGCCAGCCGCCCTCTCTCCCGGATTATCGTATCTACTTCTGCATCAATAGGTTTTTCCAGTAATTGAAGGGCTTTTTCGGTGGCGGCCCGGCTGATGTTGTAAGGATACTTTACTATGGACATCAGGCGGATGATTTCTTCGCTGGAGATTGCCAGCCCTATTCGCAGTCCAGCCATCGCCCGTGCTTTTGAGAGAGTCTGCAGGACGATAAGGTTTTCAAGCCGGACGGCATCCAGTGCAAGGCTGCCGGCGGCGGAAAAGTCGGCATAAGCTTCGTCCACTACTACTATTCCGGGGAAGCGGCCGCATATATCCAGCAGCTGCTCTTTGGGAAAAGCATTGCCGGATGGGTTGTTTGGGGAGCAGAGGAAGAGCACTTTCGTTTTGCTGTCGCAAGCGGAAAGCAGTTTTTCCGTGTCCAGGGTGAAATCTTCCTCAAGCATTACCTGCCGTATTCCTATGTCGTTTATAGCAGCGGCTACGCCGTACATTCCGTAACTTGGCGCCATAAGTACGGCATTGTCCCTGCCCGGCTCGCAGAATACCCTGTAAACCAAGTCTATGGCTTCATCGCTGCCATTGCCTATGAAGATATTCCTGGCCGGGACCTTCTTTATCTGGCTCAGTCTGTCCTTGAGTTGGGCCTGATGGGGATCGGGATAGCGGTTGTATCCGTTCTGGTAGGGACTTTCGTTTGCATCCAGGAAGATGCCCAGCGGGCCGTCATATTCGTCCCTTGCTGTCGAATATGGTATCAGAGTCGCAATATTGCACCTTACAAGCGAAGAAATCTTGCTCATTTTCCTTCTGTTCTTATGGTTACTGCCTTTGCGTGTGCACCGAGACCTTCGGCGCAAGCCATGCTTACAATAATCGGCGAGAGCCTTTCCAGGCCTTCGCGGGAGAGCTGCTGCAGCGTCATCTTACGCATGAAGCTGTCTATGTTGACTCCGCTGCAGGATCTGGCCCAGCCGCTGGTGGGCAAGGTGTGGTTGGTACCTGAAGCGTAGTCGCCGGCGCTCTCAGGACTCCACGGCCCGACAAAGACACTGCCGGCCGAGTAAATGCGGCTTGCTGCTTCTGCCGCATTCTCCAGTGCTATAATAAGGTGTTCCGGTGCGTAAGCTTCCGCAAAATCCAGGATGTCGTCCGGGGACGGGAATACAACGGCAAAGCTGTGTGAGAGGGCACCGTCTATCTGGGCCGTTCGCGGGAGCTCTTGCTTCTGCCTTTCCATTTCCTGCAGTACGGCTTCGGCGTATGCCTTGTCCTGACAGACCAGTACTGCAGTGCTGTCTCTCCCGTGCTCCGCCTGGGACAGCAAGTCTGCGGCAACGAATGCGGCGGGTGTGCTCCGGTCGGCCAATACCATCACTTCCGAGGGCCCGGCAGGCATATCGACGGCGGTGCTTCTGCTGCTTATAATCTGCTTTGCCAGAGTGACATAAGGATTGCCGGGCCCGAATATCTTGTCAACCTTGGGGACTGTTTCCGTACCGAATGCCATGGCGGCGACGGCCTGTGCTCCTCCGATGCGGAATATCTGCGTGATACCACATTCCCTGGCCGCGAAAAGTACTTCCGGTGCAACGCTGCCATCGTTCCTGCAAGGGGTGCATAGTACGCGTTCCTTGCAGCCTGCTATAGCGGCAGGTACGGCAAGCATAAGCACAGTAGAGAAGAGTGGAGCACTGCCTCCCGGTATGTACAGGCCTACTCTCCTGATCGGGACGGGCCGCTGGATACAAACTACTCCCGGTGTGGTCTCTACACGGATTTCCCGCGGAAGCTGGGCATGATGGAACAACTCAATGTTCTCTTTGGCCTTAAGTATGGAGTTCCGGACTTTTTCCGGTACAATGCTGCAGGCGGCTTCCACTTCCGATCCAGATACTTTGAGGGGCGCGTGCACGCCGTCGATTTCCTGCATCAGGCGTACAAGTGCGGCGTCGCCGTTCTGCTCCACCTCGTTCAGGATGCTTTCGACATGGGCGCGAATGCCTTCGTAGTCGGCTCCTTTTCTCCGGGCAAGTTCCGTCCAAAGGGGCCTGGGCGGATTCTCGATTATTCTCATAAGATTATTTTATCAACGTCCATAACCAGAATACCTTCCGCTCCTATGGCTTTAAGCTGCCTCACCTTGGTCCAGAGGTCGGCGGCGTCGATTACCGAGTGCAATGAGCACCAATCGCCTGAGGCAAGCGGCATTACGGTGGGGCTTCTCATAGCGGGGAGGATACGTATTGCTTCGTCCAGGGCATTCTTGGGCAGGTTCATCAGCAGATACTTCTTTCCCCGGCTTACGATTTCCGACTCGATACGGAACATAAGGTCGTCCAGGACTAAACTCTCTTCGTCGGTAAGCCCGTGCCTTGCAATCAGCACCGCTTCCGATTCGAATACACACTCCACTTCTTTCAAACCATTGGCTATCAAGGTGCTCCCGGAAGAGACTATATCGAAGATAGCGTCGGCAATACCCACGGCTGGAGCGATTTCCACGGAGCCGGTGATGACTTCTACCTTCGCCTCTATATTGTTGTCTGACAAGTATTTGCTAAGGATGTTGGGGTATGAGGTCGCGATACGCCTGCCGGAAAACCACCCTATGCCAGTGTAGTCTTCTCCTTTGGGGACTGCGAGGCTGAGACGGCAACTGCCGAAACCGAGCCGGGATACCACGGCCACATCGGCGCCCCGCTCCACCACCTCGTTCAGACCTACGATGCCCAACGTTGCTGTGCCGCCTGAGACCACTTGGGGGATATCGTCGTCACGCAAGTACAAGGCTTCGATAGGGAAGGTCTGTGATTTGGAAAGAAGTTTGCGTTTCGGGGCGTCCACTTCTATCCCTATGCTTTGCAGCAGGTTCAGGCTCTCCTCGTTGAGACGGCCTTTGGACTGTATCGCAATTCGTATCATAAAGCGTTATTTGTTAATTCATTAAAAAAATAGACCCGCCCGGAGGGGCAGGTCTTTGTGCGTTTCAATACTTGTATAAAGGAAACTACCAAGCAACCGCCCTATCCTTTTGAGATAAGGTGGTGGTGATGGCTGGTGTTGTTATCCTTAAACATACTCCGCAAATGTAGCATAAAATTTTAATAAACAAAAAGTTTACAGTTTTTTTTAGTTCTTTTATGTTAACTTCTGCAGCTCCGCTTCCTTTGGCTACTGGAATGCAGCAGCATCCGACACTTTCCTGAGACCGTTGCGCTTGTATCAGAAATCGATTGTTATAGGCTCGTGTGTGAACGCTGAGATTGAGGCTTTGGCGTCTTTGAGGAAGTAAACAGCAGTGTTGCTGTCATTCTCATCGTACATCGAGCGCAGTCCGGGGTTGGCGTCCAGCATGGCTTTTTTGATTTCTACGCGTGGATCTTCTACCAGGGTGGCGGTGATTCTGAGCCACTCGGTACCGTTAAAGGTGCAGATGGCGACTTTGGGATTGGCGGCAATCTGTTTGGCCACATTCTTGACGTGGCCGGTCTGGATGTATAGCTTCCCCTCTATGATTTCGGCGGTGCCGAAGGGACGTACTTGAGGCTGGTCACCGTCAATGGTCGCCAGATAATAGACGCCTGCATTATGCAGAAAATCTCGTACTCGTTGCATATTCTCTTGGTTACTTGATTTATATTCCGAGGGGTCGATGGCAGGGGCCTTTACGGCCTGCGTACAGGAAAAAAGGGCGGTCACGGCCGCAAAAAGGAAGACTAATCTTTTCATATTCTTCAAGTTGTTTACATGCAAAGATACTATTTTCGCGGGTAAATGATGTAATGGACGGAAGTGGAACTAAAGCATTTCTCACATAGCGCATCATAATCATGCCGAACTCCTGGGATTTTTAGTACATTTGTATCCACAAAGATTATTGTTTGTCTGCCTCGAACACATTTGCCGAAGCAATGCATAATCGACATTTAATTGTTCAAGTACTGTAGAATAATGAAAACCATCATCAGATTCGTATTGTTTGCAAGTATTATGCTTGCCGGACTCTCGTGTACAAAACTATCCCTCGACAAAGAAACGTCTCAGTTTGTGGGTGTTTGGTCCGTGTCTTCCGACAACCCGGAGGCGAAGTTATCGTATTGGGTATTCTACGATGATGGAACTGCAAAAAAAGTTAATGCATACAATTCTGTTTCTGCGCCACTGTCGGAAATGAAAGTCAGCGGAACCGGAAAATGGACCTACGACAAAAAGACTAATATTTTGGCCACTACCTTAAATCTTTTCCAGGTCCAGACTACAATGGTTGGTGAGAACGTATGGACAGCCATAGGAACTGACGGCAGATATCACTATACAGGAACTTTACTTGACGAATCTGATTTAATGCGTATCCATATCTTGCTTATGGGTACAAAATGGGAGGGCAATAAGTTAGGTTCATTCTCGATCGGTGCTCCGTTAAGTGCTAGATTGGGTAAATTCGGGACATCATACGGGACGGCTCTGGCGTGTAGTACGCCTGCCAAAATCCAGGAAACCGAGAATATCAATTGGACCCACCTGCGAATTACGAAGTACAAGGATTCCGACGATGAGCTACACTACAGTCTCCTCACTCAAAAAGTCGGTTCCGGTATGGGAAATAACAGATATTTCGAAGGTAACGACGTAGCAGTCAATGAATTCAAGCTCTCCAATCCGCTCAGTCCTTCATCCTGCCGTCTGGCTTTCAACTTTACTATTACTGTAGAAAAGAGCGATTATTTCGTCAAGAAGAGAGAGTACGGCGATACCTTTAAGCTTGAGCCTTCGGAGTGAGCACGGTGGATAAGACTGTACCCGGAACTATGCATCCTCAGGCACACTGGAATCCGCATGCTGACTTTTCGGCGCTGCCTTTCTTCATCCGGAGAATGGATACGTCCGGCTATGTCAAGGTATCGGACGTTCCTGAGGCACGGCTGCCGCTGATAGGCTTTATATATATAGTGAACGGAGAGGTGCTTGACGAAGTTGACGGCGCTTCGTTCCTTTGCCAGCCGGGGCAGATTCTGCTGATTCCCCAGAATACTCCTTTCTCCGTACGCTATTACCGGAACGTTGTAGGTTATTCGGGCGGATTCGCGCCGTCTATGCTATCCGATACCAAGGCTCTCAAGTTCCTTTCCTCTCCGTTTCATCAGGGCTTTTGGTTTGATGAAGGTGCATTTATGGGGGAACTGTTCAATATGCTGGCCATCTCTTTCGATAAAGGAGACCGGGTATTTATAGAAAAGGGATTGGACTTGCTTCTTACACGCGTAAAGCCTGGCAAGGAGGCAGCGCTGCCAGTTGCAGTGTGCCGTTTTCTCGAATCCGTCTTCGACCCCATTAAGACAATCGGCACCATTTCATCCTATGCCGCTGAAAACCGCATCAGCGGGAATTACCTGAGCCGTCTTGTGAAAAATGCCACTGGCCGCAGCGTGGGTGCCTGGATTGGCATTGCCCGTATCCATCGGGCCAAACGCCTGTTGTCCGGCACGAGAATGCCGGTCATAGATGTTGCTGCAGCCGTAGGCTTTGAGGATCAGTCTTATTTTTCACGTCTGTTTAAGAAGGAGACAGGCATGACGCCGTTGGCCTTTAGAAAGCAGATGCAAGGATAATCCTGCCCCATTTCATTGCAGGTCTGATCGTATTTGTTTGTTGTTATCGAACTTCGCTGGTGAGTTGTTCGATATTTACGATGTTGTATTTCCTGGAGCCGAGGCCGATTGCTTCGGCATACTCGGTGATGTGCGTTCCGTGCTGACGGTTGATCCGCTCCTGCAGAGGCTTGGAGTTATCACCGGAGGCGTCCGTATGGTTGAAAACGAGATCCAGGCAGGCCTGGTCCAGCGCCACGGGATCGGTGGATGCAAGAATGCCTATATCCTTCAGTCTCGGTGTAGCAGGAGAACCGTCGCAGTCGCAGTCCACAGACATATTATTCATCACGTTGATGT
>CAMKQN010000074.1:0-10239 GCA_946414935.1 uncultured Bacteroidales bacterium
GCGTATTGTCGGTCTTGTAATACAGGTTGCCAGTGTTGTTGCAATTCTCGAGGGTAAACTTGTTGAGTTTGTTGTTGTCAGTACCTCCGCTTTTAGTTGTACCGTTGAAATTGTAGCCGGAACCGACTATACCGCCGATATAGAAGGTATAACCGGCATTCTTAGGAGTAAAGGCAGTACCGTTGCCCAAAACCACAGACACTTTTCCATGGTTGTTGCAACCAGTCATAGGGCCGGAGCAGTCTCCGACCAGACCGCCAACCGAAGGACGTGCGGCGGTGTGGGTACCGTCGGTGCTGGAAGGATTGTTCAGAGTCAGGCTTACATCGCCGTAATTATCAGAATCAATAAATACAGGATTCTTTCCGGTAGCAGAAACAAGACCGCCGACCGTCAGACCGGCAGTGATGGCATTTGTACCGACATAAACATTGCTGTTGATATCACCAATGCCATTGCGTCCGTTGATACGGGCCGCCGTCACTGTTACGTCGCCACGGTTAACGCTGCCGGACATGGTGTTGCTTGCAAAATAGCCCGCAATACCGGAAACGAACGTGGCCTTTAGGGACGCATCAGAGTGGAACGTGATCTTTCCGGTGTTCTCGCAATCGGTAATGGCACCTGTGGTGTAGCTGGACACACCGGAGAGGCAAAGCGCGGCCTCATGTCCGGCGCAGATGAAAGAAACCTCTCCGTTGTTCTTCACCCTGATGTTATTGCTGCCGTTGGTAGTTCCGCCTGCGACACCGCCTATATAGAAGTTCTTGGAATTAGTACCCGAGCAGGTTATCGAAAGTTCTCCGTTATTGGTGCAATCACGCAAATTGTTGAGTGTCGAGCCGCCCATGGAACCTACCACTGTTCCGACATACTGGGTGCCGCCGGTATTGGCATCAGTCGTGATAATCATGTCACCGTTATTGACACAGTTCTCAATTGTCAGGGCATCACTTGAAGAGGGAGCTGTCGATATACCTACGATGGCTCCGAGACGGCCGCCCTTGAAATTCACATCGGTGCCGCTGATATCGGCATCATTGGTGATGCCGGACACCGTTCCGAGGTTGCTGACTACGACAAATGCGAAGTTGGTAATTTCGGCCGGCAGAGAAAGCTGGCAGCTTGCATCAAGCGTGAAATCTTTCACGGTTCCCTTGTTTTCCGCAAACAGTGCCTTGCCGTTGGAGGTCCAGTTCTTCAGGCTGAAGCCCTTGCCGTCAAAGGTACCGGCAAAAGACTCAGCAGCGACAAGATCGATGCTGGAGAGGTCAATATCGCTTCCGAGTTCCACCTCATCGTCAGCAGTATATGTAGATGCCTCGGCAAGGAAGTCGCTAAGCTGCTGGCCGGTTGTGATGACGCCGAATTTCCAGGCTTCGACACCTGTATCTACAGCCCCAAGGTCGAGGACGGAGTTACGCTCTACGGCTGCGCTTGAAGTAGAAGTGCGGACGCCCTTGCGGCCGTTGTCTTTAAGCATGGAAGCCTTGAGGCCCTCGAACCCGCCGGGAGCTACTACTGCATAGTAAACTGCATTTTTGGTAAAGCCTGCGGAGCATTCTACGGTAACGGCTCCTTCGCCTCCGGAAACTGCTGCGGTCTCAGCCACCACGCTTACCTCACCTGCGAAAGCGCCGGAAGTAACGGGTGCAAGGGTAACGGAAGTTACATCATCGATACCCACGGAGAACTTGACCAGAGATACGGCGTTCTTGAAAACGGGAACAGAACCGGCAGTTTCGAAATAGGCCACTGAGTTAAGTGCCCTGCCGTCGATGTTCTCGGTCTCGGCAAACTGCTCTGCAGGAACAATCATCTTCACTACTCCGTCCTTGCAGGAAACCGCGTTGTCATAAGGATAGGCGGCGATGAAAGTAGTTGCCTCTCCGGGAACCGTACCGGTAATGGTAACGTCGGTGCCGTTGACTTCCTTAACGGTAAACTTCTCAGGGCTCTCGGAAGCCGAGGTGAACAATGCGACTTCTTCGCCTACCTCCCATACGACGTTCTTGCCGTCGAGGGTAGCCTTGGTGTCTGCATCGGTGCGTGCGGTAAGGGTCAATTCCACATAACCGCTTTTAGGAGTGACGATCACTTCAGTGCCGATTTCCTTCGTGCAGGAAACGGCGGCAGCAATAACGAGTGCTGCAAATGCGAAATACTTTCTCATAACAGCTCTCATTTTACCAGTTAAACGGGACTTCGTCACCGAATTGCTCGGTGCTCCCGTTGGGGCTTTGGCAGACAAGCTCCTCGCAAAGCTCTTCTGTGATTTCACAATCCGGAGCAAGGTATGCTCCATCAAATAATTTGACAGTCATAACAATATTATTGAAAGAATAGATATTTCGCATCAACCCGCAAAGTTAATAAAACTTCATAATATATGTGCCGCCATATCTTTTTTATCTAAAGAATAATGTTATTTTTGTGGTATGAAAAGCTACCAACGCAAGGTAGGCACCGTTTCCAGAGGAATCCGATGCCCCATTATCCGTAAGGGCGACAATCTCGCCAAAATTGCTGTCAACAGTGTACTGGAAGCAGCCTATGAAGAAGGCTTCTGTCTACGGGACCGGGATGTCATCTGCATCACCGAATCAGTCGTAGCCCGCTCCCAGGGCAATTATGCCTCCGTCGATGACATCGCCGCCGACGTCAAGGCCAAAACCGGCGGCGGGACTGTCGGAGTCATCTTCCCAATTCTCTCGCGCAACCGTTTTGCCATCTGCCTCCGCGGCATTGCCAAAGGCTGCAAGAAGATTGTCCTCATGCTCAGCTACCCCTCCGACGAGGTCGGGAATTCCCTGGTGAGCATGGACCAGCTGGATGAGGCCGGAATCAATCCCTACTCCGATGTCCTGGACGAGAAGCGCTACCGCGAGCTTTTCGGTTCCAACCCCCATGAGTTCACCGGAGTGGACTATGTTGCCTACTACCGGGAATTGATAGAGAGTTGCGGCGCGGAAGCGGAAATCATTTTTGCCAACCGGCCCAGGACTATTCTGGAATACACCGATACCGTCATCAGCTGCGACATCCACACCCGCTACCGGACAAAACGTATCCTCCGGGACGCCGGAGCACGCATAGTGCTGGGTATGGACGACATACTAACAGAGAGCGTCGGAGGCAGCGGCTACAACAGCCGTTACGGCCTGCTTGGTTCCAACAAAGCTACGGAAGACAGCGTAAAGCTTTTCCCAAATGAATGCAAGTCGCTGGTACTGGATATCCAGGCACAGATACTTAAAGCCACCGGCAAGCACGTGGAAGTGATGGTATATGGAGACGGAGCGTTCAAGGATCCCCAAGGCAAGATCTGGGAGCTGGCAGACCCGGTAGTCTCCCCCGCTTTCACGGACGGACTTATCGGGACGCCCAATGAGCTCAAACTCAAATATTTGGCAGACAACGAGTTCGCTTCGCTGAGCGGAGAAGCGCTCAAGGATGCGATTTCGGCATCCATCAAAGCCAAAGATGCAGACCTCAAGGGCAAGATGGCTTCCGAGGGCACTACCCCCCGGCAGCTCACCGACCTTATAGGTTCGCTCTGCGACCTTACTTCAGGTTCCGGCGACAAGGGTACGCCGATCGTGCTGGTCCAAGGCTATTTCGACAATTATACCTCAGAATGATAGAAGAAGCCCGTCTCATCGCACAGAACGCGCTTGAAGGAGAGGTCCGCTACGACGGCTCCCCCTTCATCTCGCATGCCGACGGAGTCGCCCGCATTGTTACGGAAGAAATAGGACTCCCGGAATCGTGCGCCACGGCCGTCTATCTGCACGAGGCCTCCCGTATTCATAAAAACCTGGATATCAGTTCTTTCCCCCAGGACGTCCGCATGATGGTGGACGGGCTGAACAAGATTTCCACCATCAAGCCAAAGGATACCAGCCTGGAAGCGGAGAAATACAAAAAGCTGATAGTCAGTTACTGTTCCGACCCCCGGGTGAGCGTGATAAAGATTGCCGACCGCCTGGAGGTGATGCGCAATCTCGACATGTTCCCGAAGATGTCCAGGGACCAGAAACTGCTGGAAACCCTTATGCTGTATATGCCCCTTGCCCACCAGCTGGGACTGTACAACATCAACAGCGAACTGGGCAACATCTATTTCAAGCATGCCGAACCGGAGCAATACAGGGCTATCACCAATAAGCTGAAGGCCTCCGAAAAAGACCGGGAACGGCTTATGGCGGAATTCATCGAGCCGCTTAAGAAAAAGCTGTCCGATGCCGGCATACATTACAAACTGAAGGTCCGCACCAAAAGCGCATGGTCTATATGGCGCAAAATGCAGGTGCAGAAAGTGCCTTTCGAGGGCGTCTATGACGTTTTCGCCATACGTTTCATAATAGACTGCGAGCCGGACAACAAGTTGGAGCAGGAGCTCTGCTGGAAGGTATTTTCCTACGTTACCGAGGAATACGAGCAGGATACCCGGCGGCTGCGGGACTGGATTACCACGCCCCGTCCAAGCGGGTATGAATCGCTGCACATCACGGTAAAGAACAAGCAAGGCAGCTACCTGGAAGTCCAGATACGCACCACCCGCATGGACGACGAGGCTGAAAACGGCCACGCCGCCCACTGGGCATACAAGGGCATACATCACGAAGCAAGTACGGACCGCTGGCTGCAATCTGTACGCGACGCACTGGAGCACCCCTTCGACGCCAAGCCGGAAGACCTGCCGGCTCCCCCGGACAAGGAAATCTTCGTATTCACTCCCACAGGAGAACTCAGAATCCTCGTTGCAGGCTCCTCCGTGCTGGATTTCGCTTTCAACATCCACTCCGGCCTCGGTGCCCGGTGCAGCGGCGGACGCATTAACGGCAAGGCCGTGCAACTCAGGGAAAAACTTAAGACCGGAGACACGGTGGAAATACTCACCCAGAAAAACCAAAGGCCTACCCGCGACTGGCTTAACTGGGTGGTTACTTCCAAAGCCCGCACCAAAATCAAACTGGAGCTGGACGCAGAAGAACGCAAGAAAGCGGCGGAAGGCCGGGAAATACTCGAAAGACGCCTGAAAAACTGGAAGCTGGAATTCCCCGACGGCATGCAGACTGAGTACATGAAGGCTCACAGGTACAATTCCGTACTGGGGTTCATGGCGGCCATAGCGACAGGCGAAGTTGACATCAACGACATCAAGGCTTTCATAGTCGATAAATCGGCCTCACAGAAGGACGACAGCGGCGTACAAGAACATAGCGTAAAAGAAAAATCCCTCCCCTACAGCAATACCGGAGAAGACATACTGGTACTGAACGCCAAGAATGTCAAAGGCCTGGATTACAAGATGTCTGCCTGTTGCAATCCGGTGTTCGGAGATGATGTCTTCGGTTTCGTAACCCGCAGTGCAGGCATAAAAATCCACCGTATCTCATGCCCCAATGCGGCAAGGCTGATAGAGCGCTATCCCTACCGTATCCAGAAAGTGGTCTGGCAGGACAACGCCGCCGCCGGCAGTTTCCTCGCCACTTTGTCCATCACCAGCGAAATGGAACATTCCGTATTGCCAGGCATCATGGACGTAGTGGGGCAGTTCCGGGCTTCGATACGCTCGTTCAACGTCAACGAAAACTACAGGGCGGGTACTTATGAGATAACTATGCGCATTCTGGTGCCCTCTTCTACGGAGCTGGACAAGGTGATTTCCCAAGTCAACGCCCTCAAGCAAGTTTTGAAAGTCAAACGTCAATAGGATTTTTTTGCTATCTTTGTAGGATATGACGCAAAACTATACAGACGACAATATAATCACCCTCGAAGGCGTCGAGCATATCCGGATGCGCCCAGGAATGTATATCGGGCGTCTCGGCAACGGCAACAATATCGGAGACGGAATATACGTTCTGCTCAAAGAAGTGGTGGACAATTCCATCGACGAGTTCGCGATGGGCAACGGTAAGCAGATACAGATTACCATCGAAAACAACGAAGTGACCGTGCGCGACTTCGGCCGTGGCATTCCCCTGGACTCCGTCGTGAAAGCCGTCAGCATCTTGAACACCGGCGGAAAGTTTGACGACAAGGCGTTCAAGAAGTCAGTAGGCCTGAACGGTGTGGGCACCAAAGCCGTGAACGCCCTCTCGGAACACTTCTACGTATGTTCGCACCGCGGCGGGGAGTGTTCCTGGGCCAGTTTCGAACGGGGAGAGCTGAAAGACAGCGGGAAAGGGCCTACCAAGGAAAAGGACGGCACCCTGGTCCGCTTCTACCCGGACAAGATGATGTTCGGCGATTTCCATTACAACATGGATTTCGTTGAGACCATGGTGAAAAACTACTCCTACCTCAAACGCGGCCTGACGCTCATACTGAACGGGACCTCGTATAAATCCGAGAACGGCCTGCTTGACCTGGTGAACGAGAACCTCAGCGAAGAACCGCTTTACCCGCCTATTCACCTGGAGGGCGAAGACATTGAAATAGTGCTCAGCCACGGCAATGCTTACGGGGAGAATATTTCGTCCTTCGTAAACGGACAGAACACCCGCGACGGAGGCACCCATCTGGCCGCATACCGTGAGGCTATAGCCAAGACTTTCAAGGACTTCTTCAAAAAGAACTACGAGCCTGCAGACTGCCGTCAAGGCATAGTGGGAGCCATCAGCATACAGATACAGGAGCCCAATTTCGAAGGCCAGACCAAGACCAAGCTGGGTTCCAACTATATGTGGGAGAAGCAGAGCCGGGACGAACACGGGGTGCTCAAGACAGACATCGGGCCCACCATCCGGAGCTTCGTCAACGATTTCGTATCAAAGAACCTGGACAATTACCTGCGCATCCACAAAGAGCTGGTGCCCATCATAGAAGAGAAGATCAAGGCTTCCCAGCAGGAACGCGAAGAGATTTCCGGCATACAGAAGAAAACCCGCGAGCGCAACAAAAAGACCAATGTTTACAACCGCAAACTGCGCGACTGCCGTTTCCATTTCTGTGACAAAGTCACCGAAAAGACTCAGGAGAACATAGAGAAATCGAGCATTTTCATAACCGAGGGTGATTCTGCAAGCGGAACCATCACCAAGGCCCGCAACGCCAATTACCAAGCCGTTTTCAGCCTGAGGGGCAAACCCATCAACAGCTATAAGGAAAGCCGCAAGAAAGTGGCCGAGAACGAGGAGCTGAACCTGCTCATCAACGCTCTCGGCGTAGAGGACGACCTGGACAACCTGCGCTACAACAACATCATAGTAGCGACCGATGCCGACGATGACGGAATGCACATCCGCATGCTTATTCTCACATTCTTCATGAAGTATTACCCGGACCTTATCCGGCGCGGGCACGTCCATATTCTCCAGACACCTCTGTTCCGGGTCCGCAACAAGAAGGAAAACCGCTACTGCTTCACTGCCGAAGAGAAGGAAAGCGCCATAGCCGCACTTAAGACCGGAGTGGAAATCACCCGCTTCAAAGGACTTGGAGAGATCAGCCCGGACGAGTTTTCGGATTTCATCGGAGAGAACATGAGGCTGGATCCCGTCAGCCTGGCGGAGGAGGAATCCATTGCCGACATCATGAATTTCTATATGGGCGACAATACCATAGACCGCCAGAATTTCATACGCGCCAACCTGCGCAGCGAAGAAGAATTGGAAGATATCAACATTTAATAATATCGCTATGAAAAAATTGATTTATGCTTTATCCGCACTGCTCCTTGCAGTATCGTTAAGCTCTTGTGACACCGAAATCAAGAACGCAGGCAGCAAAGACCTGATAGGAACCTGGGACCTGGTATCCACCACCGTCGTTTTAGGCGACGGCACAGAGACTACTACCAAAAGTACTAACGGAGATTACATCGTTATCGCCCAAGACTCCTACACCTCAGTCAGCGGAAACCGCGAAACCAAATCATCGTTCAGCTTCAACCCGCCCCATCTCATCATCGGAGGAGACAATCTCTATGATTTGGTAACCCTCACCCGTAAAGAGATGGTCCTCAAGGCTACTTTGTACATTCCCATCCTTCAGAGAGAAGTCAGGTACACCTATCAAAGAAGATAGTTTTGGGATACATCTTGCAGTTTTGCTTGCGCCTGCTGTCGTTTTTGCCGCTAAAGGCGCATTATGCCCTGGGGCGCTTCGTTTCCTGGCTTGCGGAAAAAGTATTCCGCTACCGGACCGATGTGATCAGCGCAAATCTTGCAAGAAGTTTTCCCGAAATGGATTATAAGGAGCTGAAACAGGTAAAGGACCGCTTTTACCGCCACTTGGGGGAACAGATAGGAGAATTTGTATGGTTCGGCGGATGCCGCAGCGTAGAACGTCTCCACAGGCAACACCTGGTGGAAATAGAGAATCCCGAAGAAATCAACCGGCTCTATGAGCTTTCTCCCAGCGTGATGATTCTTATGTCCCATACCGGAAACTGGGAACTGATCGGAGGGATTCAGTCCTACAATTACAGCGGCATGCCCCTGCACATCAACGAGCGGAATTATGCCGTGGTGTATCTGCCCCAGTCCAGCGGGACTTGGAACCGTATCTTTAAGTCCAACCGCATAGCCAACCTTTACGACCCCGGGAACTTTCCCGGTTATCTGGAGACTGGAAAAGTGTTGCGCTTCGTACTGAAGCATAAGGCGGAGAAGATAATGTACAACTTCATCACGGACCAGCATCCCTATATCGAAGCAAAGGGGCGGATGGAAGTGGACTTCCTGAACCAGCGATGCCAGTCGATGAAAGGAGCAGCCGAAATAGCACGCAAGCTGGGAATGTCCGTGTGCTACTTGAGCATGCCTCAGGAACGGCGTGGACTGTACAAGATAAGGTACATTCCCATCTGCGACAACGCTTCCGCCATGAGCGCAGAAGATATAATGAAGCAGTATTACAAATTGCTGGAGGAGGACATCAAAGCCCAGCCCTGGAATTATCTCTGGACCCACAGGCGCTGGAAAAAACCAGGCAAGACTCTTGGCACATAATTATTATAGATATGACAATCAAAGACTTACAACCATCAGTAGTGTGGAATAATTTCTACGCTCTTACACGCTGTCCCCGCCCTTCCAAACACGAGGAAATAGTACGCAAGTTCCTACTCGACTGGACTGCGGAGCATAAGGTGGAGGCTTTTGCCGACGAAACCGGAAACGTAATCATGCGTGTCCCGGCAAGCCCGGGCTACGAGAAGCTAAAAACCGTCGTGCTTCAAGGCCATATGGACATGGTTCCCCAAAAGAACGCAGATGTGGCCCATGATTTCCTGAAAGACCCTATCGAGACTGTGGTTGACGGAGACTGGCTTCGCGCCAAAGGCACTACGCTTGGAGCCGACAACGGCCTCGGACTGGCTTTGGCTATGGCTGTTGCCGAATCTCCGGAGGTGAAGCACGGTCCCATAGAAATTCTGGCGACTTACGATGAAGAGACCGGTATGACCGGAGCACAGCGGCTGAAGAGCGGAGTGCTCAAAGGAGACATTCTCATCAACCTGGATTCCGAAACCGAAGGTGAACTTTACGTAGGTTGTGCCGGTGGGCTTGACGCCTCTGCCAGCGCAAGATACCGCCGCAAGAAAGAGCCTCGCGGTCATGAGTGCTGGAGCCTCACCGTCAAGGGCTGTCAGGGAGGTCACTCGGGTATGGATATCATTCTGTGCCGAGCCAACGCCAACCGCCTCATGGCACGAGTCCTGCTGCCGCTGCTCAGCAAGCACGACGTTAAACTCATCGACCTGGAAGGCGGCACCCTCCGCAATGCCATTCCCCGCGAAGCGTTCGCTACCGTTTATGTTCCCAAGGCCAAGCTCGTTGCGGCAAAACGCGCTGTCGCACGCGTCGCTGCCGAGTTGAAGGCTGAGTACGCCGCTACCGACCCTAATCTTGCCGTCATTTTCGAACCCTACGCTCCGGCCCCGGGCGAAGTGTGCGATCCAGAAGACTGCAAATACGTCAGCGAAGAGGCCGCGCTACGCTTTGTGCGCTGCATCCTCGCCTGCCCCGACGGTGTAGAACGCATGAGCGACGCTATGCCCGGTATGGTTGAAACGTCCAACAACCTTGCAATGGTGAAGATTTACCGGGGTGAGTTCTCAATGAAATGCTTGATGCGCAGTTCGGTCGACAGTGCAAAGGCAGCCTTGGCTTCCAGGATGGAGTCCGTATGCAAGCTGGCGGGAGTAAACATACGCTTCACAGGCGGTTACAGCGGTTGGGCGCCCAACGCCAAATCGGAAATCCTTGCCGTAATGAAGAAGGT
>CAMKQN010000075.1:0-9967 GCA_946414935.1 uncultured Bacteroidales bacterium
GACAGCTGGCGGGGGTTCAGAAGGAGAATGGCAATTCTTATCGTTTCACGAAAAGAATTGCCATCAGCGGCAGGGCTATGATGGCCATTGTGGCGCTGATGGGAAGGTATATTCCGAAGTTGACATACTGCACCACGAGATATGTTATGAGCAGCAGGCCGGTACCCATGGCGGAAGAAATGAGGTAGTGTAAGCGAATATCTTCCTTTTTGCAGAGAATGCGGCTGAGGTTGGGAACGCCCAGGGATATGAACCCTATGGGACCGCAGATGCTTACCGCGCTGGTAACCAGGAACATTATGGCCAGCAAGCTCATCGCCTTGTGGATCTTGCTGAGTTCTGTTTCGCCGCGGAAATGCCGGGTAAGGCGCCCGCTGTCCAGCAGGGCGGCAGTGATACCGATACCGAACAGGCAGAGGGAAAATACTATGTCCCAAGTAGTTACTCCTTCCAGCCGGAAGTTTGCGGCGCCCCATAGGTAATACTGTTTCAGAAGCTCTCCGTTGGGCGCATTTGTTACTACTATAGTGCCCAGAGAACCTATGAAGGTGCCGAACAGGATACCGAAGGTAATCAGGCTCTGGGTATTTACCCGCAGGGTTACAAAAAAGCAGACTATGGTGCAGATGAGCGTACAGATGAAACTCCCGACGGTCAACGAACACCATCCCGACATGGTGGCGGCAGCGGCTCCAAGACATGCGGCGCTGCCGAGTCCGAGCGAATACACGTCCCCCAGCTGGTTGCGCCACAAGTATTGCATCTGGATGCCTCCTACCGGCAGGGCGATGCCGGAAATGAGTACGTACAACAGACTCAGCAGCATACGCGATTAACCAAGAAACACTTTCTGCTCAAGCAGGGCGGGCTTCAAGTCAGCGTAGTCAAGGCTGGCCGGCGACGCTCCGGAGGCCAGGCAAAGAGCCGCCGCTATGCCTGCCGCCTGGCCTATAGCCATTGCAGGAGGCATTACACGAATTGCGCCTGCGGCGGCGGAGTCGGCACTGATGCAGCGTCCGGCAAGCAGCAGGCCTTCAACATCCTTGGGCACCAGACAGCGGTACGGTACTCCGTACATGTTCTTCTTTATAGGCATGTACAGGCCGCCTGCGGGACCTCCCATCGCGCCGTGTACATCTATTGAGTTGGCACTCAGAAGAATATTGTCTTCAGGAATCACTCCGTCTATCAGATCTTGTACCGGCAGCACGAAGTCGCCATGGACGTGGCGGGATTCGCGTATGCCCATAGTGGAGCCGGTGCCCATCAGCGTAGCTACCTCGCATCCGGGTACGTACTTGTGGAAGAAATTCATCAGTTCCTCTACCTGGCGGCGGCCTTCGACTTCGGCGTCGGTGAGGCTCTCGCAATTGGTGGCGTCCACTCCGTGGATGCGGGTGCAGTTCACTACCCATTGGTCCTTCTCCACTGAGCGCCAGATGTTTACCGACTTCCGGGCGAGGTCCCATTCGCCGGCGGCTTCGGCTTCAGCCACCCTCCAGTGGAGGCAACGGTAGCTTACCCCGTTGACGCGCCGGAACTCCGGCAGGTGGGGGACTACATCGGCAATCAGCCGGTATGTGTCCACATTGTTTATGTGGAAAAACAACGATGCAGGCTGGACGCGTCCGCTTTCGGGGTCTCCGAATACGCACGGGGCGCCGGCACGGTAGGCCACAGTGCCGTCTCCGGTAGCATCTATGACCAATTTGGCCCGTGCGGCTTCCAGCCCGGAGGGTGTAAGCAGCACGGCGCCCTGTATTTTTCGGCCTTTCATTATCGGGCTTACGAAGCTAGCATGGAAAAGTACTTTCACGCCAGCCTCTGCGCAAAGGCGGTCGTAAACTTTTTTCAGGATTTCCGGGTCGAAAGGAGTACAGTGGTCGTGGCCTTCGCTTATCCAGGCGGTATATTCTGTGCCCTGGCGTATCTTGGAAGGGTGGATAGCACCTCCTTCGGCGATGAGCCTGTCAACTATTTCTTCGAACAGGCCGTGGATTATCATATTCTCTCCCGCTGCGTCGTAGCAGGTCATGAAAGGCCCGACCAGGCCTTTTGTCCCCATGCCGCCGAGGCAGTTGCCGTTATCCACCAGCAGTACTTTCAATCCCTTGCGGGCGGCCGCTACAGCCGCGCAGACGCCGGCAGGGCCGCCTCCTACTACAAGAAGGTCGGCCTGATATGACTCTTTTACTTCTCCGAGCCCGGAGGCTTCGTGGGGGCCAGAACAAGAACTCAAGGCCGGCATAGAGGCTCCTGCCGCGGCAGCGAGTCCTAATGTCCCGATAAAACGTCTTCTATCCATCGCTGGTTTATAGTTATGAAATATCTTGTGTTACGTGTATGTCGCACTGAGGGAACGGGATAGTTATGCCGGCATTGTTCAAGGCGGCGTAGATAACTTCCTTGGCTCTGTCGACATAGCTGATCTTCTCCGCTACCAGGATATACTGTTTCACGGCGATATTCACTGAACTGTCGCCGAAGCCGTCAAACACCACATACACCCCTTTCTTCGGATCAACCACCTCGCGTCCGTAATTGTCTTTGGTCCGCATCTCTTGCATAGCATCTACCAATACCTGCCGGACCTTTTCCACGTCCGTTCCATAGCTCACGCCCACCACAATCTTAACGAATTCATAGGCGTTGTTCCTGGTAAGGTTCCTGAAGTTGTTGTTAAACAGAGTGGCGTTAAGGAACGATATTACAGCCCCTTCAATGGTCTCTATCTGGGTGCTCTGGTAGCTTATCTTGGTAACTCTGCCGCGAACTCCGTCGCACTCTATCCAGTCACCAACCTTCATACGCCCGGACATCAGCTGGATACCGTAGATAAAGTTGTTCAAAACGTCCTTTAAAGCGATACCGATACCGGCAGACAGACCTCCTGCTATGACGGTCAGAGAGGATGTAGGTATCCGCAGCATCACTATCACGGTGATGATATAGATGAACCACACAAGAATGCTGATGATGCTTTTCCCCAATGAGAAGTTGATTTCGTCCTTACGTACCGTCTTGCGGCCATACTGCCTCATATAAGTGGCGTAACGGACGTTCTGGAATATGGCGTAGGCGGCATAATTGATGTAGCGGAAAACAAAGAACAGGGCCAGTGCTATGACGATGCTGCTGAAAGACAGCCTGAGCATGGGAGAGCCGTCCGTGCTGGCCAGGTTTACGAACGGAGTCCGGAAAATGGTCTGGAAGAGGTCCGTGAAGTCGAATACGCCCAGGGAGCGCTTGATGCAGAAGGGGAAAGAAACCAGCGCCAGTACAGGCAGGAGGATATCCTTCACGAGGTCATAAAACCAGGTTGCCCCGAACAACAGGTTCTCGCGTTCCGCCGCGCTTACGAAAGTTAGGCTCTTCTTATACTCGTCAATATGCTTGTTCAGGAATTTTTCCTTGAACAGTTCGAGCAGGTGGGCAGTAGTAATCAGGGTAAGAATCACGGCCATTTCGAAGAACCACCAGATCATGATGAGCAGTCCGAAATAGATGTATCCCACGAAGGCGGTCACGAAGGCTGCAACGATAACTGCTAGGGACATCCAGCCCATGAACCTGTCTATGCCGGGAGCGCTTGCCCTGACTCTCAGGCAGTTAATCAATTGCCAGACCAGGAAAACCAGCAGGATGGGCGGGAACAGTATGTTCATCATCGAGTTAGGCATGAAGACTATGCGAAGGCTGATTACCAGCACGGCCATAATCATCATGGGAAGGTAAATCCTCATGCCGCCCTTGAGTTTGTCGGGCTTCAGCCTAATGAGCAGGGAAGCAACTATGGCGCCCAGCAGCCAGAGGTAGGTACCTATAAGACTGTCAGCGGAATCCATGAAAGACGATGCGCTTTCATGAGATTTCAAGGTAAGAAGTCCGTTGATAATAATTGCAGTAAGCAATATAATGCTGAAATGCTGGTCCTTGTGTATCGCGGTCTGTAACGGTTTGACGAAATGGACGAGCAGCTTGAAAGCTACCGCCACAATGAGCATCAAGAATAACAGCAGGATAAATTGGAAAAGTACAAAGATCAGCAATGCAGGCCCTTGCCAAAGAGACAGTCCTTCTTTCTCCGGATCCGGCTCTCCGGTATCGTAGAACCGGTATTTCTCCTTTATGTCTTGAGCGGCGCGTTTCCAGTAGCGCCCGAAGTTTTTGAGTATCTTTGTATAAGGTGTCTGGCCGATTATGAAAATGCGGTTTTGCAGAGTGTTGTACCGCTGCTGGGCATAATCGTACGATTCTTTCAGTCTCAGGAAGGTACGCTGGTAGTGGGTGCTGTCGCGTATGATGCGCTCTTTGTTTTCCGCGCACATCTTAAGCAGTTCGGCCGCATAAAAGATGCAGGAGTCACGGTCTATCGATTCCTCACCTTCAAGCAGGAAAGGCCTGTCCGTACCGAGGGAATCCAGCATCCTGCCGGTAATCTGCCGCCTTGTGCCGTGAATCGGAGCCAGTCGCTTGTTGAGTACGGCAAGGCTGTCGTTGTGATAAGCAAGGCTGTCCGGAACTATATCTACAGATTCCAGCTCCGGCGGTATCCTGCGGAGGGATTCCACCAGGCGGGCGTAACGGTCGATATCCCAGTCGAGCCGGCTGACTATCTGGTCGTAAGGGAGTCGGTTGGACTTGTACTCGTTGTATTCCTTGGTTACAGATTCGAGGGCATAAGTAAGGTCGAATGTATAGTCTTGCTTTTGGGAGTACAGCATCAGCGACAGCTCGTTGCACTTCTTCATGGTAGAAATCATCTCGCGCCTCTGGCTCCGGTATTGGTCGGAAAAAATCTTGTTGGCGGCGAGACGTTTCTGGTAGTCATGACGGAGTTCCAGGCGCAGGGTATGGATGGTGTGCCCAAGGTCGCGTTCCCCGAAAACGGCGGCGAGGGGGATTGCGATAAAGATTGCAGCAACTACGGTTAAAACCCGCTTTAGCTTGTTGTTCATAAGAATCTGGCTTAGTATTACTGTGCAAATATAACAAATTACTTTACCGAAACCTTGGGAATGTCTTCCCAAAGGGTCGTATAATGGGGAGACTGGTGCTCCCGGGACATCCGGATGCGGCCCTCGCCCTGTACTCCGAAGAGTATCGCGCCCCGGCCGAAATTGCGGTTGATTGTGTCAATGCTCTGCGAAATCCTGGCTTCTTTCTCGTCAGCCGCATCGTCTGCAAAGAGCGACCTGCTATAGTCACATGCTTGTACCAGTCTGGTAATCACCACTCCGGCTTTTTTGTAGCCGTATCCTGGCCGGTACAAGGCTTTTGCGGCTCCCACCGCAGCCGATACTATGGTGCCGTGATCCGCACTTCCGTCAGGCAATACGGCCAGTTGCGAGCCATAGGTCTGGGGCGCATTCTCTTTAAACCGGTTGGTGAACGCGAAAACGGCCAGCTCAAGAGCCATTGAGCGCTGGGAACGAAGTTTCTCCACTGTGCCTTCCGCGAAGTTTGCAACTTGCTCGCAAAGCAGCGGCAGATCAGTAATCTCCTTGGCGAAACTCCGGGAGACGCAGATAGTCTGCCTTGGCTCTATAATGTCTTCGAATTCTATGCAGGGAATGCCCTTCAACTCTTTCCAAGTGCGTAGTCCGGGAAGGGCAAACTGCTTTCTCACAGCTATTTCCGGCAACAGTGTGTAGTCCCAGGCAGTTTGTACGTTCATCCTGGCAAGCTTGGCTGCACTCCGCCGGCCTATGCCCCACACGTCGGATACCGGAAAACGCCGGAGAACCTTCTCTATATCCTCCGGCAGGTGCATATAGCATCCGCCCTTCAGTTTAGGATACTGCTTACAGAGCTTGGAGGCAATCTTGGCCAGCGTCTTGGTGGGAGCGATGCCAACGGAAACCGGGATGGCGGTGAGCTTGCGGCAGGTCTGGGAAATCTCTTTGGCGTAGGCGTCGAAATCCTCAATCCTCATACCCCGGAGGTCGAGGAAGGCCTCGTCGATGGAGTATTGCTCCACGGCCGGTGCGTAGCCTCTAAGTACCTCCTGCACCCGGTGCGACATATCTCCGTAGAGCGCAAAGTTGGAACTGAATACCGCCACCCCGTGCTTTTCCACAATGCTCCGTATCTGGAAAAAAGGTGCACCCATCTTTATGCCGAGTGCCTTGGCCTCGTTGGACCGGGCCACTGCGCAGCCGTCGTTGTTGCTGAGCACGATGACCGGTTTTCCGTTCAGTTCAGGCCGGAAAACTCTTTCGCAGGAAGCGAAGAAATTGTTGCAGTCGGCAAGGGCGAACACGGTCAGACCTTTTTGATGATATATGTTACTACCCCCCAGATGAGAAACTCGTCGTCGGGGCCCACGGGGATGGGCTTGAACTTGCGGTTCTTCTCGTTGCAGGGCAGAAGCACGGCGCCGTTTTCCTTGATGCTCACTTTCTTTACGGTATATTCGCCGTCTATGAAGCAAACCGCCTTGCAGCCGTCATACGGGTCCACCGCACGGTCCACGATTATTATATCACCTTCATCCATATCGGCGTCCACCATAGACACTCCGTCTATGCGGAAGAAAAATGTGGATGCATTGTGACGCACCAGCAGCTTCACCAGGTCCAATTTCTCCCGCACATCTTCGGCCGGGGAGGGGAAACCGGCTTTAACGCTGCCTAAAAGCAAGGCTTCAAGCTGTTCGGAGGCTTCGATTTCGTAAGGTTCCATAAAGATTCGCTAATAGGGCAAATGTACAAAAAACTTGCTATTAATGAATAATTGTTATATTTGTTAGCCATGGATGATCAAAGTATGTCTCACAAAATGAACGGCTGGCTGGCGGTGAGTCCGCTGTTTGTGTTCCTTGCGGTGTATCTGCTTACTTCGCTGATCGCGGGGGATTTCTATAAGGTGCCTGTGACATCAGCCTTTCTGGTGGCGTCCATTTATGCTTTGATTATCACCAAGAGTCCGGCAAACGGCAACGGGATCCGTTCCCGCTTCGATATGGACGGCCGCATTGCCATCTTTTCCCGGGGTTCGGGGCATCCGGATGTGATGCTGATGATTTGGATTTTCGTGCTGGCCGGAGTATTTGCCGCCAGTGCGAAGGACATAGGCGCCATTGATGCCACGGTGCATTTCACTCTTCGCATCCTGCCGCCGCGCTTCTTGTTTGCAGGTTTGTTCCTTGCATCGTGCTTTATTTCGATGGCTATCGGGACCAGCGTCGGGACTATTGTGGCTCTGGTGCCGGTGGCCTCCGGCATAGCGGCCCAGATAGGTACCGGAGTGCCGCTCGTTACTGCAATAGTGGTGGGAGGGGCCTTTTTCGGGGATAACCTGTCGTTTATTTCCGATACTACGGTCGCGGCAACCAGGAGCCAGGGCGTGCCTATGAGAGAGAAATTCCGCAAGAACTTGCTGATAGCTGCTCCGGCGGCGCTAGTGGTTACGGTGGTCTATGTGGTGCTCGGAAGCGGAATGTCCGCTTCCGTGGAGGCGCTGGAAGTGGATTGGGTGAAAATGCTGCCTTACTTTATAGTTATAGGGCTGGCTCTTGCCGGGCTCAATGTAACGGTGGTCCTGGCTTTAGGCATATTGGCGAACGGCATTATCGGATTTGCCTACCGGAGCTTCGATTTCGTTGGCTGGATGGTGTCGGCGGGCGGCGGTATTTCCGGGATGGGAGAGTTGATTATAGTCACCCTGCTTGCCGGAGGAATGCTGGAACTGATTCGGTACAACGGTGGTATGGCATTCATTATCAGCGGTTTGACCAGGCGCATCAGCGGTCCGCGCGCTGCGTATCTGAGTATTGCCGCCATGATTTGCCTGGTGAATGTGTGCACGGCCAACAATACCATCGCCATCATTACGTCAGGGCCGCTGGCGAGAGACATTTCCGTCCGGTTCAAGCTGGATCCCGGCCGCACCGCCAGCGTACTTGATACTTTCTCCTGCCTGATCCAGGGCTTTATCCCATATGGAGCCCAGATGCTTATGGCCTCTGGGCTCGCCGGGGTATCTGCGACCGCTATTATCGGACATCTGTATTATCCTTTCGCCCTCGGTTTCTTCGCCTTGCTGGCCATTATGCTGCAAAAAAATCGTCTAAACTAGTGTTTATGGACCAGCCGAAATTGGAAAGAATGTTGCGTCTGATGAAGTATCTGTCGGGCAATATCGACTATACTATAGGGGAGTTGGCCGACAGGCTGGAAATGTCGCCCAGAACTGTGTATCGCTATCTGGACACTTTCAAGAGTGCCGGATTCTCGGTGGCAAAGTTGTACGGAGACGTTTACAAACTGGGCAGAATGCCCAAGGAAACAGTGGAACTGGAGAAACTGATATACTTCTCCGAGGAAGAAGCATACCTGGTAAATTCCCTTATAGATCAGCTTGTTCCGACCAACAGCCTGAAGGCTAACCTGAAGCAGAAACTATCTGCTATCTACCGTTCTACAAGCATAGCCGATTTCGTGGGGCACAAGAACAATGCCGCCCACGTGGAAGCTCTTGGCAGGGCCGCGCAGGATAAATTCAAGGTAATCCTTCATGATTACGAATCCGGTCACTCTCATACTATACGCAATCGTATCATAGAGCCCTTCGCTTTCACTGCCGACTACGAAGACGTGTGGGCTTATGATTTGGAAGATGGCCGAAACAAGACCTTCAAAGTGTCCAGGATAGGCGAAGTGGAGTTGCTTGATGAAGCCTGGACTAACGAAGCGGGTCACCGTCAAGCCAAAGTTGACATTTTCCGTACCTCAGGCTGGGACCCGGTTCGCATAGTGTTGCGTATGAGCCTGAAAGCCAGGAATTTGCTGGTGGAGGAATACCCTTTGTCTTCACGCTGCCTGAAAGCTGACGGCGACCAGTGGCTGCTGGATACGGAGATATTCATGATGGAGGGAGCAGGTCGCTTCGTGCTTGGCTTGCTGGACGATATCACCATAGTCGAAGGAGAGGCTCTCCGCGCATACATAAAAGCGTACGCGGAGAAATACTTCCCTGTATATTAACTACTTGCGTATTTTCATCCGGCCTCCCAGACGCATCATCGCATCCCACCAGCGGGAGGGGAGCACTGCGTGCAGGAAAAGCAGGGTGCGGGCTCCCGCGCCCAGGATGTAGCGTACGCGCGGACGTTTGCTGTTCACGGCCTTGCATATTGCCTTGGCCACACGTGAAGGGTCGGTCAGAAAGTCTGAGCTATAGGCATAATGCATTATTTCAGCTTCATTTGCGGCCTCCTTTTCGTATGCGCTGCCTTCCGAAGATTTTTTAAGGTGGTCGGCGGCTATGATGCCCCAGTTGGTATGTATGCCGCCCGGCTCTATGAGTACTACATCAACCCCCAAAGGCTTCATCTCTATACGCAGAGAATCGCTGAAAGCCTCCACTGCATACTTGGAGACATGATACCAGCCCCCGAAATACATACAAACGCGTCCGGCTACGGAAGCTATGTTGATGATGCGTCCACTGTGCCTTTCGCGCATACCGGGGAGTACCAGGGCGGTGAGCATTGAAAGCCCGAAAACATTGACTTCCAACTGCCTGCGGGCGTCTTCCGGGGGAGTGGTCTCTATGGCGCCGAAGTAACCGTAGCCGGCGTTGTTGATCAGGACGTCGATGCGCCCTTCGGCATCCAGCACGGATTTCACTCCCGCCCGCATGGATTCTTCGTCGGTGACATCCATCTGAAGCGGATGGACTCCTGCATCCCGCAATTCCTCGATCTTCTCGATCCTTCGGGCAGCTCCATAGACCGTGTGCCCCTGCCGTGCAAGCATCTCAGCCGTATCGTATCCTATGCCGCTGCTTGCCCCCGTGATAAGTATTACGCTCATAATAACATAGTTACAGCTTGACTATAATGCTGGCAAAGATATAAAAAAGCATAGATATAGCAAATGCCCCTGAGGTATGTTCAGAGGCATTTGGGGAGGTGCGTAGCGGAATCGAACCACTGTGACAGGTTTTGCAGACCTGCGCCTAG